>NZ_JBQFQR010000011.1:0-170524 GCF_056536985.1 Ruegeria sp. CH8 | reverse complement strand
CGCTGAAAACCCCGTCACAAAATGGGGCAGAACTATCTCTCAAATCACACCCTCAATCATTACAACACCCATAAACGCCGCAGTGAATTGACAAAACTACAACATCCCGACACGAGATACGGGCCCTGGTTACAAAAGGAATGAAACAATGAAGATTGCCGTCGCCGGTATCGGCTATGTGGGCTTGTCCAATGCGGTGCTGCTGGCACAAAACCACGAAGTCGTGGCGTTGGATGTGTCCGAGGAACGCGTCGCCTTGCTGAACCAGCGCCAAAGCCCGATTCAGGATGCTGAAATCACAGAATTTCTTTCTAACCGCACCCTGAACCTGACTGCCACTACTGACGCCGAAGCCGCATATGCGGGGGCAGAATTCGTCATTGTAGCAACCCCGACCAATTACGATCCCCGCAGCAACTATTTCGACACCAGTTCGGTCGATACGGTTATCGAACAGGTCACGGCTCTGAACCCCGACGCGGTCATCGTGATCAAATCCACCATACCCGTGGGTTTCATTACCGAGGCCCGCGTACGGTTCGGCACCGACAACGTGATCTTCTCGCCCGAGTTCCTGCGCGAGGGGCGAGCACTCTATGACAACCTTCACCCCAGCCGTATCATCGTTGGTGAACGGTCAGACCGGGCAAAAACCTTTGCCGATCTGTTGCTGGAAGGGGCGGTGGAAAAGGATGTGCCGGTGCTATTCACCGATGCAGACGAGGCCGAGGCGATCAAGCTGTTCGCCAACACCTATCTTGCCATGCGGGTTGCCTTCTTCAACGAGTTGGACAGCTATTCCCTGGCCGGAGGCATGGACCCGCGCCAGATCATCGAAGGCGTCAGCCTCGACCCGCGCATCGGCGCGCATTACAACAACCCCTCATTCGGCTATGGTGGTTACTGCCTGCCCAAGGATACCAAGCAGCTATTGGCCAATTACAACCACGTGCCGCAGAACCTGATCCGCGCCATCGTTGATGCCAATCGCACGCGCAAGAATTTCCTGAGCGATCAGATCCTGATGAAAGGGCCGAAGATCGTCGGAATCTACCGGCTGGTGATGAAAGAAGGCAGCGATAACTTCCGCCAAAGTTCGGTTCAGGGCATCATGAAACGGATCAAGGCCAAAGGCATTCAGGTCATTGTCTACGAACCTGCTCTTAGCGAGGATCACTTCTTTAATTCGCCGGTGATCCGAGACCTGGACGCGTTCAAACAGATGGCGGACCTCATCGTCGCAAACCGATTGTCGGACGACATACGCGATGTGAGCGATAAGGTCTTCACCCGAGACCTGTTCGGCGCTGATTAATACCGAAGAACTCGACATCGAGTATACCCGGTCTAAAACGCAGACCTGCCGCCTGGGAAAAAGCAGCAGGTTCCGGTGCCGTCTAGGTCACCCCAAAGACGCGGATTCTCTGTACCACCGTACCGAAAAACAAGCTTTTTTGATTACGCGCCTTCGGGGCCATTCAGGATTGTTGAATGCCCATCACGAAAAGAGCCCCTGAATGGGGGGGCTCTTATCCTTTGAGCCTTGGTATTGAACCTGGCCGGATGTCAGGTTGCGCTTGCGGTCAGCCCTTCGCGCCCTGACCACGTGCGTAGATATCCTCGTAGCGAACGATATCGTCCTCGCCCAGATAGGTGCCGGTTTGAACCTCGATCAGCACCATAGGCACTTGGCCAGGGTTTTCCATCCGGTGCACGGCCCCCAGAGGGATGTACACGGATTGGTTCTCGGTCACCAGCTGCTCATGATCGTCAATCTTCACTAGGGCTGTGCCTTCAACTACGATCCAGTGCTCGGATCGGTGGAAGTGGCTTTGCAGGCTCAGCGAGGCACCCGGGTGGACATGGATGCGTTTCACCTGAAAGCGCTCGCCCACCACAAGGCTTTCGAACCAGCCCCAGGGCCGGTGGTCCTTGGGGAAGGCCGTGGCCTGCGGCGCACCTTTTTCCTTCAGCGCTGTCACGGCTTTCTTGACGTCCTGAGCCCGCGAGGAATCCGCCACCAGAACCGCATCGTTCATCGCCACTGCGATTATATTTTCCAGACCGATACCCACCAGTTCCATCTGGTCACTATCTGAGCGCAGAAGCGTGTTTTTGCACTCGATCGCGGTCGCATCGCCGCTGATCACCACGCCGTCAGCATCCGGCCCGCTTTCACGCCAAACCGCATCCCAACCACCAAGATCGGACCAGGCGGCGTCAAACGGCACAACCGAAAGGTTGTCCGCTTTTTCCATTACCGCGTAGTCAATCGAGATATCTTCAGCCTGACCCCAAGGTTCGGGGTTCAGACGCAGAAAGCCCAGATCCGGCGTGGCTGTTTCAACCGCCGCTTCAACCGGCGCCATCAGTTCCGGCGCGTAGGTCCGGAACGCGGCAATCATATCTGCCGCACGGAACAGGAAAATCCCGGCGTTCCACTTGAAGTTGCCGGCCTCAAGCATCTCGGTCGCGCGGGCTCGGTCCGGTTTTTCAACAAACTTCTTCAGCGGAACTGGGGACCCGTCAGTATTGGCCGCGCTTGTCAGTTCAAGATACCCATAAGCGGTTTCAGGATGCGTTGGTGTGATCCCGAATGTCACCAATTGTCCCTGCGCCACAGCCTCCAATCCGCACGCAATGGCAGCGTGAAACGCGGCCTTGTCGGGAACAACATGATCAGACGGGGCCACCAACAGTACCGCGTCTGGATCTTCCGCCACCGCGCGCAGGGCAGCGGCCAGAACCGCCGGTGCGGTATTGCGCCCTTCGGGCTCAATGAGAATGGCGCCGGGGTCGATTCCAACCGCCTGCAATTGCTCGACAACAATAAAGCGGAAATCCGAATTCGTCAGAACAACGGGTGCTGCAAAACTCAGGTTGCCCGTCGCGCCGGACAGTCGGCGCGCAGAGGATTGAAAAAGGGTTTCCTGACCCACCAGGGGGACGAATTGTTTGGGATAGCTTTTCCGGGACAACGGCCAAAGGCGTGTTCCGGACCCTCCACAGAGGAGGACAGGAGTGATCAACATAGTAAGCTCAAAATCCGATCTGCTTTCATCGGTCCTAATAGATGCGATTTGCCGGGACAAGGCTAGGGGCGGCTTCGATCGGAAATAGACCCGCTACCATCGCTTAAGTGTCAGACCTTCAAGGATGGGCCGACAAGAACCGGGGCTCAGCCCCATTTAGGCAGACTGCACTCAGTACGCCTGTCGCAAAGGCTCCGGTATCAATGGCAATTCGTCCCTTTTGTGCTCTGGGCGTTCCGACAATCGTATGCCCATGTACAACCCAGACACCGTCGCGCCGCGTCTTCGACTGAAACGATGGATGCCCCCAGATGAGAGTCTTTGCCGATTGCTCTCTGGGCGAAGCGTAAGGATCTGCGCCAGCGTGAACAACAAGGACGTTGCCCGACATTTCCCAGGTCTTCAAACCCGCAACCCATTGGCACAGCGCGTCGCCCATCGCCTCTTGCAACCTGTCCCGACAGTCCGTCAATTCGTCACTGCTCATCTCTGAGCGCGCGCCGTGTACACCAAATGAGGCCAGAGTTTGCAGGCCACCAAAACGCAACCAGCGCAGGCCCTGCCCTGTGGGATCTTTCAGAAATTGCAGCAGCATCTCTTCGTGGTTCCCCATCAGACAAGTCAGGTCTGAACGTGCACTGATCAGGCGCAGGACCTCGGCGCTGTGCTCTCCGCGATCGACATAGTCACCCACCAAAATGATCCGGTGGCCCTGTGGTACCTCCGACAACAGCTTGTCAAGCTGCACGAGGCAACCGTGCACATCTCCGATCACGCAAAGTGGAACGTCTGGGTTCGGTGGCAAGAAGTCACCACGACGCATAAACCGTTGGAAAAGCGATGTCAGCACGAAGCGCTGGTCTCCTGACTTGTGGTCACGTCAGCCCCCACCACGAAAATCCGACGTTGGTTCTCGGCTTGAAAATAGATACCTGCGCTCTGACCTTTGGGCAAGTTCGACGTCAGGCTGCTCGACAAGCTGGTACGCCCATGCGTATGAGTTCGCTACCTTTGACTTTGTGGACTCCGTTGATGCGTTTGCGCGCCGTATTCATGAACCACGATTTCAGTGGCTCCGGATAGTAGTCAGCCATGACTTTGCTGAAATACTCGAAATCCTCGGGCGCAAGTTTGCGACCGCCGCGCGACGGGCCGTGAAATCCAAAGGTCGTATTCGGATCCACGCAGGTTTCGGGTAGCCCGAGAAACATCGTGCATGTTGAATAGCAGACGCGCCCACGTATCTCGACCTTGATACCGTGGACCTTAAGGTTTTCAAGTTCTGCCAATCGGTCATGCAAATATCCGCCACGGTCGCTGCCCACGACCAACAACTGCTGCGCCTCAACGCCCGAAGGTGCACTCAGGGTAGAAATCATCACCGCCGCAGCCAGCAAAGCTGAAACGAACCGGGAGGCTCTGCCATTAAAAGGGTTTTTGGCATGCAGTGACGCTTTGACTAAAGTATCGATCAGGCTTGGCACAGTCAGTTCTCCAGTTCCAGAGTTGGTCTGGATCAAAACTAGAAAGCTGCGACGCCTCAGCCGTGTGCACCGTGTGGTAAAATTTGGCATTAAATACTTGTTTTAATTAGATTTTTATACAATTTTTCAGCTTCCTGTTTCTAAGTTACTATGTCGTAAGTGTTGCACTTGGTCGTAAGTGTTGCACTTGGCCCTTCCAAGGCAGCTTCCGGTACAACACCGCTGTAGTATTGAAGCCCAAACGCAGAATGCTCCCCTTTTGGCTTTAACTGTTTGTTTTTAAACCTAGAAGATTGGTTTCGGGAGTAGGGCTTGGCCGTTACTTAACGTCAACGAAACTCCTTTTCTAGGGAAGCCTGTCGGCTCCGTCTTTTGCTGCATTTTGACAACACTGTTTTCGACACATGACCGCTGTGTCCGGCATTACTAGCGATCATGAACCCGGATCAAGTATCCGCAACAAGTCCATAGCGGTAACTGGCCTCGTAGCGGAAGACCTTGCTCGGCGGCTGAGACGTCAGGAATGGTTGCGGTTATTATTTCCGAAGCTTTAATTCTATAAATTGAAGGAGCGAGTTCGCTCTGACTTTGGCGAATGAAAAGTTTGCCTGTAACCCACACAGGATCATCTGAGCCAGTTCTTCGACATGTGTCACCTATCGGGGTATTGGAAGCATCTAAGGTATCTAAAGAACATACTTTTTAGATTAGTCTGGCGACCCCGGCAGGATTCGAACCTGCAACCTGCCCCTTAGGAGCGAGAGGGATTATGAAAAAATCACTTCAGATTCAACGACTTACATGTCGTATCTTTGTGATATTTCGTCCCATTTCAGGTCATTTTGTTCCGTTTCGTTCCATTTCGTTCCGGGCGCTTGCCAAGTTGAACAACGTTCGCCAGGGCATCTTCCTGGAAGTCCGGGCGCAGGTGCAGATAGTTTTCTTTGATGGTCTCATATGCTGTGCTGAAATACTCAGCGGCGAGCATCGGATCGCCACCACCTGATATGTAAAGTGTGATCGCTGTGTGTTTCAGCCCGTGAGGTGTAATTCGTTCAATCTCCAAGCGCCGACATGCACCATCCAGCGCTTGACCGATATCACCAACTGGCTTGCCAGGACTTCTGGGATGCTCGACCAAATACTCCTGATTTGGAAAGAGGCGCTCCCATCTTTCCAACGCCAGCATGATTTTGCCCGGGATTCTGTGTGGCTCACGTCTCTTCTTTGTCACTTTCTCATGTGATCCGCGCCGATACCAAATCTCATTCTGCATATCGACCCAGGGTCCATCCTCGCGCTTTTCCCTCTTCGTCTTTGCAACTGTTGCGAAGCGTGAACCGGTGTAAAGAAGTAGAAGGAACAGCCGAGCAGCATGCTTGGTTTTGCCTGGGGAACGGTGCCAGGATCCGTCCCGTGCCTTTGTCGGCGCACCCCGCCACAATTCATGCAAGATTTTCGCTGCCTCACTGCGTGTCAGCGATCTGTCACGCGCTGGCATTTCATCAGGCAGCACCACAGTCGGCATTGTGCCGAGAAGAATTCCGTCAGCCTGTGCGAATTTTACAGCAGCCCTCAGCGTCGTGAGGTCGCGCCGCGCCGTCGACTGCGAGATTTTCGCCTTCGACATAGATGTCTCGCGCGTTTTTAGATGGTGTTTTCGCAATCCACCGTTCATTCGCCACTTCGTGTATTCGGCGCATGAAGTGCGATTGATATCAGCGGCTGCTTTACCGGTCCAAAACGGCGACAAAGCCTCGATTGCATCGGCAAGCAGCTGAGGTTTCGCTACGTCGTCTGCCCTGGCCTCAGCGTAGCGATAAACCAAATCCATGACTGGCGTCTTGTCTGTGGTGCGCGGCGCGGAAGATCCGAGCCGCTCCAGGATCAATTCGTCTGCAAGCGCTTGCTCCGCAGCTTCGAAAGCAGCTGGCCCTCGTAGTCCGAGCCGACGGCGGCTACCATCGGATCTGAAGATACGCCAGTCCCCTGTCTTTGGGTCCATGTGGACGCGGGTTGGCTTCCTTGGTCTGGGCATTTCAGATACTCGTCAATCATGTCTCGATGGATACGGTATTCTTTGCCGACCTTGCGCGCAACTAAACGACCAGCGCGGATTTCGGCGAGGATTGTTTCGTATTTTACATTGATCATTTCGGCTGCTTCATGAGCGCTAAAGGCGATGCGGGGGATGTGAAAATTGGTTTCCATCCCAAGGAAAGGGTACCGTTCAAAAATTCCGGAAATCGGCTTAGATGACTCCCCCTAACGATCTGACCACAAACACTTTTTATCTCTATGAAGTCGCTCAGTTGCTACCCCGCTACCCGAGGTGGTTGGTCCGCAGCATTGCCGCGGACCCTGGACTTAGAGCACCTCCGCGATTCTCTCGCTGATCCGGAATGCCTCGGCTCGTTTCGCGCCATCAACGACGGTTCCCTTGGGGAGCATTTCAATCCAAGCATGCTCACGTAGCACCCTAAGCGCTTCTTGCCGGTCGCCCTTCTTCCGAAAGGCAGGCGGACCAAACTGTGAGATCTCTTTATCGTGCCCCAACCCACCTGCACCGAACTGCCTGGCCAGCCACGCTCCAAGTTCGCCAGCTTCACTCTCGTCCTTCTGCGACTTCGCCAGGGAAAGAAGGTTGGAGAACTCGGCAATGTAGAAGCGCATAAGGTCACAGGCAGAAATTGCCGCATCTTCCGGAACCTCCTGCGCACTGATGTTGTCGAAGAGCGCAACAACACCCGAGAGGCGAGTAGCGTTCTCTGTTGACCGGCTCGCAAACCCCCGCACCTTTTCGAACTTCCCGCCAGGAGCCAGCTGAGCCTCGATTTCATCATGGAATGCAATCAAGACCTTCCTCGCCGCCTTGGACAAACGCAGCAGGGGTTGGCGCGGCGCAAATCGGTCAGTTGGAGTTTCACGCGTTTGGCGCAGCGCCTGGACTTCTTCCAAGGTGTTGAAAACGCGATTTGCGAATTCAAGGATTTGCTGCTCGGCCTCTAAAGAGCATTCCTGGAAAAACCTCGTTCCCATTGTGGACTTTGGATAGCAAGGTAGCACCCGTGCGAGGAAACCTTGCTCGACCAGCTCCCGATCTCCGAAGACCTGGGTGTTTAAGTAGGGCTGGAACATTAAACTCATTGATAACGGAACCCCCTCCACACCAGCATCTCGGCCATCTGCCCTGGGGCTATAGACCCTGGTTCCGCTCCAGAGTTGCGATATAGTTGCAGTTGTTTTCTGCTTCTTCTCCTTACTCATCGCGTGGCTACCAAAAAACGATGCAGCGTCATCATTCGATAGGCATGTGAACCCCGGACCTCGGCTCATTGTCCGGAGCAAACCTTCCAGCGTCGGTTCATTTACGATGATGTCTGCGGAGGGTAATAATTCCGCTTCATCCAGATCGGCAGCAGCCTTTCTGGCGGCTTCCAAGTCCTCAGCGAGTTCCCTCTGGAAAACAACAATGCCGCGCTGTGCTGCGTCATCAACAGCCGTCTTTCGTTCACCACTTTGAGCGACGGTTATCAAAAAGAGCGAGAGCGGCATGCCGCCGCCGTGAATGGCCTCGACTTGCCCCCACGAACTTACGGCAGTGTTCATTGCACACAGGACCGCTTGGGCGCAAAGGGCGGTGGGAGCTTGATATTTCTGGTGCAGTGCTTTGACCATTGCCGATCCATGCTCGCCAAGGGCGTTGATCGGAAAATTGGCCATTCGCCCCTCACTTCCACCGAAGGGCTTGGGTGCGGGAACTGTGTCGTTTGCCGCAGATTCCAGGTGTTCCGGGAAAGTTTTTTCAACCCAGCAGGAATCTGCGAAATCTAATAATGGCATGTCGGTCATGATGTCCTCGTAGTTAGTTTTTCGACTAAACAGGAGGTATGTTCACTTTATGTTCCAGGAAAATAGTTTGGAAAAATAGTTTGACCTGGAGCAGAAACATCGTCTGTGCATCGCTTCTTTTCGCTCTTTGCCCTCGCTTCTTGGCCCACTCCCGCGCCTTGGTCTATTCGACCAGGGCGCTGAGCTTCCCCTTGCGGTCCCAGCTCATTGGCACGGAAACAGCATTCCGAATTAGACGATCTCGGAGGTGCCCCACTTCCTGATCCACAGAGCTGTATTCAATACGGCCAACCCAGATGGCTTCTGCGGCCACAGTCGCAGAACGAGCCAGTGGCATCAGCTTTCGCAATTCTTCAAAGAGCTGCTTGGCGGCTTTCCGAGATGATGACTTCGCGGGATCGCAATCATCAAGAATGACTTTCAACGCTTCACGCAACTTGTCCGTATATTGATCTGGCTCAATCTGCCTCTGTCTCACCTCTCATCACCTTCCATCATTGTTTTGAGTGCAGCATCCACCCCACGGGCAACATTATTTGCCGATGCGGCAATCCTGGGCTTTGAGGCGGGCACAGATCGGTGATGGGAGCGTTTCAGGCGCTCTTGCAGCCCTTTCAGCTTCTCAACTCTACTACCATCTCCCTGACGTTCTGCGAGCGTTTGAGCCGCTTCCAGAGCCTGTGCTGCTTTGGCCCGTTCTTCTGCCAGCCGTTTAGCCTCTGCTGTGTTCTCCGCGGCTTTTTCCAGGTTACGTTTTCGCGCCACTCGATCCGCCTGCGCCAGCTTTCGCGCATTCTCGGCCAGCTTCTTTCGGTCTTTGCGAAGCCCCAGCACTTCCGGTTCCAGGCGGTCCTTGGTCGTCAACATCTTGCGTTCTGGAGGCAACACGCCATCCAACTGCATTTCATCTCTTAGATGTTCGAAAAACGCATCCTGCAAAGCAGATCCCTGCGAGCGACGATCATCTCGACCGAACCGCTCCTTTGCGTGAGCTTTGCTAAATTTGGACACGGAGGCCTTCTTGGCCGTCCTTCCATCCTTGTAATAGAAGTCATATCGCGGCAGCAAAAACACATCGGCAGTGTGCCGACCCTTCTCGTCTCGGTCGAGACGAGCAGCAAAGACCGCATCCCCACCATGATAACTGTTCAGGAACTCAACTGCATGGCCCAGCATAGCCCGTTGATGGTCTTCGTTCGCACCATCCAGCAATCCGGTTGGGAATTGTACGAGAGAGTGAATGCAGGCTGAGCGTCCAGACTGCTTGACCCCCTGCATATGCGCTCTTCTTGCGTCTGCAAGATCCAGGGAGCCATAGACAAGAGGCTCAGTATCTCGGATCCGCCGTTGCTGTCCGCTGGCATCTTCTCGCTTCCCATGGCGCTCCATATTTGCCAGGTCAGGAAAGCCGATAGCCTTCTGTCGGACAGCACCCACCAACCCGGCTCTTTCGTTTTGTTCCTTCATGCCTCAGATGTAGGAAAATTTCACCCCTTTCAAAAAAGGGTTAACCCGCTAACCCTTTTCCTGGGGAAAAAGGCGGGCCACTTCGCGGAGGCCTTGCCGGGGGGCTTGCATAGCTCCCATGACGTGAGGCGCGCGTGGCTCTACCCTGTTTCATGAGATCACGTGAAGTAGCGGAGTCGCAGCCAAGAAGATAGATATCTTAAAAACTTCACCAGTGCCCATTCACGGCTTGATGCAAGATTTTTTCAGCGCGGGTACTCATCCCCTTCCGCTCAGGATCGTAGTCAATCGCATCCAGTGAGCTTCTCAAAGTGCTGATTGGCTCCGTTTCGCTCTTTCTATGCAATGGAAATTTTGACGGGTGATGGCGGAACGCGACCCACAAATCGGACCCGTCCTCTTCCAGCACACTATTCACCTTTTCAACCATCTTCATGCTGAAGTCTCTGGCGTGCGCTGATGTCCAAAGCACATCAGGGAGGGCAGTCGTCAAGAGTGGCGGACTTCCGCTTGTGTCCTTAATGGTATGCAGCGAAACATACCCATCCGGATATAGCTTGAGGGCGTATCGGGTTTCATACTCACGCCCTGCCAGCTCCTCCGCTCTCGTGTAAAAACTACTACCCTCGTAGCGGTCGTATTTCCTGAAGAGACCCTTGCGGCCAACGTAGTCCCAATGGGCGGCTTTGATATACTCAAGCGCCTCCTCACTGGACGGAAAACGGTGCTCGTAAATCTTTCTCATGTGGGCCTTCTTTGATAAAAATACCTGGGCGGTGGCTTTGGAGTTGTGATGTCACCATCCAATGGAGGGGAATACTACAATCTCAAATCTCGGATCTCTTCCAGGGAATAGGGTGTTTTTGGTCTCATGTGGGCTATTCGGTGGCAGGTTGGACACAAGCAAACCAACTCGTTTATCGAGGTAATGGTCGCTTCAGGCAATTCTCCCAACGGGTTGAGATGATGGACTTCGATGACGAATTTTCCGACAGATATCTCAAGTCGAAAATTGCATGCTTGACAGGTGTAGTCGTCGAGCTTTTTCCTTCCCTCTACCAACTTTGAGTTCCTGGAGCGAAGAAGATAGCGGCGCTCTTGTGCAATCCCTTCAATACCTTCGAGGTATGCTGGAGAATCAGTCGGATGAGATGCATTTGTGACGTATTCAGGTAGTAACGCCCATACGCCGTTGCCATGGCCGTTTACGCTGTAAAAAACCGCATCCCCTCTAAAATTGGAAGAGCTTTCAGCGTGGTCTTCAACAGTTCTGCGGATTGTTGCCTTGGCTTTTGCGGTCCAACTTGCGCCTCGAGCTTTTCGACGCCGTTCTGCAAGTTCGTAAACGTCGCTGTATGAAGCTTGACCTCCAAGCTCATTGTAAATCGTGACGAGGTCATGGAGCCAAGCTCCCGGTTTTGGAGACTTCATAGTGAAACAGCTTTTCGAACAAAGGACTCGAGATAGAAGCTTTGCAGATGCGCGAATTGCTGTCGACAAATTAGTTTGGGCAAGGTTCCCCCCCCTGCGGTTGCAGGCAATTGTCTCATGACACACCAGCAAGGACACAGGGAACAAAAACCATCCTATTTCATTGGATCAGCGGATGGGCTCGTATCGCCCTTCATAAGAGTTGGCATTTGAGAGGGCTGTCTTAGGAGTAAGCACCCAACCCAGCCAATAAGTTTAGTTCCAAATTTCGTTCCGCATGAAAGATACTCGCCATGCGGTTTCCATTTAAGTGATTGATATATTTGGCGACCCCGGCAGGATTCGAACCTGCAACCTGCCCCTTAGGAGGGGGCTGCTCTATCCAGTTGAGCCACGGGGCCGCGCAAGGCCCTCTGTAACGCGGTTTTTTTCGGTTGTCATGAGTTTTGCACAACAGTTGTAAAACACGTCCTGTTCACGCTACCATCGGGCAAAACAACAGCGCAGGTGCCCTCCGTGACAACAGAAACAAAACGCCCGCTTACCCTTCGCGACGTGTCTGAGGCTTCGGGAGTTTCCGAGATGACAGTCAGCCGGGTTCTGAGGAACCGGGGCGACGTGTCCGACGCCACGCGCACCCGTGTTCTGGCCGCCGCGAAAGAGCTGGGATATGTGCCCAACAAGATCGCTGGCGCTTTGGCGTCAAGCCGGGTCAATCTGGTTGCGGTGATCATACCTTCGTTGTCGAACATGGTCTTCCCCGAGGTCCTGACCGGTATCAATCAGGTGTTGGAAGACACCGAGCTGCAACCGGTGGTTGGCGTCACCGATTACCTGCCCGAGAAGGAAGAAAAAGTCCTGTACGAGATGCTTTCATGGCGGCCTTCAGGCGTGATCATCGCAGGGCTTGAGCATACGGAAGCGGCGCGCGCCATGTTGGATTCGGCGGGTATCCCGGTGGTTGAGATCATGGATACCGACGGCAAGCCGGTGGACGCGATGGTTGGTATTTCGCACCGGCGCGCCGGTCGTGAAATGGCCGAGGCGATCCTGAAGGCGGGTTACGAACATATCGGCTTTATGGGCACCAAGATGCCGCTGGACCACCGTGCGCGGAAGCGGTTCGAAGGCTTCACCGAAGTTCTGGGTAAGAACGGGATAGAGATCGAAGATCGGGAGTTCTATTCCGGCGGTTCGGCCCTGGCCAAGGGGCGCGAGATGACACAGGCCATGCTGGAGCGTTCGCCTGAGCTGGATTTCCTGTATTATTCCAATGACATGATCGGTGCTGGCGGCTTGCTGTATCTGTTGGAACAAGGCATCGAGGTGCCGGGGCAGATCGGTCTGGCCGGTTTCAACAATGTCGAACTGCTGCAGGGCTTGCCGCGTAAGCTGGCTACGATGGATGCCTGCCGGTTGGAAATCGGGCGCAAGGCGGCCGAGATCATCTCCGGACAACTGGCCGAGCCGGAAGCCGAATTCGACACCCGAGTGACCCTGACCCCCAAGATCAGCTATGGCGATACGCTGAAACGGCGCTGACACAGTGGCGCTGCAACGGCTGGATAACAAGGCGGCCCGTGCGCTGTTCATGGACCGCCATGCGTTGGCCGAACAGCCTTCGGGCGGTGCCAAGGGCGCGGAACTGTTGGATCTGATCCACCGGCTGGGTTTTGTGCAGCTGGACAGCATCAATACGGTTGCACGTGCGCACGACATGATCCTGTTTTCGCGTCGGCCGTCCTATCGCGCGAAAAACCTCAAACACCTCTATGAGCGCGACAAGGCGCTGTTCGAGCACTGGACCCATGACGCCGCGGTCATTCCGATGGAGTTCTATCCCCATTGGCATCTGAGGTTTCAACGGGACGAAACGCTGCTGAAATCCCGCTGGAAAAACTGGCGTCGGGACGGGTTCGAACAGCAATTCGCCACCGTTCTTCAGCATATCCGCGACCACGGGCCGGTATCGTCCTCGGATGTGGGCAAGGACGAAAAGAAAGGATCCGGCGGCTGGTGGGACTGGCATCCGTCCAAAACCGCGCTGGAATTCCTTTGGCGGTCCGGTGCGTTGACGGTAATTGGCCGCAACGGGTTTCAAAAACACTATGACCTGACCGAACGGGTGATCGACACGCATCTGTGCCCGGGCAACATGGCCTGCGACGCTGAGGCAACCGTGGATTGGCTGTGCAACGCCGCGTTAGACCGGTTGGGATTTGCGACATCGGGAGAATTAGCCGCCTTCTGGGACACGGTCAGCGTGACCGAGGCGAAAAACTGGTGCGAAAAGGGTCTAACACAGGGATTTTTGGAGGAAATCGAAGTCACCTGTGCCAATGGGCAGGTGCGGAAGCAGTTGGCCCGCCCAGGGTTGAGCAGAGCTGGCACGCCCGTTCCGCCGGGCCGTATCCGGGTGCTTAGCCCCTTCGACCCTATGCTGCGCGACCGCAACCGGGCCGAGCGGCTCTTCGGGTTTCACTATCGGATAGAGGTGTTTGTTCCCGCTGCCAAGCGGACCTATGGCTATTACGTTTTTCCGCTACTGGAAGGCGACAAGATGGTCGGTCGTATCGACATGAAGGCCCAACGGGACCGAGGTGTCCTGCAGGTTAGCGCGTTGTGGCCGGAGCGATCCGTTCGCTGGTCAGATGCCCGCACCCGGCGGCTGCAATCGGAACTGGATCGGGTCCGCCGTTTTGCCGGGCTGGACGATGTGGAATTTGCAAAAGACTGGCTGAAAGCCCCTAAATAGGGTCTATTTCCTCCCCGCCAACGTTAAATGGATCGGCTGCAGCCCATCAATGCCGCCCTCGATCACATCGCCAGCCTGCACCGGGCCAACACCGGCAGGCGTACCGGTCAGTATCAGGTCTCCGGGCCGCAGATGGTAGTATCCGGACAGATGGCTAATGATTTCGTCGATCTTCCAGATCAGCTCACTCAGCGTTGCATCCTGACGGATTTCGCCATTCACACTCAGATGAATACGGGTGCCATCCGCCGGCGACCAATCCGCCGCTGGGGTCAATGGTGCAAACACCGCACCGGCTTCAAGGTCCTTGCCCAGATCCCACGGGCGCTGCTTGTTGCGCTCGCGAATTTGCAAGTCTCGGCGGGTCATGTCGAGCGCACATCCATAAGCGTAAACCGCATCCCAGGCCTGTGCGCTGGTGGCGCGGAAGACCGGTTTTCCGACGGCGACGGCAAGTTCCATCTCGTGGTGGAAGTCTTCAGTTCCCGGCGGGTAGGGCACGGTTGCCCCGGTCAACACCGCATTTGGGGCGGATTTGGTAAAATAGAACGGCGCTTCGCGATCAACCTCGTGCCCCATCTCGGCCGCGTGTGCCGCATAGTTTCGGCCGACACAGAAAATCCGGCCTACTGGATAAGCCGCCTGCTGCCCCTGAACCGGAATGGCAATCGGTTCGGGAAGAGAAAACACAGTGTCTGGCATATCGACCCCTTTAAATTCAAGCAACGCGCATCTTAATGCAGCGATCTGACAGGCAAGACACACGCCTTGCACATAACTGCTAACGTGCTGCAAGTCAGTCTTGGGACCGTAAGAATCCGACCCATGTCTGATCACAATCCGGGTGCTGTGTCTTGGAAATCACGGAAACAATGCTAAGTTGAGGGATGGCAAAGCGAGAGGTCCGGCACATCGGGGTGCCGCGCTTTGGCCGCCGCTCACAGGTACGGCGGGGGAATAGAACCCGTCTGACGTCAAGACATCCCATTCGTCTGCGAACCGCGTGGACGTATTGGATGCGATTATTTCAGAGAACTACGGCGAAAGACCACACCCCCTGAGTCTTTGCGCCACACAGTCGGTTTATTCAGTCCGGCGCGTTCTCTGAATCGCAGGCTGGACCGTCGGGACCTCTTCGACGCAACCGGCCTCGGGCCAGGCAATCAATCCAGTACACGTCTGGCCGCCCCGCCGGAGAACATACCTATCTCTGGCGGGGTTCGTGCGTCAGGTGTCACGTTTCCAGATCACGCAATTCATTGAGCAGGTCCAACAAGGCCTCATGGCGTTCCGGACCCAACTTGGTGCGCAAATCCTCGGCCATATGAATGGTGACCTGAATATTATCCCGAATGATCTGCTTCCCGTTTGCCGAGATGTCGACGATCTGACGGCGTTTGTCGCCAGGGTGGGTTTCTCTGAGGATCAGCCCCTTTGCTTCGAGCTTTTGCAGAATGCGGGTAAGGCTGGGCAACAGCAGGCACGCGCGGTCCGCAAGATGGGTCGGCTCTTGCGGGCCTTCTTCATCCAGAACGCGCAGCACGCGCCATTGCTGTTCGGTTACGCCGACATCCGCCAGCATCTTGCGAATAGGCCCCATGACCCGTTCTCTGGCCCGCAGGAGTGCAATGGGCAATGAACGTGACGTCAATGGTACTTCATTGGTCATAAGGAATTTTCACCGAAATCACGCGACACTGCAACGGGCCAATCTTTTCCTCGTTGTAATGTTACCATTTGCCCTTATTAGAGTCTTTCGAGTTGACGCGCTTTGAGTCAATGCAATCTAAATTTAGTAAACATAGCAATTAATATTGACCCTTGGCGCTAAATGGCCATGACTGGCACAATGAAGCAATTCAGGCTGGGGCAAATCCGGGTCTGACAAATATCCGAGGTTTGGCATGAAGTGGGATGAGTTCACCGACTGGGGCAAAAAAATTGCCGTATGGGCGCAAGACTACCACCTGACTGTAGGGGACAAACCCGTGCGCGCCCGGACCGAACCGGGTGAGATTCTGAACGCCCTGCCCGCCAATCCGCCGGAGCAGGCACAGGCGATGGAGGATATTTTCCGCGATTTCGAAGATATCGTGATGCCGGGGATCACTCATTGGCAGCACCCCCGATTTTTCGCCTATTTCAATGCGAACACGTCGCCCCCGTCGGTTTTGGCAGAGTTCCTGACCAGCGCCATCGCGCCGCAATGCATGTTGTGGCAGACCTCGCCCGCCGCGACCGAAATGGAGACGCGGATGATGGAATGGCTGCGTCAGGCGCTGGACCTTCCCGAGGGATTTGCGGGCGTCATACAGGACTCAGCATCCTCAGCAACGCTGGCCGCAGTTCTGACCATGCGGGAAAAGGCGTTGAACTGGCAGGGCAACCAGCAGGGATTGTTCGGGCAGAAACCGCTGCGTGTCTATTGCTCGGCCGAGGTGCACACTTCGGTGGATCGCGCCATCTGGGTGGCCGGGATCGGACAGGACAATCTGGTGCGTATCCCGATCAAAGGCGACTGGCGCGGCATGGACCCCGCGGCGCTGGAAACGGCGATTCAGGCCGATTTAGACTCTGGTTTGCAACCTGCGGGCGTCATTCTCTGTGTCGGCGGGACCGGCACCGGGGCAACCGATCCGGTGGATGAATGTCTGAAGATCGCGCAGAAGTACGGGCTTTATTCGCATGTAGACGCGGCCTGGGCCGGGTCGGCGATGATCTGTCCGGAATACCGCCACTATTGGCCTGGGATCGCGCACGCTGACAGCATCGTGTTCAACCCGCATAAGTGGCTGGGCGTGCAGTTCGACTGCTGCGCGCATTTCCTGAAAAACCCCGACGATCTGGTACAGACACTGGCAATCAGCCCGGAATATCTTAAGACGCATGGCAAGGACGGGATCATCAATTATTCGGAATGGTCGGTTCCTCTGGGCCGCCGGTTCCGGGCGCTGAAACTGTGGTTCGTGCTGCGCGCCTATGGGCTGGAGGGGCTGCGCGAACGGCTGCGCAACCATGTGAATTGGTCTAACGATCTGCATGACCGGCTGGCAGCCGAGCCGGATTTCCAGATCGTCACCCCGCCAATGTGGTCGCTTTGGACCTTCCGCTACACCCCCGATGGGCACACGGATCTGGACGACCTGAACCTGCAGCTGGTCAATGCGATCAACGATGATGGCCGCATCTATCTGACTCAGACCCGAGTCGATGGTAATCTGGTAATCCGCTTCCAGGCCGGTCAGTTCGAAACCACCGAGAATGATGTCCGAATGGCCTATGATGTCATCACCGAAATTGCCCGTTCACTCACCTAGAGGTTCCCAAATGGCTGCGCCCAAAAACATGTTTAAACAGGCTCTAATCAATGGCGAACGGGTGATTGGCTGCTGGAACAGCTTTGCCGAACCCGTTGCGGCCGAGATCATGGGCACCGCCGGGTTTGACTGGCTGGTTGTGGATGGAGAACACGCACCGAATGACATCCGCTCATTGCGGGATCAACTGATGGCGCTGGCCGCCAGCCCCTCGCATCCGGTGGTACGGGTGCCGGTGGGCGATATCGCACTGATCAAGATGGTGCTGGATATCGGCGCACAAACCATTCTGGTGCCGATGGTCAACAGCGCCGAACAGGCGCGCGAACTGGTGCGGGCCTGCCGCTATCCGCCTGAAGGGCTGCGCGGTGTTGGCGCTGGCGCAGCGCGGGCCACGGGATATGGCTCGGTCACGGACTACATTCAGACCGCCGATGAGCAGATTTGTCTGCTGGTGCAGGTCGAAAACCGCGCCGGGATGGCGGCGCTAGACGATATTTTACAGGTTGAGGGCGTCGACGGCGTGTTCATCGGCCCGGCGGATCTGTCCACTGATATGGGGTTTCAGGGCAACAGCGCCGCCCCCGAGGTCCGCGCCACCATCGCTGATGCCATAACGCGGATCAATGCGGCAGGCAAAGCGCCCGGCATTTTGGGCACCAATGACGAAGCCAACCAGGCCTATCTTGAGATGGGCGCGCAATTTTTGGCCGTGGGGATCGACGTGATGCTGCTGGCGCAAGCCGCACGGGCGTTGGCGGCTAAATGGAAGGCAAAATAACGCCTTAACCCTGCATTGCGGCGGCGGCCTGTGCATACCCGCCCGAGGCCCCATCGACGAAATGAACATGGTCATCCCGCATGGCCGAGGGCACAAAACAGGTCATCATCGCCTCATCCTGTGCGTGCAACCCATAGCGGACCTTGCCCTGTTCGCGCGCCTGTTCCAGCATGATCTTGATTTGTTTGAGCGTAGCCGGATCGCAATCCAGCGTCATCTTCAGCCCGTCATCGAACTTGCGAAAATCGGCGTTGCGGCTGACCATGTGTTTGTAATGCCCGGGATCGAACTCACCCAGCTGTTTGCCGGTTTTGAACAACAGCGCGATCAGCAGGTTTTGCCCCAGCAGCTTTATCCTTTGTCCAAGCAGGTTGCGCCCCGCGCGCGAAACTCGAGCGTCCAGTTCGACATCCGGCGGTGGCCAGCTGATCGGAGGGCCGTTTTCCGGCACCGGGTGGCCGGCACGCTCCAACCGTTCCGAGGCCGTCAATACCGAGCGGGCCAGATCGGCAAAATCGCTCTCGGTCGCTTTCTGCGTCGGCTGGATCACCAACGAGACGATCTGGCCATAGCGCGCTTTACTGTTGGACCAACGGCAGGACAGGCCGGTCAGATCAGGCAGCGCGCCCGGCTCGGCGGGTGGCACCTCAAACGCGCCAGATTTCATCTGCGCTTCGGCCCAGACCAGCCCGCCACCCGAGAACATGGCATAATCCACCCCGTCCGATGGCGCATAGCGCGCGACCCGCAGGTCCTTACCCGCAAGTCGGATTTCGGACACCGGCACCAATGCCCCGCGTAGCGTGATCGAGAACTCTTCCTCGGCCCAGCGCCGCAACTCGGCCAAAACGGTTCGAGCGGTGTCAACGGCGCTTGCGGGCACGGCAAACCCTGCCCCGTCGCCACCAAAGACATAGGGAAACTCCTGCCCTTTCAGCGCGTTGATCATGGCCGAGATCACTGCCGCGCCCACCATGTTGACGGTTTTATAGCGGCCCCGCGCGATCTCACCCGTGGAATCGACGATATCGGCCACGCCCAGCGCCCAGTCACCGGGCACAGGCGTAAACCGCGCTGGCTGCGCCAGGCTGGTGAAGTCCCGCTGTCGGGGAAGGCTGTCATAAAAGGCGGCCTGTGCGTCTTTCATCGGCACCTCGGGGTGATGGGTCTTGGAACAGATAGCCCGAATGTGAACGCTGTCCGGTGAAAACAGTATAGCACACAAGCTTGTGTGGCGCACCGGGACGTGCCAAGCATTTCCGCGCAACCTGGGGAGGAAGGGGAGGTTCATGAAGGCAGGTCTGGTGGTCTTGTGCCTGGGCTATGTGCTCAGCCAGTTTTTTCGCGCCTTTCTGGCGGTACTGAGCGTTGATCTGGGCCGCGATATCGGCGCCACGCCCGAGGATCTGGCCTTTGCCTCGGGGCTTTGGTTTCTGGTCTTTGCGGCGATGCAGCTGCCGGTGGGCTGGGCGCTGGATCAGATCGGGCCACGCCTGACAGCAGCCGCGTTGTTGCTGGTCGGGGGTGCGGGTGGTGCCGCGCTGTTTGCTGTGGCCAGCACGCCGTTTCACATTGCAATCGCCATGGGGCTGATCGGGGTCGGGTGCTCTCCGGTGCTGATGGCGTCGTACTACATCTTTGCGCGAGAATACCCGCCTGCGCGGTTTGCGACGCTGGCTGCGGTGATGCTGGGCGTCGGGTCGGTTGGCAATCTGGTGGCCTCTTACCCCACCGCGCTGGCCGTCGAGCTGATGGGCTGGCGCGCCACGATGTGGGTTCTGGCGCTGTTCTCGGGCGCCATTGCGCTGGGCATCTGGATCACCGTGCACGACCCCAAACGGGTTGAGACCGAGCAACGGGGGTCCGTCCTGGACCTGCTGAAAGAGCCCGCTTTGTGGGCGATCCTGCCGCTGATGCTGGTGGCTTATGCACCCTCGGCCGCGACGCGCGGCCTATGGGCCGGGCCTTACCTGAGCGATATCTTTGCGCTCAGCACCACGCAGATCGGTACGGCGACGCTGATCATGGGGGCCGCGATGATTGCCGGGACCTTTGTCTATGGCCCGCTTGACCGGATGTTGGGTACGCGGAAATGGGTGATCTTCGGTGGCAATGCTCTGGGCACAGCGGCGCTGGTTCTGCTGTGCCTGTGGATCGATAACGCAGTCTGGCTGGCTGTGGTGCTGATGGCTGTGATCGGGTTCATGGGGGCCAGCTTTCCGGTCATCATGGCCCATGGCCGCGCCTTTGTGGCGCCGCATCTGGTCGGACGTGGCATGACCCTTCTGAATCTCTTCGGCATCGGCGGCGTTGGTATCGCGCAATTCGTCACGGGCCGCATCCATGCGGCCACGGTGGACATCAGCCCAACCGCGCCCTACACAGCGATATTCGGCTTTTTCGCGGTCACGCTTGCCATTGGCTGTGTGATCTACTTGTTCAGCCGAGACAATGTGGACTGACTTCAAAAGTGGAGAGCGCTGTGCAGGAAATCGAGGTGATCGCGCCAAACCTGAAACACAGCCTGTCTGGTGTCACCACAACTGTCATCCGCCTGCTGCCAATCCAGAAAGAGATGATCGGTATAGTCGCTACAGGGCCCGGCCTGCCGGACGATTTGCCCCATATCAGACTGATCAAAGTTCCGTTTCTATCCAATCGCAGACTGCGTATCTGGCACGCGCGCCGCAACACTGAAATGCTGATGGGCCTGTTCCTGCGTCACGTCCTGCGCAGGAACCTGAAGCTGCTGTTCACTTCAGCCGCACAACGGGATCATTCCGGGTTCACCAAGTGGCTGATCTCGAAAATGGATGCACTGATCGCCACAACTCCGCAAGCGGCCTCATTCCTGAAACACCCGTCGACCGTGATCATGCACGGTGTGAACACCGCACTGTTTCACCCTGCTGACGACAAACAGGCTCTGCGCGACAAGCTGGGGTTGCCCGGCGGCACGCTGATTGGGTGTTTCGGTCGTATTCGTCCACAGAAGGGTGTTGATTTGCTGGTGGACGCAGCGATCAAGGTGCTGCCCTCATTTCCGGATGCCAAGATCGTTTTTACCGGCAATGCGACGAAAGAGTTCGAATCCTTCCAGCGTGAGCAGGAAGCCAAGCTTAGACAGGCCGGGTTGGCCGACAGGGTGAAGTTTTTGGGCGAACGCCCATGGGAGGAAATTGTTGAGACCTATCGCGCACTGGACCTGTTCGTCGCCCCGGCCCGCCACGAAGGCTTTGGCCTGACCCCTCTCGAAGCGATGGCCTCGGGCGTGCCTGCTATCGCCTGCCACGATGTTGGTGCGTTCAGCGCGCAGATCAAAGATGGTGAGACCGGCCGTCTGATCGAAAAAGACAACGCCGCAGCTCTGGCCAATGCGCTTACCCATATGCTGGAAGACCCGGATCAATTGGCGACTGAGGGGCGGGCGGCCCGAACGCATGTCGAACAGAATTTTCGAATCGAGGGCGAAGCCGAAGCCATCGTGAAAGTCTACAGATCGCTGCTGAACACCGCCTAAGTCGCATCGAACCGTATCAATTCGCCGTTAATCCTGAAAATTGGAACTGAAAACCCTTTTTTCTTTGCTGCAACGCGGCTATGAACGCGCGTCCTTAACTTTGGAGACATGAAATGGGCTATCGCGTCGTTGTCGCCGGCGCCACGGGTAACGTGGGCCGCGAAATGCTGAACATCCTGGCGGAACGCCAGTTCCCAGTCGATGAACTTGCCGCCCTGGCAAGCCGTCGTTCGCTGGGCACAGAGGTTAGCTTTGGCGACAAGACACTGACAACCCAGGACATCGACACCTTCGATTTCACCGGCTGGGACATGGCGCTGTTCGCCATCGGCTCGGACGCAACCAAGGTCTACGCCCCCAAGGCGGCGGCCGCTGGCTGCGTGGTGATCGATAACTCATCGCTCTATCGCTATGACCCGGAGATTCCGCTGATCGTACCGGAATGTAACCCCGAGGCGATCCACGACTACAAAAACAAGAACATCATCGCCAACCCCAACTGCTCGACCGCGCAGATGGTTGTCGCGCTGAAGCCGCTGCATGACCGCGCCAAGATCAAGCGCGTTGTCGTGTCGACCTATCAGTCGGTTTCGGGTGCCGGTAAAGAGGGCATGGATGAGCTGTGGGATCAGACCAAAGCGGTCTACAACCCCACCACCGAAGTTGAACCGAAGAAGTTCCAGAAGCAGATCGCCTTCAACGTCATTCCGCAGATCGATGTCTTCATGGAAGACGGCTCGACCAAGGAAGAATGGAAGATGGTTGTGGAAACCAAGAAGATCGTCGACCCGTCGATCAAGGTCACGGCCACCTGTGTCCGCGTACCGGTTTTCGTAGGCCATTCCGAGGCCGTGAACATTGAGTTCGAGGAATTCCTGGACGAAGACGAGGCCCGCGACATCCTGCGCGAAGCTCCGGGCATCATGGTGATCGACAAGCGCGAAGCTGGCGGCTACGTCTCGCCGGTCGAATGCGCAGGCGACTTCGCCACGTTCATCAGCCGCATCCGTCAGGACTCGACCGTTGAAAACGGCATCAACCTGTGGTGCGTCTCGGACAACCTGCGCAAAGGTGCTGCCCTGAACGCAGTGCAGATCGCCGAACTACTGGGCCGTGAGGTTCTGAAAAAGGGCTGAGGTTGAAGCTCAGGAAATCAAAGAAACCCCGTCGTATCACCGGCGGGGTTTTTTGTTTCTCCGAACAGACTTAGATTATGTCAGCTTTGGTCGCGCGAACAAGCTACCCAAACAAGCTCAAATCAGAAAGGCACAGTTCAAGTGAGGTTCTTAATCCTGTTCCTTGTCATTCTGATCCTGATTGGCTTTGTCACCGCCCTCATTCGGTTTTTCCTGTTCCTAGCCTCTTTTTCGAGTCTGATTTTGCCTCGAACTACGCCGGTCATAACAGGCCTGTTGAGAGCATTTTTACCGGCGGTTGCGGATCTGTATGGCGGGTATTGCGCTACAAAGGGAATGCAAACGCAAGTCAGGAGCTTTTCAGAAACGCAGTGCTTTTCTTCAGGCCCTTCGCGATGACTATGGTTTTGTCCTACCTCTTGTTCGAGTTGAACGCGAAACACTGAGTCCTTGGGATGACGCAAACATCCCAAGATGGAACTGTGACTGTCATTTGTGGCGAGAGAAACTGACGAGCCGACAGAATTTTTCTGCCGCGCTCAACTTTACAACGCTTGCCCTTCACCATCAAAAAACTGCAGCTTCTCCGGCGCAAAGTGCAGACCGATCTTTGAACCAGCCTTGATCTCGGTATCGCCACCAAGGCGGACAGTGACTTTCTCCTCGGTTCCGCAATCAACGATGACGAACATATCGGCGCCGAGGTATTCGACCACCTCGACCAACCCGTCGCTGTGACCTGCGCCGGGTTCGACCACGTTGATATGTTCCGGGCGGATGCCCAACATCGTGGCCGCGCCGGTACGATCAAACGGGCCGCTGCCGCCGTTTTCAAGGCGGAAGCGATCTCCGGCCACGGTGCAGGGCAGGACGTTCATTTTTGGGCTGCCGATGAACTGCGCCACGAACAGGTTGGCGGGGCGTTCGTACAGCTCTCGGGGCGTGCCAACTTGCGCGATCTTGCCGAATTCCAGCACCACGATGCGGTCGGCAAGCGTCATCGCTTCGACCTGATCGTGGGTCACGTAGATCATGGTTCGGTTAAGGCTTTGGTGTAACTTGGCGATCTCATACCGCATCTCGACCCGCAGGGCGGCGTCGAGGTTGGACAGCGGTTCATCGAACAAAAACGCAGTCGGGTCACGCACGATCGAGCGGCCGATAGCAACACGCTGACGCTGGCCGCCGGACAGATCCTTGGGGCGGCGCTCCAGATAAGGCTCCAGCTTCAGCACCTCGGCAGCAGTGCCAACGCGTTCGGCGATCTCGACCTTGGATACACCGGCAACCTTCAACGAGAACCCCATATTCTCGGCCACCGTCAAGTGCGGATAGAGCGCATAAGACTGGAACACCATGGTCAACCCGCGTTTCGATGGTGGGTGATCGGTGACATCCGCCCCATTGATTAGAAGCGACCCGCGCGAGATATCCTCGAGCCCCCCGATCATCCGCAACAGCGTGGACTTGCCACAGCCTGAGGGGCCGACGAAGACGACGAACTCACCCTCTTCGATCTGCAGGTCGATGCCTTTGATCACCTGCACCTCGCCGAACCATTTCTCGACGGATTTGAGCTCGATGCTGCCCATCAGTTCCTCCCTGCCCAATGCAGCCAGACGGCGGCTGTCCAAGTGAATGAGTTGCCCCCGGCCGGGCTACCGGTGATCGGGTCGTAGTATTCAGCAAAGCCGTGGCCCGCGATTAGACGCGCGGTTTTCAGGCGCAGGGCTTCAGCCTCGACGCCGTGGCCCATTTCCGCAAGGCCAAAGCCCGCTAGCATGTTCATGAAGGCCCAGGTCGGCCCACGCCAATACCGTCGCTCATCGAACTTTGGCATGTTCGGATCATAGCTGGGGATCGGATGCGGCACGGTGGTCAAAACGATCTTCACACGGTCCAGCATCTGCGGGGATTGAATGCCCGCATACCAACACAAATAACTCGCGTTAGAGACACTTTCGGCCCATTCGCCTGTATGTGCATCGCGGGCATCAAAAGCGCCCAGCGCCTCGTTCCACAGCGACAGCGCACCGTCCTCAAGCCGGGCTACATCGGCGCTAAGCCCCTCGGCCTCAATGCCCAGTTCCGCGCTGATCGCCAGCAAATCGCGGGCCGCGCGCAGGGTGGTGAAGCTCATAGTCGGGTCGGCGACGCGGAACGGGTTGAGGTCCAGAAGTTTCTGCTGATCCCAACCGACCTCACGCCCGATCTGCACCAGTTTGATGTAACGGTCATAGTCGTACTTCGTGGGCCGGTCGGCGCTGTTCACATGGCTTGTGTCGCGGCGCTGATATTCACCCACGTCCGAGGCATCGATCCCCGCCATCGCGCCATCCCAGTCCGGCGCGTTGTCACGACCGGCCTCCCACGGATGGGTAGTGCAGACCGCGCCATGCTCATCCAGACGCCATGCCATGAACCAGCGATGCCAGGCCAGCATGGCCGGGAACAGGGCGCGAAGGCGTGCCTCGCCCGCGGCGCGGTCCTTCTCCCAAACCCGTCGCGCCATGGTGGCGGCCAGCGGCGGCTGGGTCACACCCGAAGACGCAATCGGCCCGGTGCCGCCCCAGACATCCGGTCCGGGAAAGTACCCGGGATCGGGTTTGTGAAACAGGATATGGGGAACCATGCCGTCGTCCCACTGGCCCGAGAACAGTGTCTCAAGCTCGACCCAGGCACGGTCGATATCGAACTCGGCAAAGCCCAGCGCCGCGACCGCGCTGTCCCAGTTCCACTGATAGGGGTAAAGGCCGCTGGTCGGGATCGTATAGCCGCCCCGATCATTGGCGATCAGGATGTTGCGGGCCGATTCACTCGGCGTCGTATAGTAGTTCATCTCAGTCATCCTTTGACCGAGCCTGCTGTCAGGCCTTTGGTCATGAAACGTTCAAGCCCCAGGAACAGGGCCATGATCGGAACGGTGGCTATCACCGCCCCGGCCATCAGGTGTTGGCGGGGAATTTCCGAGGAGTTCAGCATCGTGACGCCTCGAGTCAGGGTGAATTTCGACGGGTCGTCCAGCAGCATGAAGGCCAGCAGGAACTCATTCCACGCAATCATGAAGACATAGAGCGACACCGACGCCAGCGCCGGCAGGCTGAGCGGCAGGGTGATCTTCCAGATCACCGCCAGTCGCGACAGGCCGTCCATCAGACCGGCCTCTTCCACTTCGGTCGGCAGGCCGCGGAAATAGCCCTGCAGCATATAGAGCGCGACCGGGATCGTGGTGACTGGGTAGATCATCACGATGCCAAGGATCGAGTTGCGGAGGCCGGTCAGCGAGAACGCGATATAAATCGGCAGCGCCAGCACGATCATCGGCACCATGTAGATCAGCAGGATTGAGCGTGAGAACGCCTTTTGCCCCTGAAACCGGAACCGCGCCACTGCATAGGCTCCGGGCACACTGAACAGCAGGGTGATGAACACGGTCAGGCACGACACGTAAAAGGACGTCCACAGGTAGGTGCCGAAATTGAAGTCGCGGAACAGTTCCGTGTAGCTGCGGAACAGAGCCGTGCCCTGGCTCAGGTCGACCGAGAAATCCAGCGGGTTCTGCAGCAAAGCCTGTTGCGATTTTAGGCTGGTCATCACCATCACATAGAAGGGTATGACCACGATGGCGGTAAAGAAGATATAGCCGAAGCCGGTGCAGAAACGGATCACCGCATCTTCGAATTCGTGACGGGTGAGTTCTGCAAATGGCAACTCCTTGAGGATCGCGGCCATTGAGACATGCATCACCACGGCCACCGCGACCACGGTGATCAAAACCGCTTGCAGCGTGGTGTCCGACCCAATCAGGACCGGGCCAAAGCCGGTCAGGCAGGATAGGCCCAGTAAAGCCGCTACACCCAGACGGGCAGGAGCACGCCGCTCGGGAAAGCGGACATAAACCAGCCCGGCCACCGCACCCCAGATCAAGCTCAGCAGCACCTGCGGGCGAAACGCTGCGCCCGTTGCAAATGACATGGTGACCGCGATGGTGGTGGCGATCACCAACATCCACAGCGCGCCCAAAACGGGGCCGGTGATATACCCTTTGCGCATCACAGGCCCTCCTCTCGGCTGATGAAACGGAAGAAGACAAAGCTGAAGGCGATCAGGCACATCAGGATCACCACGGCCACCGCCGCGCCCGCCCCGATGTTCGAGACTGCAAAGGCCTGTTCATAAACATTCACGGTCAGCGTGCGAGTGCCCGCATTGCCGCCGGTCAGCAGGAAGATGTCGTCGAACTTGTTGAACGTCCAAATGAAGCGCAGCAGAAACAGCACCGACAGGATACCCAGCAGTTGCGGGATGCTCAGCAGCCAGAATTTCTGGAACGGCGAGGCGCCATCCATATCCGCTGCCTCATACATGCTGCTATCGATGGACTGCATCCGCGCAAGGATGAACAAGAAGGACAGCGGGAAATAGCGCCAGATCTCGAACACAGTGACCATGATCAGGGCCAAGGGGCGTTCGCCGAAGAAGTTGATCGGTTCTCTGCTGAGGCCCATTTGCACCAACAGCGCATTGGCCGAGCCCGAGAACGGATCGAACAGCGTGACCCAGGTAAACGCCACGGCGATCACTGGCGCGACATAGGGGAACAGGTAGAGGCCACGAATAAAGCCTTGCCCCTTGAAGCTTTTGTTCAGCAGCAGCGCGGCAAACAGACCCATGACAAGCGCGCCGATGGTGCCGAACACGGTGTAGAACAGGGTCACCCACAGGACGCCCCAGAACTCGGACCCGTCAAACACCCGGGCAAAGTTTTCGAGGCTGAATTCCAGATTGGTCAAAACGCTCGGTCCACTACCGGTGACGCGCGGTTCCGATCCTTCGACCACGTCCTCGAAGGCATCGGGGTCACCATCAAACGCGACCGGGATGCGGATGCGTTCCCGCTGACCGCCTTCCAAAGTGCCGAAATCGCAGAACAATTCCGACCCGTTCAGAACACAGGGCGCGGCAACTTCTCCGGCGGTTACTCCGTCGGGCAGTACATCGCTCAGGGTCACGCCTTCGATGGCGATCTCCTGGCTGGAGTTGCGCAGACGGTATTCGATCCGCAGATCGTCGCCCGATCCGCGCAGGCTTTCGCGGACAACCGGCGCAGGAGGGCGCAGGTCCGACAGGGTAAACGGCTTGAAGCTGATCCAGATGATTGCCAGCAAGGGCAGGATCACCACAAGCGACACGCTGATCACGGTCGGAGCCAGCAGCGCCCAGGCCAGACGCGCCTCGCGTTTGGCAAGCGCCCCGGTTCCGGTCGGTGGGGTGGCCGAAGACATGAGATACCTCGAAGGGTTGTGCGCAGCGGCGCGGACGCCGCTGCCGGTGCTGGTGGATTACTGAACCTTGGCCAGCTCTTCGTTCATGACCGCAACAGCGGCGGCGGCATCGATCTCGTCGTCGATATACTGACGCACGATCCGGTTGATGGCCTGAGAGTTGATCATCTTCGAGGCCAGCGACAGCTGCCCTTCGGCCACGCCCCAACGCTGAGCCACATCCAGACCGCCAACGATTTCGTCGATCATCGCCTGTTCGTAGAGTTCGCCCAGCGGGGCTTTGCGGTCCACGCCCACAGGCAGCTCGGCCCAAGCCTCGGCAAAGGCGGTTGGGTTGTCGGCGTTGCCGCGACGAACCGGGAACTTACCCTCGGGCGCGATGGCCAGGGTCTGGGTATAGCCCTGATCCATGGCGTATTTCACGAATTCCATCGCCGCATCGGTATCTGCATCGTTGGTGATGCCAAAGTAGCGAACGTCACCCCAAGCCGCACCATCGGGGTTCGACGGACCGGACAGTTTGGTGACGATACCGGTCTTACCCGCCAGATCGCGCGAGGTCGGGTCATCGGTGATGGTCGGCGGGGCGCTGTCGCGCAGACCGGCCAATTCGTCCAGAATGAAGGGCGACCAAATGATCATCGCGGCCTTGCCGTCAAAATACAGCTCGCGCGATTGCTTCCAGTACAGCTCACCCGGAGGGGACGCTTTGGAGATCGCCTTGTAGAAATCCAGAACCTCGGTGGTCTTGGCCTCATCCAGCGGCTGGAACCCGTCAGGGCCGACCGGCGAGACGCCATTGGCGAGGAAAACATGCTCCAGAACCTGGCTCATGAAGTTCTCGTCGACCTTGGTGGCCGAGACAAAACCGTACATTTCGGGCGGGTTATGCAGGGCCTCAAGCGCGGCCTGAATGTCGGCAAAGCTGTTGGGCGCTTCCAGACCGGCTTCATCGAACAGGTCCTTGCGGTAGACGACCATCTGGGTCCAGCCATCCACCGGCACGGATGCGGTTTCGTCATTGAACGCAGCCATGGCCAGCGCGCCGGGGGCAAAGGTGTCGGCACCCAGTTCCTCGATCACTTCGGTGGCGGCTTCGGTGTCCAGAATGCCAGCCTCGGCCCATGGCAGAGCGTATTGCAGCGTGTGATAGACCACGTCCGGCAGGTCTCCGGCGGCAAAGGCCGCAGTCGCGCGGGTGCCCAGATCGCTTTCGGTGACAGGGATCACCTCGACCGTGGTGCCGGTTTCAGCCTTGAACTGGTCCGCCATCTCTTGCTGTTTGGCCAGACGCTCGGGCTGTTCCTCAGTGGTCCAGAACCGGATCGTATCGGCCTGCACGGACAGAGCGGTCAGCGCTAGGGCCAGCGACGATCCAAGCATCAGTCTGGCGGCTTTGGGTGTCAGTTTCATATGTGGTCTCCTCCCGTTTTTTCCTTATTGAATTCAGTGCGTTTCATCGCCAGTTCCGCCGGTGTCAGATGCGGCGGCCCGTCCGATTCCCCTTCGATCAAAGTCGCCTCGGTCAACTCGCGCAGGTCGGCGGGGTCTTCGCCCCGGATCTGGCGGATCAGCAAGGTTGCCAGCCGCTGCCCGGCCATGCGGGAATCGACGGCGAATGTGGTCAGCGCGGGGCGCGCGTAACGGCATTCCGGAATGCCGTCATAGCCGATGACCGACACGTCGCGGCCAATCTCAAACCCCAGATCCTGCGCGGCGGCACAGAAGCCCAACGCGGCCAGATCGGTGGCAAAGACAATCGCGGTCGGCGGCTGATCCAACTGCATCAGCGCCATTGCCTGTGCGGCGCCATCTTCGCGCGTGCGGGCGCCTTCGCGGATCAGGTCGGGATCAAGAGGCAGACCCGCCTGATGCAGACCTTCGGTGAACCCATCGCGACGCAGGTGGCTGTAGTTGAACTTGGGATCACTTCCGACGAAGCCGATGCGCGTATGTCCGAACCCGGCCAACCGCAGTACAGCCTTGCGCATCGCGGTTTCGCCCGCGATGTCGAACCATGAGGTCTCCTCCCACGTGTTCGGCTGCCCGTACCCGGTGCGGCCATACAAGATATGCGGCACCTCGAGATTGCGCAAAAGCCCGACGCGCGCATCCTTGACCATCGTTCGCGGCAGGATGAAGCCGTCCGCCTTGCGTTCCTCGAACAGGCGGCTGAGCACCGTCAGCGTGTCACGTTCCGAGGTTGCGGTGGAGATCGTCATCGTCCAGTCCAGGCTGCTGGCGGCCTCACAAGCTCCGGCCAGAAAGTCCTGCAGGAACGGGTTGTGTTGGTCCGGCTCTTCGCTGTTCAGCACCATCGCAATGGCCCGCACCTGCCCGGTCCGGATTGCCTGCGCATGACTTAACGGTCGGTAACCCAGCTTACGGGCGGCGGTCTGGACCCGTGTCCGCGTGACCTCAGAGATATCGGAATAGCCGTTCAGCGCCCGCGACACCGTGCTTTTCGACAAGCCCAGATGCGCCGCCAACTCGTCCAGCTTCACCCGGCCAGAGACCGAGGTGCGATTCGCTGACGCGAAGGATCGATATGAGAGATTCGTAGCCATTTTTTCCATTTGTTTGCTCCGAAACCGGTTTCGGCAACGAAAAAGTTAAAAAAGATGCAAACTGGTCATTTTTTAGCGCCTTTGCTGATTTTTTTATTCTGAGGTCACAACTTAGCGGGGGGCGTACTCCGCTAACTCTGCGCTTCGACCACCGCTTTCAGATTGGACAGGCCGCGTTCATAATCGCCGCCCACCCAGTCATCCATCATCAATCCCATCCAACGGGCCATCGGATTCAGGCCCAGATCTGTGACGAATCCCCAGGTCACCTGCGTCTGATCACCCTCGGGCACCAGGTCAAACGACGCCGAAGCGGTGCCCATCGATCCGAAATCCAGCGCCGTTTTGACCGCCTGATCGGGAACGCTTTCGATGATCTCCTGCGATCCGGTCCCGACCTGCGGATTTTCCGAGCTCCAGTTCAGGGTATTGCCTACCCCGGCCTCGGGACCGCTATAGGTTAGCTGCGTTTCAGGATCACGCTCCAGCCAGGGCGACCATTTCTCGGTCTCCTGCATCGAGTTTATATAAGGAAAGATGGTCGCGGGCGGGGCGTCGATGACAATGCTGCGCGACACTTCGGCCCGCCCGGGTAGCAGATAGGAAACCCCGATCAGCAGCAAAACAAGCACAAGCAGAGCCAGAAGAATGCGTTTGATGAATCGCATGAGGCGTCCCCGATCCAAACCCGGATGGGGCGACTATAGCAAAAAATCGCGCGGAATCAGAGACCTGATCCCGCGCCCATCGAAAATTCGGAACAACCCGTCACCGGATTTCTGTTTGCCTCAGCTCGCGGTCACGGCTGATAGGGCAAGGACGAGTGGTGCAACACAATGCGCAGCACGCCTTCGGCATCCTTCTTGTAGCCAAAGCTTTTGTCGACCTGCGTGACGTTTCCATCTTTGTCCGTCAGTATGACCGCACCCATCCACATGGCAACATCGCCTTCGACAAAGCTGGCGGATGTTACACTTTCCATTGCACGCCAACCCTTGATACCGAACCCACCATCCAACGGGTATTCGGCGTCATGGCCGACAAAATAGGCAAGCGCGCCATGGTGCGTCGGGCGAAAGGTCTGGTCCCCCGACGCCAAGGTCGGCTTGAAAAGAACCGGTCCCAGATTATAGCCATAGGCAGCGTCCAGAACACCTTCGGCAACGGGGCGCGCCGCGTCGATACCGCCTTCTTCATAGGCTTTTGAAATTGCAATCAGCCCCTGACCCCAGGCTTCGCGCGCAGCGGTCAGTTCATCGGTGGTGATCGGCATGGGTCTGTCCTTTCCGCGGTTTTTTGGCAAATGGTAACAACCGAGTAGCGTTTCAAGCAACGCACTACCCGGAATTCGCCGAAAATTCGAGCCATTATCCAGCGCGAAAGCAAGGTTTTGCAAAGGAATTGGCCGTCAATGTCGGCCCATGCCGCGGGGGCGTAATGAACTGGGGTGATTGTGGTGGATAAGATACTCACACTTGAACACAAGGAAACCGTTCGGCTGGATCCGGACCAGCTGAGCGGATTGTATCGCCAACTTGGCGACAAGAACGCGCTGGATGTGCTGTGCCGCGCGGTCGAGGAACTGGCCGTGCGCCTGTCGAACTGCGAAGGGTTCTGGCGACAGCGCGATTGGGCGGGGCTGCGCAAATGCGCGCGCTCGCTGGTGGCGATCGCGGATCAAGTCGGCATGGTCGCATTGGCGCGGGTTGCCGGGGATGTGGCGCAGACCGTGGACACCGGCGATGCAGTGGCCACCGGGGCTACCCTGTCGCGGCTGATCCGGGTCGGAGAAAAGTCTCTGACCGTGATCTGGGATCAGCAGGATCTTTCCGTCTGACGGGGCTTGCGGACGGGCCGTGGGCGGCTAGGCTGGACGCAAACCGAACCAGCCGAGATTTCCATGACCCTGTCCTTTGCTTCGCCCTCTGAACCCTCGCTGCCACTGCACGTCATCGCGCAACCCGATCTGGATGACTGGCTGGCAGGCCAGCCGGATCATGTGTCGAACTGGGTACAGGCCAGCGGCTTTACCGGCGCACTTGGGCAAGTCGCCCTAATTCCGGGTTCAGACGGCGATCCAGAGTTTGCTGTGGCGGGCTATGGCAAAGTAGCAGGCCGCGCGCGCAAGCGGTTTCCGCTGGCCGCCGCCGCCGAAGCACTGCCCAAAGGCTCCTATTTCATTGCATCGGGCGTGCCCGCGGATGCGCTGGACACCGAATGTCTGGGCTGGCTGCTGACCGGTTATGCGTTTGATCGCTATGCCACGCAATCCGGGGCCAAAGCGCGTCTGGTTGCCCCCGAAGGAATTGATGCAGTGCGAGTCGAGTTTCTGGCTCAGGCCGAGGCCCTGACCCGTGATCTGGTTAACACGCCCACCGCAGATATGGGTCCCGATCAGTTGCAAGTCGCGGCCGAGGCACTGGCGCAGGAGTTCGGTGCCTCCTGCGACGTGATCAAGGGGCAAGCCCTGCTGGATCAGAACTTTCCGATGATCCACGCCGTTGGCCGCGCCGCCGCGCAGGAACCGCGCCTGATCGAGATGAACTGGGGCGACTCGGGTCCGAATCTGACTTTGGTCGGCAAGGGCGTGTGTTTCGATACCGGGGGGCTGAACCTTAAGCCCGGAAACTCAATGGCGCTGATGAAGAAAGACATGGGCGGGTCGGCCAATGTGCTGGGTCTGGCGCGAATGATAATGGCGTTGAAGCTGCCGTTGCAACTACGAGTACTGATCCCGGCGGTTGAGAACTCGGTCTCCGGAAACGCCTTCCGCCCCGGCGATATCCTGACCTCGCGCAAGGGTCTGACGGTCGAGATCAACAACACCGATGCCGAGGGGCGGCTGGTGTTGGCAGATGCGCTGACCCTGGCGGATGAGGGTGCCCCCGATCTGGTGATCTCGATGGCCACACTAACCGGCGCGGCGCGGGTGGCCGTTGGCGGTGATCTGGCGCCGTTCTACACCGATGACGACAGGGCCGCCGATGCCTTGGCGCGGGTCGCACAACAGGCCGCTGATCCAGTCTGGCGGATGCCGTTCCACGAACCCTATGAAGCGATGATCGAACCGGGCATTGCCGATCTGGACAATGCGCCCTCGGGCGGGTTTGCGGGATCGATCACGGCCGCGCTGTTCCTGCGCCGGTTTGTCGGCGACAGCCGCTACATACATTTCGACATCTATTCCTGGCAACCCAGCAAAGCGCCGGGTCGCAGCAAAGGCGGCCTTGGCCAAGGCCCGCGCGCACTGCTTACCGCCCTGCCCGAGATTCTGAATCTATGAACCAACAGCGCATCATAAACCCCGTGGTTGACCTGCTGCGCCACCCCGATGGCCCGCGGGACCGGCAGTTGTTGTTCGGGGATATTGTCACCGTGACTGAAGCCCAGGGGGGCTGGAGCCGTGTGACCGCAGACAAGGACAGTTACACTGGCTGGGTCGCCTCGGACCAATTGGGAGCAGCGGTTCCAGATACGCATTGGATCACCGCCCCCGCGACCCACGCCTATGCGGAACCGGATATGAAAAGCCCCGACCGGGTCTCGCTAAGTTTCGGCAGCAAAATTCAAGTCCTGTCGGAACAGGGCCGGTTTCTGGAAACGGAACTGGGCTTTATCCCCGCTGTCCACGCCAAGCTTAACGCCACACACCTGACCGACCCGGTCGCCGTGGCCGAGCTGTTTCTGGGCACGCCATACCTGTGGGGCGGCAACAGCCGGTTCGGGCTGGATTGCTCGGGTCTGGTGCAGGCCGGGCTGTTGGCCTGCGGTATCCCCTGCCCCGGCGACAGCGGCGATCAGGAGCGGGAACTGGGTCAGGCCCTGCCCGCAGGGAAGAACCCGAAACATGGCGATCTACTGTTCTGGAAAGGCCATGTCGCCTGGGTCTATGACGACAACATGCTACTGCACGCCAATGCCTATCACATGGACGTGACGTTTGAGCCGATGGATCAGGCAATCGCGCGCATACTGGATCAGGGCGACGGGCCCGTTACAGCCCACAAAAGGCTCTAATCAAGGTCGACTGAGCGGATCAGCTTACGCTCCAGCACCCGCAACACGGTGCGCAGGTCATGGCCGCGTTTCAGGATGCGACCGTCCATGCCAATCACCGAATACATCCCCTGCTTCTGCCGCAGGCGCGGATGTTTCTCGACCCGGTAGATTGGATGCTCGGCCGTGCGTCGAAAAATGGAAAAAACCGCCATGTCCCGTAGGTTGGAAATACCGTAATCCCGCATTTCTCCGGCGGCGACCATCCGGCCATAGACGGACAGGATATGGGACATCTCGCGCCGGTCGAACGCGACGGGCATCTGTGCCGAGTTAGCAGAAAACCGGCTGGGAGGCTGCATGTTCATACCCTCAGCCTTGCCGGAAAATGCGTTTGAATCAAGCCCAAGCACAACAAGGTGTGGTTTTTTTGGTCGATCGTGACCTAGCGCCGCCCGACCTGACGACAGATCAGAATCACCGGCAACAGCCCCACTGCAAGGATCACCAACGAAGGCACGGCCGCCCCTTCGAGACGTTCGTCCGAGGCCAGCCGATAGGCCTGCACCGCCAGCGTATCAAAGTTGAACGGGCGCATAATCAGGGTCGCGGGAAGCTCTTTCATCACATCGACAAAGACGATCAGCAGCGCCGTCAAAAGTGACGGCGTCAAGATCGGCAGGTGCACCCGGCGCAGCGTGCCCAAGGGCGTCTGGCCCAGCGATCGCGCGGCGGCGTCCATATTGGCGTGAACCGTGCTCTGCCCACCTTCATAAGCGCTGAGCGCGGCGGCCAGAAAGCGCACCATATAGGCCGCGATCAGCAACCAAATCGACCCCGTCACCAGAAGCCCGGTCGAGATATCGAAGGTCTGCCGCATCCACGCATCCAGCGCGTTGTCAAAGCTGGCAAACGGCACCATCAGGCCCACCGCGATCACCCCGCCCGGCACTGCATAGCCCAAACGTGCCAGATACCCCGCGGTGGCCGATCCCCGCCCCGGGCGCAAGCGTTGAAAGAACCCTACGCAGATCGCAGCAAACACGGTGACCACCGCCGCTGTACCCGCCAAAGTCAGGGAGTTCTGGATGAACCCGATATAACGCCGCGACAGCAGGTTCTGTTCCGATTGCAGGCCCATCTGGATCAGAATGAAGACCGGCAGCAAAAATCCCAGAAAAACCGGAATAGCGCAGAGCGTAAAGGCTGCCAAAGATTGCCAGCCTTTCAGCCGCGCTGAGGGCAAGGACGCATGGCTTTTCCCCGCCTGGTAATACTTCGCCTTACCGCGTTGCATTCGCTCGGCCATCGCCATGACCAGCGCGAAGCCCAGCAGGCACAGGGCCAATTGCGCGGCAGCGGCGCGGTCTCCGATCGAAAACCAGCTGGTAAAAATGCCGGTGGCAAAGGTCTGCACGCCGAAATAGGCCACCGTGCCGAAATCGGCGATGGTCTCCATGATGGCCAGCAGTACACCCCCCGCAATGGCTGGACGCGCCATCGGCAGCGACACGTGCCAGAAAGCCAGCCACGGGCTTTTACCCAGCGCGCGGGCAGCAAGAAATGCGGTAGCGCTTTGCTGCAGGAACGCCGCACGGGCCAACAGATAGACGTAAGGGTAGAGTACGAGGATCAGCATCACCGCCGCGCCCTCGGTCGAGCGGATCTCGGGGAACCAATAATCGCGAGGACCCCAGCCGGTTACCTCGCGCAGGGTGGTTTGAACGATGCCGGGATGATCCAGAATGAAAGTATAAGCATAGGCCAACACATAGGCCGGAAATGCAAGCGGCAGGACCAGTGCAATCTCAAGGAAGCGTACACCGGGAAAACGGCACATCGTCACCAACCACGCCGCGCCCACGCCGATGGAAAAGGTGCCAATGGCTACCAGAACCACCAAAACCACAGTCGTCAGTGCATATCGCGGCAAAACCGTATCAAGCAGGTGCGAGATCGTGTCCGTCCCGCCCGTTACAGCCGCCAGAACAACCGCTACCATCGGCAATAGACATGCGGCGGCCACCAGACAGGCCACCGTGCCCACCAGCCGGGTGCCAAACACGCCCTTATGGCGCGTTCCGTGTTCTGAATACTCGATTTCGGCCATGTTTCCGGTTGTGACAGGCTAAGGCGCAGGTTCCGCCTTTAATTGACCAAAACGCTAAGAAACACCAGTGGGCGGCGACACAATTCTGCGGCACATACTGCCGCAGAGCTGTTTTACAGGGTTATTCGTAGACGCGCTGATCCTCGATCACCAATCCGTCCTTGGGCAGCGATCCGGGGGCCACGACCTCGATCGCGCCTTTCAGTTTCAGGACTTCGATGACAGATTTGGCATAGGCCACGTCGTCGCTGCGGGGGCTTTCAATCTGAACGGTCATGGTGTCCATCTCGCCCTGACGGGCCGCGATGACGCGGGCCTTGACGATCTCTTCATGTTTTTCGACCAGCGCGGCCACCTGCTCGGGTCGCACGAACATGCCCTTGATCTTGGTGGTCTGGTCGGCCCGGCCCATCCAGCCCTTGATCCGCAGATTGGTGCGGCCACAGGGGGACTCCCCCGGCATAATCGCCGACAAATCGCCAGTCGCAAACCGGATCAGCGGATAGTCGGGGTTCAGCGAGGTCACCACGACCTCACCCACTTCACCCTCGGCCACAGGGGTTCCGGTGCCTGGGGTAACGATCTCGACGATGACATGTTCGTCGATGATCATCCCCTCCATCGCAGGGCTTTCGTAAGCGATATTGCCCAGATCGGCGGTGGCATAGCATTGCAGGCAGGAAATGCCGCGGTCGGCATATTCCTGACGCAAGGACGGGAACAGCGCGCCGCCGCCCACTACGGCAGACGTAAATCCGAGCGCCACGCCCATCTCATCTGCCTTGTCCAGAATAACCTTCAGATAGTCTGGTGTACCCGCATAGGCGGTGCAGCACACGTCGCGTGCGGCGGTCACCTGCAGCTCGGTCTGACCGGTACCGGCGGGCAGAACCGCAGCACCCACGGCCCGCGCGCCGCTTTCAAAGATCATGCCAGCAGGGGTCAGATGATAGCCAAAGCAGTTCTGCACAATATCGCCCGGACCCACGCCCGCCGCATGCAGGAATCTCCCCATGCGCCACCAATCGGGATCGGTGCTGCCGGGTTCGTAAATCGGACCGGGGGATTGGAACACATGGTGGAAATGCCGCGCCGGTTTGACGGTAAAGCCGCCGAACGGGGGCCGCGAGGCCTGTGCCTGTGCCAGATCGGATTTACGTAGAATCGGCAGTTTCACCAGATCCTCAACCGATGCGACAGCGTTGCTATCAATCCCAGCCAGATGTGCCTCAAACCCTGGCGCGGACTGCACCCGCTGAAGCTGCACACGCAATGCCTGCGCCTGATCGGAGGCACGTTGGTCGGCTGAGCGGGTTTCGAGAGCGTCGTAATGCTTTGTCATGACCATATCCTCCATCCGCTTACAGCCACCTCTTGCGGCGGCGATACGAGCGCACGTCGCGGAAGCTTTTGCGCCCCTCATCCGACATGCCCAGATAGAATTCCTTCACGTCCGGATTCTCGCGCAGTTCCGCCGCCGGGCCATCCATCACCACGCGGCCCGATTCCAAAATGTAGCCGTAGTGGGCAAAGCGTAGAGCCACGTTTGTATTCTGTTCGGCGAGTAGGAAGGACACGCCCTCTTTCTCGTTCAAATCCTTCACGATGCCAAAAATCTCTTCGACCAGCTGCGGCGCCAGACCCATCGAGGGTTCGTCCAGCAGGATCGTCTCGGGGCGCGACATCAGCGCCCGGCCCATCGCCACCATCTGTTGTTCACCACCCGAGGTATAGCCTGCCTGTGACCGGCGGCGTTCCTTTAGGCGGGGGAAATAGGTATAAACCAGCTCAAGATCCTGCTGGATCGCGGCCTTTCCGTCCTTACGGGTATAGGCGCCGGTCAGTAGGTTTTCCTCGACCGTCAGGTGTTCGAAACAATGGCGGCCTTCCATCACCTGGATGACGCCCTTTTCCACCAAATCGGCCGGATCGCTTTCATGTACGCTGGTCCCGCGATACTTGATCGTCCCTTTGGTGACCTCGCCGCGTTCCGAATGCAGCAGGTTCGACACCGCCTTAAGCGTCGTCGTCTTGCCCGCCCCGTTTCCGCCGAGCAGCGCGGTAATGCCTCCTTTGGGCACGGTCAGGCTGACACCCTTCAGAACCAGGATGACGTGGTTGTAGATCACCTCGATATTGTTCACCTCAAGCAGGGTTTCCGCCTGAACTTCGGTGGTTTGAGCCGCATCCAGCATCTGCGCGTGTCCTTCGTGCGAGTGTGGGGTTCGGAGCGGCAGCTCACCGCCGCCCCGGGTTTGTCAAAGCGCCTTAGTTGCAGCGCGAATCGATGTTGTTTTCCGACGCGTAGGCTGCGGAATCTTCGTCAATCAGCCCGCCAATCACGTCACCATCGGTCGGTTTGAATTCCGAGATCAGCGTCCAGGCTTTGTTCGCCGCATCCCACTGCGTCACACCCACCAGAGCGTCACCGCCATGGTTGTCGCACGAGACCGAGAATGTCGGACCAAAGTTCGGCAGACCCAGCTCGGTCATCTTCGCCTCGGTCATCTCAAGGGCTTCCATGCCATCGCGCATCATCGCGGGGGTGATTTCAGCGGTGCCATGTATTTCCTGCGCCGTTTTCGCAGCTTCGGCGGCAAGCATCGCGGCATAGAGTCCACGGTTATACAGGGCAGTACCAACCTGATCACCTGCACCGGCGGCTTTGCCAGCGTCGATCACATGTTTCTGAAGATCGTCAAAAACCGGGAAGTCGGTGCCGACGTTGTGGAAGGTCAATGCCTTATAGCCATTCGCGGCCTCACCCGCAGGCAGCACATCGTTTTCCGAACCCGACCACCAGATACCGATGAAGTTCTCCATCGGGAAACGGATATTGGCGGCCTCCTGTACGGCGACCTGATTCATCACACCCCAGCCCCACATCAGGACATAGTCGGGTCGGTCGCGACGGATTTGCAACCACTGCGATTTCTGCTCCTGACCGGGGTGATCCACCGGCAGGGCGGCCAGTTCGAAGCCGTGCTTGGCTGACAGTTCTTCCAGCGTACGGATCGGTTCCTTGCCATAGGCCGAGTTGTGGTAGACCAGCGCGATCTTCTTGCCGCTCAGATCGCCGCCGTTTTCCTCGAGCAGATAGTTGACCGCACCCGAAGCTCCGTCCCAGTAGTTCGCCGGGTAGTTGAAGGTATGGCTGAACACGTCGCCGTTCTTGGCCGAGGTGCGCCCGTACCCCATCGTGTGCATCGGAATGCCATCAGCGGTGGTTTTCGGGATCAGCTGATAGGTAATCCCGGTGGACAAGGGCTGATACACCAACGAGCCTTCGCCCTTGGTGGATTCATAGCATTCCACACCCTTTTCGGTGTTATAGCCGGTTTCACACTCGATGACCTTGATCGGAACGCCGCCGATCCCGCCATCCCGTTCATTCAGCAAAGTGAAATAGTCCGCATAGCCGTCTGCAAACGGAATCCCGCCCGCCGCATATGGGCCAGTACGATAGCTGAGCGACGGGAACACAAGATCGGCCATGACCGGCCCCGCTGCCATTGCGGCGCCAAGCGCCACGGTTGCCAGTTTCAATTTCATCGGGTGTCTCCTCCCTTGGTTGATCCGATGTTGGGTTCGGGCTTTGCACCCGTTATCTGATTGGGCCTGCCCTAGTGCGGGAACGGCCAGAGTCTGAGTTTCTCTTTCGCCACGCGCCACAGCTGCGCCAGACCGTGTGGTTCAAGGATCAGGAACAGGATGATCAGCCCGCCGACGATCACCAGCTGCAGATGCGCGACGATATCGGTCGGCCAGCCCAGCCAGTCGGCACCGACCACCTTCAGCACCACCGGCAGCAGCACTAGGAACGCTGCCCCGGCAAACGAGCCAAAAATAGACCCTAATCCACCGATAATGATCATGAACAGCACCAGGAACGATTTCTGGATGCCGAAGACTTCGCCGACCTCGACCGCGCCCAGATAAACCGCGAAGAACAGCGCGCCCGCGATGCCCACAAAGAACGAGCTGACGGCAAAGGCGGTCAGTTTCGCCTTGAGCGGGTTCACCCCGATGATCTCGGCCGCGATATCCATGTCGCGGATCGCCATCCATGTGCGGCCGGTGGTTCCGCGCGTCAGGTTGCGCGCGATCAGGGCGCAGAGGCTCAGGAAGATCAGGCAGAATAAATAGGTCGCCCAAGCAGGCGCGTTCGGACCGGTGATGATGATACCGAACACGTCACGTTCCGGTGCGTTGATCTGGCCCGAGGCCGAATAGTTGTAGAACCACGGCACCCGGTTGAACAACCACACCAGAAAGAACTGCGCCGCCAGCGTTGCCACAGCCAGATAGAACCCCTTGATCCGAAGGCTCGGCAGGCCGAATAGCACACCGACAATGGCCGTGATCCCTCCGGCCAGCAGCACATGGATGAACATGCTGACATCCGGGAAGGCGGTCATCAGCTTGTAGCAGGCATAGGCCCCCACGGCCATGAACCCCCCGGTACCTAATGAGACCTGCCCGCAATAGCCCACCAGAATGTTCAGCCCGATCGCGGCAATCGCGTAGATCAGGAACGGCAGCAACAGCGCGTTGGCTAGATAGTCGTTGATCAGGAACGGAATGATCCCAAACGCCACAGCCAGCACGACATAGTACCGATACCGGTCGAACTTGATCGGGAAGGTCTGGCTGTCATCAATGTACGAGGTTTTGAAATCCCCGGCCTCACGATAGAACATGTCTTACTTTCCCCATTGTTCCTGCGCTTTGTTGCGGGCCTCAGCGTCCAGTTGGTTGGACCCTTTGGCATATCCGCTCGCCTCAGAGGCGCGCACCAGTTTCAGATAGGCCAGCACGCCCATGATCAGCCCGGCAAAGGCCAGGATCGCGGCGATAGTCAGCTGACCATCCGTCAGATCATCCGAGGTGATGGCGATGTATCCAAAGGCCCAGAACCCAGCCCACGAGATGACGTTGATGATGGCGATGAATTTGGTCATGCCCTACACCCTCTCGATGATTTTCTCGCCGAACAGACCCTGTGGACGGAACACCAGGAAAATCAGCGCGAGCACATAGGCGAACCAGTTCTCGGTCGCGCCGCCGACCAGCGGGCCGATGGCAAATTCGAACAGCTTCTCACCCACACCGATGATCAGCCCGCCCACGATGGCTCCAGGGATCGAGGTGAACCCGCCCAGCATCAGCACCGGCAGCGCCTTGAGCGCGATCAGCGACAGAGAGAACTGCACGCCCGACTTGGTGCCCCACATGATGCCTGCGACCAGCGCCACGAAACCCGCAACCGACCAGACCATGATCCAGATGAAGTTCAGCGAAATCCCAACAGACAGCGCCGCCTGATGGTCATCCGCCACAGCGCGCATCGCCCGACCCTGTTTGGTGTACTGGCTGAACGCGACCAGAGCCGCCACCAGCAGAGCCGCAATCACCGTCGCCACAATGTCCAGATTGTCGATGAAGAAGCCATACCCGAAGATGTTGAATGTCGTCTCATCGATCCACAGGTTGATACCCTGAGGCAGACCCACATCCAGTGTCTTGATCTCAGACCCCCACATCAGGTCAGCCACGCCTTCCAAGAAATAGGCCAGGCCGATGGTAGCCATGAACAGGATGATCGGCTCCTGCCCCACCAGATGGCGCATGACGAACCGCTGCACCGCCCAGGCCAGCAGCACCATGACACCCATAGTCAGGATGATCGCTAGCAGCGCCGGAACGTTCCAGCCGAAATAGTGGATATGCGTCCCAAAAGTTGCGTTGATCAGATGCGCAAAAGGAACTTGTCCGTTCATGATCCCAACCAGCGTCATCGCCGCGAATAGGGCCATAACCCCTTGAGCATAATTGAATATCCCCGAGGCCTTGTAGATCAGCACAAAGCCCAGCGCGACCAGCGCATAGAGCACCCCGGCCATCAGACCGTTGAGGATGACCTCCATCGCGAATACGAGTTGTTCAGGCATCTGTGCCTCCCCACATGTCTGTCCGATGCTCAGTCATGACTGACCCCCAGATAGGCGTCGATGACGTCCTGGTTGCTGCGCACCTCATCCGGTGTGCCGTCGCCGATCTTTTTGCCGTAATCCATCACGACCACCCGGTCGCTCAGGTCCATCACCACGCCCATATCGTGTTCGATCAGCGCGATGGTGGTGCCGAACTCGTCATTCACGTCTAGGATAAAGCGGCTCATGTCCTCTTTCTCTTCCACGTTCATGCCCGCCATCGGTTCATCCAGCAGCAGCAGTTTGGGCTCTGCCGCCAGCGCGCGGGCCAGTTCGACCCGCTTTTTCAACCCGTAAGGCAGGCGCGATACCGGCGTCTTGCGGATGTGTTGGATTTCCAGAAAGTCGATGATCTTCTCGACGGCTTCGCGGTTTTCAACCTCTTCCGCCTCGGCTTTGCCTTTCCACCAGGCTTGCTGGAACATGTTGGTCTTCATGTAGTTCAGCCGACCGGTCATGACGTTATCCAAAACGCTCATACCTTCGAACAGGGCGATGTTCTGGAACGTACGCGCAATACCTTGCCGCGCTACCTCATAGGGGCGCATCGGCGGGCGCTTTGCCCCATGAAACCAGACCTCACCCTCCTGCGGGACATAAAACCCCGAGATTACGTTTAGCATCGAGGACTTGCCCGCCCCGTTCGGCCCAATGATGGCGCGGATCTCACCCTCGCGAATATCAAACGAGATATCCTTGATCGCCACAACACCGCCAAAACGCAGGGTGATGTTCTTCATCTCCATCACCACGCCGCCGATTTTGCGGCCGTCCTCGGTGACATATCCTTCGGTACTATCCAGCATCAGCCCCTCCCAGACTTACGCAAACATGGGACGGCGGGCGGGGCGACGACCGCAGGTAGAGCGGCGCATGACCGGCCCTCATTCCGCAGCCACCTTGTGTTGCGCGACCGGCACAACCGGCGCATCCACAATCTGCAATGTCGCTGAGATCGACCCCTTGCGACCGTCCTCATAGGTAACTTCGGTTGTGGTCGAGACCGTTTCGGACCCGTCATACAGCGCCGCAATAATGTCGCTGAACTTCTCCTCGACGAACCCGCGCCGCACCTTCCGCGTCCGTGTCATCTCACCATCATCCGCATCCAGTTCCTTGTGCAGCACCACAAAGCGATGGACCTGACAACCGGACAGCATTTCATCGGCAGCGACGGACTTGTTCACCTCTTCCACATGGCTGCGAATCGTCTCTAACACACGCGGATGGCCCGCCAACTCTTGGTATGACGCATAAGCCACGTTGTTGCGTTCCGCCCAGTTACCGACTGCGGTCAAGTCGATATTGATGAAGGCCACACAGTGATCCCGGCCATTGCCAAACAGCACAACTTCCAAAATGTCGGGATAAAACTTCAGCTTGTTCTCAACATATTTTGGCGCGAACATTGACCCATCGGCCATTTTGCCCACATCCTTGGCGCGGTCGATGATCCGCAGATGACCCGAATTCTCTTCGATGAACCCGGCATCACCGGTGGCCACCCAACCCTCGGCGTCCTTGGTCGATGCAGTCGAGTCCGGGTTGTTGTAGTATTCGACGAACACACCGGGCGAGCGGTAGTGGATCTCTCCATTGTCGTCGATCTTCAACTCAACCGCCGGGGCTGGTACACCCACCGTATCCGCGCGCACCTCACCATCCGGCTGGACGGTGATGAACACAGTCGCCTCGGTCTGGCCGTAGAGCTGTTTCAGGTTGATGCCAAGCGAGCGGTAGAAATCGAAAATCTCCGGCCCGATCGCCTCTCCGGCCGTATATCCCACACGGAACCGGCCATACCCCAGCGTATCCTTCAGCGGACCGTAGACCAGCAGATTGCCCAGCGCGTATTTCAGGCGGTCACCAAAACCCACAGGCTTTCCATCCAGCAACAGACCTCCGACCTTCTTGGCGTGCGCCATGAAGTAGTGGAACATGCGCTGCTTCAGCTTGCCCGCATCCTCCATCCGGATCATCACGTTGGTCAGCTGGGTCTCGAACACGCGCGGCGGGGCGAAGAAATAGGTCGGCCCGATCTCGCGCAGATCGGTCATCATCGTGTCGGCACTTTCGGGGCAGTTCACGCAGAAACCGCACCAATAAGCCTGACCGATGGAAAAGATGAAGTCGCCGACCCAGGCCATCGGCAGATAGGACAGGATGTCTTCGTTCCGGGTCAGGTGATCAAACTCGGCCGAGTTCTTGGCGCTTTCGATCACGTTGCGGTTCGACAGCACCACACCTTTGGGCTTGCCCGTTGTACCTGAGGTATAGAGCATCACGCAGGTATCGTCATAGGTGATCGCTGCGGTCCGCTTGTCCAGTTCCGCGTCGAAGCGCGCGTGACCCGCGCTTCCTTCGGCCATGATGTCGTCCAACGCGTTCATCTGGGAATGGTCGTATTTCCGCATCCCACGCTTGTCGGTATAGAGGATGTGTTTGACCTGATGCAGGTTTTCCTGAATCTCGATGACCTTGTCGACCTGCTCCTGATCGCCGCAGACCACGTATTTCGCGCCACAGTGTTCCAGAACATAGGCCATCTCTTCGGCCACGGAATCCTGATACAAAGGCACCGGCACCGCGCCCACCATCTGCGCGGCCACCATCGACCAGTAATGCGCCGGACGGTTGCGACCGATCACGGCAATATGGTCACCCTTTTCAACGCCAATCTCCAGAAAACCAAGCGCAATTGCCCGAATCTCCCTGGCCGTTTCCGCCCAGGTCCAGCATTGCCAGATGCCAAATTCCTTTTCCCGATAGGCCGGGGCGTCCCCGAACTGTGTCGCATTACGATGTAGCAGCGCCGGAAGGGAGGCCATCCCGTCCGCGCCCGACTGCGTCTGAGCCAATCTCTCTCTCCTCCCCATCCGACCCCTCCCCGGGCCGGAAATGGCAGGTCCGAGCATAAACCCGGACACCAATGCCCCGTTTAAGGGACAGTGGCACGATCAGCGTCAACTTTTGCCTGATGTTTTCTCAATTCTTACGAATTGTAACAGGGGCAGAAGAGGCGCCTATGTTGCCTGATGTGCTTTTAACGAGAATGGATCGGGAAGCAGAAAAGTTGACGTAAGGGCACCCCAATGCGATCCTAAACCTTATTTTCTTTGGGAGAGTGTTATGAAACTTATTTTCACAACGGCACTACTGGCTTTTGCATCAACCGGCGCATTGGCGGAAGATCAGAGTTCCGACGACGTCCATTGGAGCATTGTCATGTCCATCAACGAGGGTATGGAGGACAATGTTGTGCCGCTATTGACGCGGATGTCAGATGCAACGATGACCAATGAACCCGATGCTTTGATCTATGAATATATGCGGTCCGGGGAAGCGGTACATATTTACGAACGTTACGCCAATAATGCGGCGGCAATGGTTCATATGGGAAACTTTGGTTCCAATTTCGCGGACGATTTTTTTGCTACTTTCACTGTCGAGAGCATAGCCGTCTATGGCCCGGCCGAGGATGATCTCAAAGAGGTCTTTGCAGACGCTCCTGCTGTCTACCTGGAGAAGATCGCGGGCTTTGCCCGCTGACCTTGGTTAGTGTATTCAGCCAAACGTGCGGGTCCGAACTGATAAGATAGCCAACAAGTAACCTCGGCATTTCGCGCTACAACCAATCCCGCAGGATAGGTATCAGCGGCACGTCCGCTGCGGGCATCGGATAATTCCTCAGATCGTTCGCCCGCACCCATTTCAGAGCCTGTCCTTCCTTGGACTGCGGAATCCCCTCCCACTTGCGGCAGGCAAACAGTGGCATCAGCAGGTGAAAGTCATCATAGCTGTGACTGGCAAAGGTCAGCGGCGCGAGGCACGAGGCCCAGGTGTCGATGCCCAGTTCCTCGTGCAATTCGCGGATCAGGGCGGCCTCGGGGGTTTCGCCGGGTTCGATCTTGCCGCCGGGGAATTCCCACAAACCGGCCATGGACTTGCCCTCCGGGCGCTGCGCCAGCAGCACCCGGCCCTCGATGTCGATCAGGGCGACGGCAGAAACTAATACCGTTTTCACGAGCGATAATCCGCGTTGATCTCGATATAGCCATGGGTAAGATCGCAGGTCCAAACGGTGGATTTCCCCTCACCCAGACCCAGATCGACGGCAATCACCAGATCCTGACCTTTCATGTAGGCGGCAGCGTCTTCCTCGCGGTAATCGGGACTGACCCAGCCTTTTTCGGCCACCAGAATTTCACCGAAGGAAATGCTCAGCAGGTCGCGGTCCGCCGCCGCGCCGGATTTGCCGATGGCCATGACCACACGACCCCAGTTCGGGTCTTCACCGGCAATTGCGGTTTTCACCAGCGGCGAGTTCGCAATCGCCAGACCGTGCACCTTGGCATCGGCATCCGAGGCCGCTCCGGTCACTCGGATTTCGACGAATTTTGTGGCGCCCTCACCGTCGCGCACCACTTGCTGCGCAAGGTTCAGCATCACGGTTTCCAACGCTTCGGCAAAAGCCGAATTGTCGGTGGCATCCACACCCGACGCACCGGTCGCGCACAACAGCAAGCTATCCGAGGTCGAGGTATCGCTGTCCACGGTGATACAGTTGAAGGTCCGGTCGGTCTGCGCCCCAAGCATCGCCTGCAACGCTGATTGTTCAAACTGCGCATCGGTGAAGATATAAACCAGCATCGTTGCCATATCGGGCGCGATCATGCCCGAACCTTTGGCAATCCCTGCAATAGAGACTGTTTTGCCATCAATCTCGACCTGCGCGCTTGCACCTTTCGGGAAGGTGTCCGTGGTCATGATCGCCCGCGCGGCGTCTTCGATGGCGTGGCGGCTGAGGCCCGATTTCAGCGCTTCAAGCTGCGATACGATACGGTCATGGGGCAGCGGTTCGCCAATCACGCCGGTGGATGAGGTAAAGACCCGTTCAACCGGAACGCCGGTGGCTTTGGACACGGCCTGAGTCACTTCTGCCACCGAGGTCTGACCATAATGCCCAGTGAAAGCGTTTGCATTGCCCGAGTTCACCAGGATCGCCGCCGGGCCGTTACTGGCCCCGCCGATCTTGTCCTGACAATCCAGCACCGGGGCTGCGCGCGTGGCAGATCGGGTGAATACCCCGGCCACCGAAGTGCCCGGGTCCAAGACCGCCAACATGACATCTGTGCGGCCCTGATAGCGCACGCCGGCCTCGACGGTGGCGAAACGCACACCGTCAATTGCAGGCAATTCGGGGAAAGCCGCCGGAGCCAGCGGCGAGACCTTGGTGATCGTTGCCACGGGCTTTTACTCCTGAATCAGGTCTGTCTGACGCAGAACCTCGGGGCCAACGCCTTCCAGCGCCGGGCGTTCGATCTCAGCCTGCTGGGTCAGTTCGTCGATGCGGGCCTGAATGACCTCTTGCTGAAGGGTCTGAGTCAGTTCAGCGCGCACCTGATCCAGCTCGGGCGCTTCGGATTTGCGCTTGTCGTTTAGAGTGACCACATGCCAGCCGAACTGGGTTTTCACAGGCTCGGACACTTGCCCCTTTTCCAGGCTGATCACAGCAGCTTCAAAGGCAGGCACCATCTGACCCGACCCGAACCAGCCCAGTTCACCGCCATTGGGTCCAGACGGTCCGGTCGATTTTTCCTTGGCCAGTTCGGCGAAATCGGCGCCGTCATCCAGCTGCGCCTTGATCACTTTGGCCTCTTCTTCGGTTTTCACAAGGATGTGGCTGGCGTTGTACTCATCCGCGCCCTGGAAATCGGCATATTGCGCATCATAAGCAGCCTGGATCGCCTCGTCCGTCAACTCTGCCTCAAGCAGCGCATTTGCCGTCTGAACCGCCAGCAACGAACGCGTCTCATTCTCCAGAGCCAGCGAATTCAGCTTGGACAGCGCGTCCTGCTGCTGGCCCAAAAGCGCTTGCTGAATAAGCTGGTCAATAATAAGGTCATACAGCACGTCATCTTCGACTTGCTGGAATTGCTCGGGCAGCGCAGCGGCGGTGGCGATGATGTGACCCAATGTGATTTCATCCCCGTTGACGCGCGCCACAACGGTTGCGGCATCGGGCTTTGTTTCGGCGGCCAATGGCAGGGCCATCACGGCAGCAAGTGCCAGAGATGGCAGAAAAGTGAGGCCTTTGGGCATGGATTTATCCTATTTCTTTGCCGCGACAGGGCGCAGCGTTGACACTTCAGAACCTGCCGCTTACATCGCTTTGAAGCCTTGGACAGGGCCGCCTTTCACCCCCCGTATCTATGGGTTGCGCGCAAGGTGGGCAAGCCTGTCGCAACCAAGACAAGAACAGATCCGCTGGAGTGAACATGCTGGGACTCGGAACGCTCGCCAAAAAGGTGTTCGGAACACCGAACGACCGCAAGATCAAGGCGACCCGCCCGCTGATCGAAAAGATCAACGCGCTGGAACCCGAGTTCGAGAAACTGTCCGACGAAGGCCTGGTCGAAAAAACCGAGGAACTGCGCAAACGCGCGCTGGATGGCGAAAGCCTGGATACTCTGCTGCCCGATGCCTTTGCCAACGTCCGCGAAGGCGCCAAGCGTGCGCTGGGCCTGCGTGCCTTTGACGTACAGTTGATGGGTGGTGCCTTCCTGCATCAGGGCAACATCTCAGAGATGAAAACGGGTGAGGGCAAGACGCTGGTCGCAACCTTCCCCGCCTATCTGAACGCGCTAACCGGCAAAGGCGTGCATGTGGTCACGGTGAACGAATACCTGGCCAAGCGGGACTCGGAATGGATGGGCAAGGTGTTTGCGGCCGTGGGCATGACCACCGGCGTGATCTGGGCGGGTCAGCCCGATGCCGAGAAAAAAGCCGCCTATGCCTGTGACATCACCTACGCCACCAACAATGAGCTGGGTTTTGACTATCTGCGCGACAACATGAAGGCTGATCTGGCCGAGATTTACCAGAAATACCACAATTTCGCGATTGTGGACGAGGTCGACTCGATCCTGATTGATGAAGCGCGGACGCCGCTGATCATCTCGGGGCCGTCGCAGGACCGCTCGGACCTGTATACCGCCATCGACGCGCTGATCCCGTCGCTGAGCGATGATCACTTCACGCTGGATGAGAAATCCCGCAACGTGACCTTCACCGACGAGGGCAACGAGTTTCTCGAGCAGCAGTTGATCGCCGTCGGCCTGATCCCCGAAGGCCATTCGCTTTATGATCCTGAAAGCACCACGGTTGTTCACCACGTGAACCAGGGCCTGCGCGCGCATAAGCTGTTCCAGCGCGACAAGGACTATATCGTGCGTGACAACAACGTCGTTCTGATCGACGAATTCACCGGTCGTATGATGCCGGGCCGTCGTTTGTCCGAAGGTCTGCATCAAGCCATCGAAGCCAAGGAAGGTGTTCCGATCCAGCCAGAAAACGTGACGCTGGCTAGCGTGACCTTCCAGAACTATTTCCGCCTCTATGACAAGTTGGGAGGCATGACTGGCACCGCACTGACCGAAGCCGAGGAATTTGCCGAAATTTACGGCCTTGGCGTGGTCGAGGTTCCGACCAACAAGCCGATCGCCCGTGTGGACGAGGACGATCAGGTCTATCGTACCGCTGCCGAGAAATACGGCGCGATGATCGAACAGACCAAAGAGGCGCAGGAGAAGGGCCAACCGGTCCTGTTGGGCACCACATCGATCGAGAAATCCGAACTGCTGAGCCAGTTGCTGCAAAAAGAAGGCATCCAGCACAACGTTCTGAACGCCCGCCAACACGAGCAAGAGGCACAGATCGTCGCTGATGCCGGTCGTCTGGGCGCGGTGACCATTGCCACCAACATGGCTGGTCGCGGCACCGACATTCAGCTGGGCGGCAATGTGGAAATGAAGGTGCTGAAGGCTCTGGCCGATAAACCCGAGGCCGATCCGGCCCAGCTGCGCGCCGCCGAAGAGGCCCGCCATGCGGAAGAAAAAGAAAAGGTTCTGGCTGCCGGTGGTCTGTATGTCATGGCGTCCGAACGCCACGAAAGCCGCCGGATCGACAACCAGCTGCGCGGTCGTTCCGGCCGTCAGGGCGACCCGGGCCGCACGGTGTTCTACCTGAGCCTCGAAGACGACCTGATGCGTATCTTCGGCTCGGAACGTCTGGACAAGGTGCTGACCACGCTGGGCATGAAAGAGGGCGAGGCCATCATCCACCCCTGGGTGAACAAGTCGCTGGAACGGGCGCAGTCCAAGGTCGAAGGCCGCAACTTTGACATGCGCAAGAATGTTCTGAAATTCGACGACGTGATGAACGACCAGCGAAAAGTGGTCTTCAGCCAACGTCGCGAGATCATGTCCTCGGATGACCTGTCCGAGGTCGTCTCGGACATGCGTGAACAGGTGATCGACGACCTGATCGACGAATACATGCCGCCGAAATCCTATGCCGATCAGTGGGACACGGATGGTCTGCACGAGGCGATCAAGGACAAGCTGACCATCGACGCGCCGGTTCAGGACTGGGCCGCCGAAGAAGGCGTGGACGATGAGCAGGTGCGCGAGCGCCTGATCAAATCCGCTGACGAGATGATGGCGCAGAAGGCCGCTGCCTTCGGTCCTGAAAACATGCGCAACATCGAAAAGCAGGTACTGCTGCAGACCATCGACAGCAAATGGCGCGAGCACCTGCTGACGCTGGAACATCTGCGCTCGGTCGTAGGTTTCCGCGGTTACGCCCAGCGTGATCCGCTGAACGAGTACAAGAACGAGAGCTTCCAGCTTTTCGAAAGCATGCTCGATTCCTTGCGTGAAACCGTGACGCAGCAATTGTCCCGTGTGCGACCGCTGACGGAAGAAGAGCAAAAGGAAATGCTGGAGCAGATGGCTGCCCAGCAGGCTCAGGCTCAGAAATCCGTCGATCAGGCCACTGACCGCGCCGAAGCGGTAGCGGAAGCCGAAGCCTCGGGCGATCCTCTTCCCGGCTTTGACGAGAACGACCCCAGCACCTGGGGCAACCCGTCGCGCAATGACCGGTGCCCCTGTGGGTCAGGCAAAAAGTTCAAACATTGCCACGGTCGCTTGACCTAACGTAATGGCAATCAAGACACATTGAGTCCCCGTCACGGCCACATATTGGCCGTGATTCGTGACCAATGTGCGACTCGCTCCTTCAACTGGGGAGGGTGTCATGTTTGTAATTAAAAACTACGTAACCACCGGCGGTATAGTCGCATGTGCCCTGGCTATCGGTTACCTGATGCAAAATGGAAACCCTGCGGAACCAAACAGTTCGCAGGATCTTGAAGTTGCGTCAACAGAGCAAAGCGCCGTGTTTTCCGGGCTGGAGGATATCGTCCTGACCTCCTCGTCTCCTGCCCCGGAAACAGACCAAACTACCACTTCGGCGCAACGGACACTCAACCCCAGCTGGTCAGCCCCCTCTGATCGAGCCAACTGTGGCCTTAGCGCCCGGGCCCGTGCCGTACCTGGTGCGGCAGCCCGCCTGATCGTCAAAGCCCCCTGCCATAGCAATGAACGGATTGAGGTGCATCACAGCGGCCTGACCGTCACGCAGGAAACAGACGCAAATGGCACATTGGATCTGACCATACCGGCCTTGTCGGAATACGCGATCTTTCTGATCTCTCTTGACGATCAGAAGGGGACCGTAGCCACCACTCACATCCCCGACATCGGCCAATATTCTCGCGTTGCTCTACAATGGAAGGGTGAAACTGATCTGCAGATCCACGCGTTGGAGTTTGGCGCGAGCTATGGCGATGCGGGCCATGTTTCAGCCGGTTCGGGCACAGAAGGCACAGGCCAAGTCATGCATCTGGCCGAGTCTTCATTCAGCGATTCCCGCAACGTCGAAATCTATTCCTTTCCCGCGGCGCAATCGCACCAATCGGGTTCGATCGCATTAACCGTCGAGGCCGAGGTAACCGAGGCCAATTGCGGCCAGGACCTGAGCGTACAATCTATGGAATTGCACGCCGACCGGGCCCTTCGGTCGCGCGATCTGACACTCAGCTTTCCGGATTGTTCCAAAACCGGTGAGTTTCTGGTGTTGAATAATCTGCTTCAAAACCTGACAATCGCGGCAAACTAAAACCGCAGGCAGGCTCGAACTTCCAATGACATTTCTTCGTGTGGTGGCAGCTGCACTGTTTTCGGCAGCTACAACCTCTGCCGTTCTGGCACAGGATCTCACGCTCACCTCGCATGACGGCAAGGTCGAAGTAACCGGAACCCTTCTGGGATTCGATGGTGAGTTCTACCGCGTTGATACCAAATTCGGAGAACTGACGGTCGACGGCTCCGGGGTCACGTGCGACGGGCCCGCCTGCCCTAACCTGACCGATTTCGTAGCAGAACTGAGGTTCTCTGGCTCGTCCGTCATGGCCGAGAAAGTTCTGCCCGCCTTGTTGATGGGCTTTGCAGAGCAACAGGGATTGTCAGCTAACCACCGTGCGCTTGACAGCACAGGTCTGGTTTATGAACTGCACCAAAACGGGCGCACGGCTCCTTTGGGGAGGTTCTACTTTGAGATCGGCAACACAAGTAGTGGTTTTTCTGATCTGATCGCGAACCAAGCCGACATCGCGATGGCCTTGCGCGAAATCCGCCCACAAGAGCAAGAGACTGCCGAAGTCGCCGGGTTGGGCGACCTGACCCATGCGCGCCGGTCACGGGTTGTTGCGCTGGATGCGTTGGTCCCCATCGTTGCGTCCGAAAACCCGGTGCCGTACATTTCTCTGTCCGATCTGGCGTTGGTTTTTTCAGGTGAGATCGATAACTGGTCCGCCCTGGGTGGCCCGGATGCGCCGATTTCTGTGCATCTGCCCGATACCGGGTCCGGGCTGGCGCAAGAGGTCGAAGATCGATTGCTGGCCCCCGCCAAGGCCAAGCTATCTGAATCCGTACTCCGACACACGCGCAGCAGCGATCTGGTCCGCGCTGTAGCTGATGACCCCTTTGCCATCGGTATCTCCAGTCAGGCAGAAGCCGATCTGGCCCGCGCGTTACCTCTAGCCGGTGGATGCGGTCACGCGCTAATGGCCAACCGTCAAACGATCAAAACCGAGGATTATCCGCTGACGTCGCCCATGTTCCTGTACCTGCCGGAACGTCGATTGCCCCGCATTGCCCGTCAGTTTCTGGCCTATACCCAAAGTGCCGAGGCGCAGATGGTGATCCGCGACGCGGGCTTTGTCGATCAGGCGCCCGAGACTCTGCCCATCGATCTTCAGGGAAACCGGTTTGCCAATGCCGTTGCCTCAGGTGCGTCGGAAGTCGGCTTGGAAGAGTTGCAGCGCATGGTCACCACATTGCGGCCTTTGGCCCGGCTGGCTCTTTCATTCCGGTTCGAGGCAGGGTCATCTCGCCCCGACGCACAATCCCGGTCAAATATCCAACACCTAGCGCAGCAGCTTGAGGCCGGAACGCTTGATGTGCGCAAACTGATCTTTGTGGGGTTCAGCGATGGCGACGGTGCCGCAACCGCCAATGCGCGAATTGCTCTGCTGCGCGCGAAAACGGTACGCAATGCAGTGCTGGCCGCAGTTGAAACCGCGATTCCAGACAGCATCGAACTGGAGGTTGATGGATTTGGCGAGGCCATGCCGATGGCCTGCGACGACACCGAGTGGGGCCGCAAGGTCAATCGCAGGGTCGAAGTCTGGGTGAAGTAACTCTCAAAGATAGCCTTGAGATCGAAAGCTCAGCTCATTCGATTTGCCGATGATCAGATGATCGTGCAGTGTCAGGCCGAGCGCCAGACAGGCGTCCTGAATCCGGTTGGTCATATCGATATCCGACTGAGAAGGGGTCGGGTCGCCTGACGGGTGGTTGTGCACCAGGATCAGAGCCGAAGCGTTCAGTTCCAGCGCCCGTTTTGCCACTTCACGTGGATAGACCGGCACGTGGTCCACAGTGCCTTTGGCCTGTTCCTCATCCGCGATCAGCACGTTCTTGCGATCCAGATAAAATACCCGGAACTGCTCGGTCTCGCGATGGGCCATGGTGGTGTGGCAATAGTCCAGCAGCGCGTCCCAACCTGAGATTACATGCCGCTGCATCACCCGCGCGCGGGCCATGCGGTGGGCGCAGGCCTCGAGTATTTTCAGATCGGTGATCACCGTATCTCCGACGCCCTTGATCTGGCGCAGCCGTTCCTCGGACGCAGTCAGAACCCGGTTAAAATCGCCGAACGTATCCATCAGCGCCCGCGCCAGTGGTTTCACGTCCTGCCGGGGTATGGACCGGAACAGGACCAACTCCAGCAGCTCGTAATCCGGCATCGCCGCCGAGCCACCGGACATGAACCTCTCGCGCAGTCGTTTGCGGTGATCCTTAATGTAAGACGGCAACCGCCCGGACGGCAGCGGCTGCACCGGGGCTTCATCGCTTTCAAAAAGCATCGGGGCTTCAGCAAAGGCGTCCTTGGTCATGCCAGCAGATTGGCGCAAAATCGGTTTCTGAAAGGTTAACGCGCCCGAGCTTTACTCAGCGCGGGGGAAAGATAAACAAGCATGCGACCGTTTTAGGCTGTCAACTATGTTGCTGCCTTTGGGAAACGTCTCATATTCGGCATGTTAATCGGCATCAGTACACGCAGAGCGAAAACTGTGATCAACTTCTTATGGTCTCGCGGTTTCTTTTCGGTCACGAGGTTGATGCCGCGACGAGGACGATCTCGCCGGACCAATCCGGATGTAATTCTTCAGCGGCCCGCCACGCGCGCAAACCCGTTGCGCAACAAAATACCAGTCTTTTCGCTTTGATCGACTCTGATTTCAGAGACTCCACTGTTGCACGTCGGGCATCGGGGTGGACGGGATCGGGAACCTCATCCGTGTTACGCAATTCGATGATCAGATCGTCTGCGGTCAGTTGGTTGGCCGAAACGAACGGGAAATACCGCATCGGTTCCGGGGCTTCGTCAAATCGGAACGTAGTGCTACGGAACGAGCACGCATCGACCTGCACCATTTGCCCCAGCGGTGAAGGTTGCAAGCCAAGGATCAGGTTCAGCGCCATCTGCGCCTGCAGCGCTCCGATGATCCCAACGACGGGGCCAAGCACCCCAGCCGTTGCACAGCTCGCGCCGCTATCAGGTGCATCCGGAAACACGGCCCGCAAGGACGGTGCGCCACCGCAAAAGCCACCGACATAACCCGAAAGCCCCAGCACGGATGCAGAAATCAGCGGCTTACCAAGCGCAAGACAGGTGTCTGACAGGATATAACTAGCCGAATAGCTGTCGGCGCAATCGATGACCAAGTCTGCCTGTTCGACAAATTGAATCGCATTTTCGTTTGTTAAAGCCTGTTTCTCTGCGATTACAGTGACCTCACGGTTCAAGTCCCGGCAACGATCCGCCGCGACCTCTACCTTCGGGCGTCCACAGTCCGCCTCAGAAAACAAAATCTGCCGGTGCAGATTCGACAGGGCGACCTCATCGCAGTCCAGGATGGTTAGCTGCCCCACCCCGGCCCCGGTTAGCAGCGGCAGTACCGGGGCCGCCAATCCTCCTGCGCCCACCACCAGAATGCGCGCGGCGGACAGGCGGGCCTGCCCCTCTGCCCCAACCTCAGGCAGGATCATCTGGCGGGCATAGCGGCTCATCGCATGACCTCGATCCATTGGCGCACCCGGGCCTCAGGATCCTCATTCAGTGTGATATCGGTGACGACCGAGACGGTATCCGCCCCCGCCTGCAACACACCCGGCGCGCGTTCTACACTCATCCCGCCGATCCCAACCAGGGGGATACCACCCACCCTCGCCTTCCATTCGGTGACACGGGGCAAGCCCTGCTGTTCCCATTTCATCTTTTTCAGGATCGTTGGATAGACCGGCCCCAGCGCCACATAGTCCGGGCCCATTGCAAGAACCCGCTCCAACTCATCATCGTCATGGGTCGAGACACCCAGTTTCAGTCCCGCCTTACGGATGGCTTTCAAATCGGCGTCATCCAGATCCTCTTGCCCGAGGTGAATCCAGTCGCACCCCAACTCAATCGCCTGTTGCCAATAGTCGTTGACCACGAGAACGGTGTTATGTTCCCGGCACAAGTCGCGTGACAAAGCAATCTGTTCGCGCACCACCGCGTCGGGCTGATCTTTGATCCGCAACTGCACAAGTTTCACGCCCAAGGGCAGCATTCGGCGCAGCCAGTCCGAATGGTCGAAGATCGGGTAAAACCGGTCGAGGGTCATGACAAGAACGCCTTTCCGATCACGGGGGTGGACGGTTCCGCCATATCGCGCGCCTCGATCGGATCGGCCTGATGGGCCAATTGTCCGGCCTCGATGGCGAGCTGCATGGCTCGGGCCATGGTGGCGGGGTCACCGGCCCGCGCTACAGCGGTGTTCAACAGAACCGCGTCATATCCCAACTCCATCGCCTGCGCGGCATGGCTGGGCAACCCAATTCCGGCATCGATCACCAAAGGCACGTCCCGGAATTCAGCTCGCATCGCGCGCAAGGCATATTCGTTGTTCAACCCCCGCCCCGAGCCAATCGGTGCGCCCCAAGGCATCAGCACCTCGCACCCAGCGGCCAACAGGCGTTCGCCCACGATCAGATCATCCGTGGTGTAGGGGAAAACCTGAAACCCATCCTCGGTCAGAATGCGCGCCGCCTCGACCAGTTGAAACACGTCCGGCTGCAGGCTGTCGGTATGGCCGATCAGCTCCAGCTTGATCCACTTTGTATCAAACACCTCCCGCGCCATGTGGGCAGTGGTTACAGCCTCTTTGACCGTGTGACACCCAGCCGTGTTCGGCAAAAGCAGCACGCCGAGGTCTCGGATCATCTGCCAAAAGGTCTGCCCAGCACCGGATTCACGCCGCAGCGACACCGTGGCCACCCCAGCGCCGCTGTCGCGAAACGCCTGCTCCAGGATCGCGGGGCTGGGATATTGCGCCGTTCCCAGCATCAGCGGGTTGGGCAAGCCGGTGCCATAAAAAACCTTCATCCTCAGCCCCCCTGCATCGGCGCGACGATTTCAATCCGGTCGCCTTCGGCCAGTTTGTGAGCAACGCGCAGGCCCGATGGCACGAAATCCTCGTTCACGGCCGTCGCCACCCGTCCCGAAAACTCGCATTCGGCCAGCAGGTCCGAGAGGGTTTCGGCACGCACCTCACGCGGTTCGCCATTAAGCACGATCTTCATCGACTATCTCCGAATGTTTGTTTTCCAGCGCCAGATCCGCCACGCCCTGCGCCAGCGCCGGGGCCAGCAGATAACCGTGGCGATAGAGGCCATTGGCATAGATTGTGTGCCCCAGCCGCCGAATACGCGGCAGATTGTCAGGAAAGGCCGGGCGCAGATCGACTCCGATCTCGAGCACCTCGGCCTCTCCAAACGCGGGGTTCAGCGTGTAAGCCGCGCTGAGCAGTTCCAGCATCGAGCGCGCGGTGATGCGGCTGCTATCCTCGCTTTCGATCATCGTCGCGCCCAGCATGTAAACACTGTCGCCGCGTGGCACGATGTAAAGCGGCATCCTTGGGTGCAGCAGACGCACGGGCCGCGTCAATGTCACGTCCGGGCAACGGATCACCAACATCTCACCCTTTACACCTCGCAGATCGTGCAGCACCTCACGGGCGTGCAAACCCCGGCAATCGATAGCATTTTCAAGACGCGATGGAGCGAGCTTAGGGTGGAATTCAGCACCATGATCCAACAGTTGCCTATGAAGGTCCCGCAAGGCTTGGCGTGGGTCCAGATGGGCTTCTTTCGTGAAATGGAGACCTTTGGTGAATCCGTGAAGATCAGGCTCTAATTCAGCGATATTGGATTGCTCGACTTCACTGTACCCCTCGGTCCGACGAGCAAATCGGCGCAGATCAGGCAAGTCGCGCGGATTGGCTACAACCAGCGTTCCTCGCTGTTCTACCCGAGTGCGCGCTGCCCACCAGTCCTGCGCAATCTGACCCAACCGCAAAACCGGCTCCTCGGCGTTTTCATACTCACACCACGGGGCCAGCATACCGCCCGCCCACCACGAACACCCATGCGGCCCCGGAGGGCCAGCGGGATCAAATACCTGAACCTTGGCCCCGCGCGAGACAAGCTCGCTCGCAACGGCCAAACCGGCCACGCCTGACCCTATGACCGACCAGACCGTCATGCGGACCAGACCCGGTGGAAGTGATGCACAGGTCCGTGACCCCGCCCGATCATCAGACCGTCCGCCAAGGCGATCGCCCCCTGCAGGTATTCATGCGCTTGCGCAACGGCGTTGGTCAGGCCGAGCCCCTGCGCCAGCCCCGCCGCAATCGACGACGACAAGGTGCACCCTGTGCCATGCGTGTTCCGTGTCTCGCGTCGGGGGGCGGTGTACTCGGCCACCAGGCCCGAGGCATCAACCAGCAGGTCGTGACAGACGTCCCCGCGTCCATGCCCCCCTTTCATCAAAACCGAACCTGCGCCCGACCAACACAAGGCCCGCCCCTGCGCGATCATCTGGTCAGGTGTCGCAGCTTCGGCATCACCCAACAGACAGGCGGCTTCAGGCAGGTTCGGGGTCAACAAGGTGGCGCGCGGTAGAAGGACGTCGCGCAAAGTCTGCACCGCGTCTTGCGCCAACAAAGCATCACCGGATTTGGCAACCATCACCGGGTCCAGCACCACGGGGCCTTCAAACCCGGTAATAGCCTCCGCAACCGTCTGTATGATTTCCGGCGTTGCCAGCATTCCGATCTTGATCGCGCCGACATCTAGATCGGTCAGAACCGCTTCGATCTGGGCAGAAACCACATCCAGCGGGATCCCATGCACCGCAGTCACGGCCCGGGTATTCTGAGCCGTCACCGCCGTGATCACGCTGGCGCCGTACACGCCCAAAGCGGACATTGCCTTGAGGTCGGCCTGTATCCCGGCCCCGCCGCCGCTGTCCGAGCCCGCAATAGTCAGGGCAATATGCGCCATATCGTTGCTCCATCATCAATGGGCAACGCAGCATGGAAAACGTCTGTGTATGTTAGACCGTTCCCTACGCCGGTATTGCCCGGATCAGGTTCGATGGGTTAGCGCATTCACGCCTCTCAGCCCCTTGATCGAGGCACCCCAACGGTTGGGCGGACAATCTCAGGGGTTGTCCGGGGAATCAAGGGCCAATTTTGGCGCAGGCTGTAGTCAATCTGGACTTATGAATTGAAAAAGCCGGCCACATTTGACCGGCTCTTCTTTGATAATCATGGGCGTAGGAATCTAGCCCTTCATACCGTCCCAAAACGACTTGACGGACGAGAAAAAGCTTTTGGATTCCGGATGGTTATCCTCACCCAAATCGTCGAATTCCCGCAGCAGTTCCTTTTGTCGGTTGGTCAGATTGACCGGGGTTTCCACAGCCAACTCAATGAACATGTCACCGACGCCACCACCGCGCAGAGCAGGCATACCCTTGCCGCGCAGGCGCATCTGGCGACCAGACTGGCTGCCTGCCGGTATCTGCACGCGGCCACGACCACCGTCGATGGTCGGAACTTCAATCGATCCGCCCAGCGCTGCCTTGGCCATGCTGACAGGCACACGGCAATACAGGTTCACGCTGTCACGTTCGAACAGCTTGTGGTCGGAAACTTCAACAAAGATATAGAGATCGCCCGGAGGGCCACCGCGCATCCCGGCTTCACCCTCGCCCGCCAAACGAATGCGAGTGCCGGTTTCAACACCGGCGGGGATGTTCACAGACAGGGCACGCTCTTTTTCAACACGGCCAGCACCGTTGCAGGACTTGCAGGGGTTCTTGATGATCTGACCCAGTCCCGAACAAGTCGGACAGGTGCGCTCAACGGTGAAGAAACCCTGTTGCGCGCGGACCTTGCCCATACCCGAACAGGTCGGGCACGTGGTCGGCTCCACGCCACCTTCGGCGCCTGTACCGTCACAGGCGGAACAGGCTACGGCCGCAGGAACACTGATGGTTTTTTGCAGGCCCGAGAAGGCTTCTTCCAAAGACACGCGCAGGTTATAGCGCAGATCGGACCCGCGCGCAGCGCGACGTCCGCCACCAGCACCACCGCGCTGGCCGCCCATGAAATCGCCGAACAAATCGTCGAACACGTCCGAGAATGCGCTGGAGAAATCGCCCTGCCCAAAGCCGCCACCGGGACGGCCGCCGCCGCCACCCATGCCGTTTTCAAAGGCAGCATGACCGAAGCGGTCATAAGCAGCCTTTTTATCGGCATCGCGCAGCACGTCGTAGGCTTCGTTCGCTTCCTTGAACTGCGCCTCGGCATCCGGGTTGTCTTTGTTGCGGTCGGGATGCAATTCCTTGGCCTTCTTGCGAAAGCCCTTCTTGATCTCGTCCGCCGATGCGCCCTTTGTAACACCGAGCACATCATAGTAGTCGCGTTTTGACATCAGTATTTCCTTCTGCCTCAACGTAATCGGGCCGGCCCGGCAACCGGACCGGCCCAAATTGGCCCGGTTACCCGTTACTTACGTTTGTCGTCGTCCAGATCTTCAAACTCGGCGTCGACAATATCGTCATCACCCGGCGCGGCATCGGCTGCAGCAGGCTCATCCTCGCCCTCTTCGGCTTGCGCCTTGTAGATGGCCTCACCCAGCTTCATGGCTGCTTCGGTGACGTTCTGGATGCCGGATTTGATCTTGTCGGCATTTTCGGTTTCCAGCTCGTCCTTCAGCGCGGCAATCGCCAGCTCGATGGCTTCGATGGTGGTCGGGTCGACCTTGTCGGCATGCTCTTCCATCGACTTCTCGGTCGAATGGATGAGGCTTTCCGCCTGGTTCTTGGCGTCGACCAGCTCGCGGCGTTCCTTGTCGGCTTCCGCGTTCTCTTCGGCGTCTTTGACCATCTTGTCGATGTCCTCGTCGGACAGACCGCCCGAAGCTTGAATGGTGATCTTCTGCTCTTTGCCGGTGCCTTTGTCCTTGGCCGAAACCGAGACAATGCCGTTGGCGTCGATGTCAAAAGTCACCTCGATCTGAGGCATACCGCGCGGTGCAGGCGGGATATTTTCGAGGTTGAACTGGCCCAGGATCTTGTTGTCCGCGGCCATTTCCCGCTCACCCTGGAACACGCGGATGGTTACGGCGTTCTGGTTGTCTTCGGCGGTCGAGAAAACCTGAGACTTTTTGGTCGGGATCGTGGTGTTGCGGTCGATCAGGCGGGTAAACACGCCACCCAGCGTTTCGATGCCCAGCGACAGCGGGGTCACATCCAGCAGAACCACATCTTTGACGTCGCCCTGCAGAACACCGGCCTGAATGGCAGCGCCCATGGCAACAACTTCGTCCGGGTTCACACCTTTGTGGGGCTCTTTTCCGAAGAACTTGGTGACCTCTTCGATCACTTTCGGCATCCGGGTCATACCACCAACCAGAACAACCTCATCCACGTCGCCAGCCGACAGGCCGGCGTCTTTCAGAGCAGCGGCACAGGGCTTCATTGACTTTTTGATCAGATCACCAACCAGCGATTCCAGCTTGGCACGGGTCAGTTTCATGACCATGTGCAGCGGCTGACCGTTCGAACCCATCGAGATGAACGGCTGGTTGATTTCGGTCTGCGAGGTCGAGGACAGCTCGATCTTGGCTTTTTCAGCGGCTTCTTTCAAACGCTGCAGGGCCATCTTGTCGGCAGACAGATCGACACCGTGTTCCTTTTTGAACTCATCTGCCAGGTAGTTGACGATGCGCATGTCAAAGTCTTCACCACCCAGGAAGGTGTCACCATTGGTCGATTTGACCTCGAACAGGCCGTCGTCGATTTCCAGGATGGTCACGTCGAAGGTACCACCACCAAGGTCATAAACCGCGATGGTTTGGGTCTCTTCTTTATCCAGACCATAGGCCAGAGCAGCCGCTGTCGGTTCGTTGATGATCCGCAGCACTTCCAGACCGGCGATTTTGCCGGCGTCTTTGGTAGCCTGACGCTGTGCGTCGTTAAAGTATGCCGGAACGGTGATAACCGCCTGCGTGACTTCCTCACCCAGATAGCTTTCCGCGGTTTCCTTCATCTTGCCCAGAGTGAAGGCCGAGATCTGGCTTGGAGAGTATTTTTCACCGCGAGCTTCAACCCACGCGTCGCCATTGCCGCCATCAACGATGGCGTACGGCACCATTTTCTTGTCTTTTTCGACTTCTGCATCATCCACGCGACGCCCGATCAGACGCTTGACGCCAAAGATCGTGTTGTCGGGGTTGGTGACCGCCTGACGTTTTGCAGGCTGACCGACCAGTCGCTCATCTTCGGTGAAGGCGACGATCGAGGGCGTGGTCCGCGCCCCTTCGGCGTTTTCGATGACCTTCGGCTGCGAGCCGTCCATGATAGCCACACACGAGTTGGTGGTTCCGAGGTCAATCCCGATTACTTTTCCCATATGTTCAATCCCTTTCTCTTCAAGGCGATGTCCGAGGTCCGAACCCGTTATGGCACCCGGCCCCGATCTGATATGCGCAACAGCCCTACACCATCGCGCGTCCCGGCGTATATAAGGGCGGGATGAATGGCCTGCAAGCGGTGTAAATCGCAGGTTTTTGGGAATCTGTGACCTTTTTTGGCAAGGTTTTGGCAAGGATTGGGGAATCTTGGATGACGCGGCTGCTCTTGCGCGGTTTTGATATCAGAAAAGCCTGTCTGAATACTCAGACACAGACGCAGTTGATCGAACTGCTGCGCCCGATTCTGAAATCTGCCCCTTTATTCCGGCCGGTCACACCTTCGGGCAAGGAAATGTCCGTACGCATGACTTCGGCCGGATCGTTGGGCTGGGTGACGGACAAGGCGGGTTACAGGTACCAGCCACAACACCCCAAAGGCGCGGATTGGCCCGAGATCCCCGATCCGATCCTCGATATCTGGCGGGCATTGGCCAGCCCCGACCGCGACCCCGATTGCTGCCTGATCAACTACTACGGCGAAGGGGCCCGGATGGGGTTGCATCAAGACAAGGACGAGGCCGATTTTTCCTGGCCGGTTCTGTCAATCTCATTGGGCGATGATGCCCTGTTTCGCATCGGCAACCAGACTCGTGGCGGCAAAACCGAGTCGATCTGGCTGAACTCCGGCGATGTGGTAATCATGGGCGGACCTGCCCGATTGACCTATCACGGGATTGATCGCATCCGCTTCGGGTCTTCGAAACTTCTGCCCAAGGGTGGCCGGATCAACCTGACCCTGCGGGTGGCAGGTTAACGGCGCGCACTCCAGCTTTTTGAGACGTGTTGCCGCGTGAAGAATATCCCCAACAAACCGATCAGCAGCAGTGCCAACCCCACCCAAAGCGGGTATTCCCAATTGGTGTTACGGGGATAGTAATTGCGAAAAACAAACCCCCGGCACTGGTCGATAATATGAAACAGTGGATTCCACGCAAACATGGCCAGCATTGCACCGCCCAACGCGTTTGCCACAAACATTTTTCCCGAGAAGATCATGTTCAGTCGGCGGTAGATGGTTTTTAGTATCGAGGAAACAGTTGGCAACCAAGGCGTTAGGGCCATTAGGACAACACCAATGGAACATCCTGTAAACCAAGCCAGCATCAACATCGCAAAAGCACCGCCGGGATGCTGAATCTCAATCGGAGAAACCGCAACGCTGTAAACGAACAGAATGATGAGGATCGCCACCAACTGCGTGTAGAGCGTGCCGAATGCGGTCGCCAGCAATTCAACCATCATGTTCATCGGCGAATGCAGCATCATCGGGTTGTTTCCAGTGCTGACACCCGCCACCGAACTGACAGATTTGACATGCGTCAGAAACAGAAATACGCCGGACAGCAGGTACAACACAAAATCCCCTCGGATTTTGGCAATGCGTGGACCCATGAAGGACATGATCGTGTAAAACACCGCGACCAGAACCAGAATCTGTAAAATGCTAACCAGAATGGCCAGCACCGCATTGCTGTGCTGAGAGCGCACGTTGCGCACAACGGCATGGAAAATGAGTTCGGCCGTTGTAAACGCGCCGCCCAATAACGATTGGTTTCGCTTGAAATAATACACCCGAAGCGTCTTTCCCGTGGTTTCGCCTGCAATCTGGCACGAATTTCTTGCCGTTCCGTAACCGGCACATCATAAGGTCGTCAGGATATTCGATCAACAATTCACAAGAACGGAGCATTTTTGTGACCTATGACGCCCTCATTCCCGTTATCCGACGTTTGGCCCTGGAAGCGGGCGACAAGATCATGGAAACTTACGAGGCGGACGATTTCGACGTTAAAGTAAAATCCGACTCCAGCCCTGTGACCGAAGCAGATGAAGCCGCCGATGCCCTGATCTCGGCCGGTCTGCGCGAGGCATTTCCCGACATTCTACTGGTAACCGAGGAACAGGCCGCCTCGCACTCTGAAAAGGGCGACACGTTCCTGATCGTCGATCCGCTGGACGGCACAAAAGAGTTCATCAACCGCCGCGGCGATTTCACTGTGAATATCGCGCTGGTGGAAAACGGCGTTCCGACCCGTGGCGTAGTGTACGCTCCTGCGAAGGGGCGGATGTTTTACACGCAAGCGGACGGTCAATCCGTCGAAGAAACCGGCGCGCTGGATAAGGAAATGGCTGGCGACACGACACAGATTGCAGTGTCTAAACCCGACAATTCGGCACTTTTGATCGTGGCGTCGAAATCGCACCGGGACCAAGCGACTGAGGACTACATCAACAAATATCAGGTGCAGGACAGCAAAAGCGCGGGCTCGTCGCTGAAATTCTGTCTGGTCGCCACCGGTGAAGCGGACCTGTATCCTCGCGTCGGTCGCACGATGGAATGGGACACCGCCGCAGGTCACGCCGTTCTGGCGGGCGCTGGCGGGCAGGTTGTTCGTTTTGATGACCATACGCCGCTGACATATGGCAAAGATGAATATGCAAACCCGTTCTTCATTGCCTATGCTCCGGGTGTTGAGCTGAAGGAGGCCTGATGTCCGTTCTGATCGCCATTCCCGCCCGGTACGCCTCGACCCGCTATCCGGGCAAACCGCTGGTGCCGCTGACCGGTGCCAGCGGCAACGCGATGACCTTGATCGAGCGGTCCTGGCGCGCCGCCTGTTCGGTTTCGGGCGTGGACAAGGTGGTTGTCGCCACCGATGATGACCGCATCCGAGAAGTGGCCGAAGGCTTCGGGGCCGAAGTGGTGATGACCTCGGAAACCTGCGGCAACGGCACAGAACGCTGTGCCGAGGCGCATGAGGTGCTGGGCGCGGGATATGACATTGTGGTGAATCTGCAAGGTGACGCGCCGCTGACCCCGCACTGGTTTGTCGAAAATCTGATTGCCGGTCTGCGCGCCGCGCCTGAGGCAGGCGTCGCCACGCCAGTTCTGCGCTGCGATGGCGATGCTTTGAACAGCCTGTTGAACGACCGCAAGAACGGGCGCGTAGGTGGCACCACAGCAGTCTTCGCCGCGGATCACAGCGCCATGTATTTCTCGAAAGAGGTCGTCCCCTACACCGCCGAAACCTATGGCGGAGACGACGCGACCCCGGTCTTCCACCATGTGGGTGTCTACGCTTACCGCCCCGATGCGCTGGCCGCCTATCCCACTTGGCCCACTGGTCCGCTGGAGCAGCTGGAAGGGCTGGAGCAGCTGCGCTTTATGGAGAACGGTCGCAAGGTTCTGTGCGTCGAGGTCGAAGCCAAAGGCCGCCAGTTCTGGGAGTTGAACAACCCGCAGGACGTCCCAAAGCTGGAAGAGATGATGATGGCGATGGGGTTGGATTGATATCCCAGCCCCGCGCGACTTGCCTGCCCCCCGACACGGTGATGCCCTCCATTTTAAGCTGGAAGAATAGATGACCAACATTCTTGTAACTGGCGGGGCCGGGTATATCGGTTCTCATGCCTGTAAGGCTCTGGCGCAGGCGGGTTATACGCCGGTGACCTATGACAACCTGATCACTGGCTGGCAGGATGCGGTGAAATTCGGCCCTTTTGAACAGGGCGACCTTCTGGACCGCGCCCGACTGGATGAGGTCTTTGCCAAATACAAACCCGCCGCGGTAATGCATTTCGCCGCCCTCAGCCAAGTGGGTGAGGCGATGTCGGAACCCGGTAAATACTGGACCAACAACGTCACCGGTTCGCTGTCCCTGATCGAAGCCGCCGTCGCCGCCGGGTGCCTGAACTTCGTGTTCTCATCTACCTGCGCCACCTATGGCGAGCATGACAATGTGGTGCTTGACGAAGACACGCCGCAGGAACCGCTGAACGCTTATGGCGCTTCGAAACGCGCGATCGAGGATATCCTGCGCGATTTTCAGGCGGCACACGAGTTGAACCACGTCATCTTCCGCTATTTCAACGTCGCCGGAGCCGACCCAGAGGGCGAGGTCGGCGAATTCCACCGCCCCGAGACCCATCTGGTGCCGCTGATGCTGGACGCGATCGACGGCAAGCGCGACGGTCTGACCGTGTTCGGTACCGATTACGACACGCCGGATGGTACGTGCATCCGAGACTATGTGCATGTGTGCGATCTGGTTGATGCCCATGTGCTGGGTCTGAACTGGTTGGAGCAGGGCAAGGGCAGCCGCGTGTTCAACCTGGGCACCGGCTCGGGCTTTTCGGTGATGGAGGTGATTGGCCATTCCAAAACGGTCACCAACCGCGAAGTACCCTATTCCATCGGCCCGCGCCGCGCCGGGGATTGCACCAAGCTGGTCTCGGGTTCAGTCCGCGCCGGGGACGAGTTGGGCTGGACCCCAAAAAGATCAACGTTAGAGACTATGATTGGCGATGCCTGGCGCTGGCACCAGAACGGCAATTACGAGAAGTGATCGCCAGGTGACGCATCCCGCAACCGATCCTCTTCCCCCCATCGGATGGGTGCAGCACTACCGGTTGCGGCTGAAACGTCGGCGGTTGCTCTGGCGATCCTTTCGCAGCCGCCACCAACTGACTTGTCTAAACGACAGGACTGCGCAGATCAGGCCCGGTGCCATTCTGGCCTTCACCACGCTGCGCAATGAAATCACCCGCCTGCTCTGGTTCTTCCGCCATTACCGCGCGCTGGGTGTCGATCACTTTCTGATCGTGGATAACGGCAGCGATGACGGCTCGGTCGATTTCCTGCGTGATCAGCCGGATGTGTCGCTGTGGCAGACCCCTGCCAGCTATCGGGGCGCGCGCTATGGGCTGGATTGGTTGACGTGGCTGCAAATGCGCTATGGGCACGGTCACTGGACCCTGATGGTCGACGCTGATGAGCTGCTTATCTATCCTGATCACGACAGCAAACCCCTGCAGGACCTGACCGCTGAGCTGGACCAACAAGGCCGCGCAGGTTTTGGCGCGCTAATGCTGGACCTCTATCCCAAAGGGCCGCTGGGCACGCAAAACTATGACCCGGAAACCGACCCGACCGAGGTTCTGGACTGGTTCGATCCAGGCTCCTACCGGGCACAGCGGCAAAACCCGCTGGGCAACCTGTGGGTTCAAGGCGGTGCGCGCGAGCGCATGTTCTTTGCCGACAGACCCCGCCATTCGCCGACGCTGAACAAGATTCCTCTGGTCCGGTGGTCGCGACGATATGCCTTTGTGAACTCGTGCCATTCTGCCCTACCCCGGCACCTCAATGCCGCCTATGACGGACCAGATGGCAACGCCCCTGCAGGGGTGTTGCTGCACACGAAATTCCTGCCCGAAGTGGTGGGCAAGTCAAAGTCCGAGAAAGCACGGCGCCAGCATTTCCACGATCCGGACCAGTTTGCGTCATATTATGATGCAATCGCGGACCGCCCCGACATGTGGACGCCCCGGTCGGTTCGCTATCAGGGTTGGGCCCAGCTGCAAAAATTGGGCCTTATGGGGAAAGTTTGCTGAAAAGCTGCATATGTGACTAACGACTTTTAAAGACGTTGCCTTGAAAGTTGTAACGGTGGCATAAAACGTCAATTGCCCGGCACCACTCTGGACCATCCAGCCCTGGGCAAGCTCGCGTAACAAAAAAGGGCAGAGCGCACGCGTGAGCCTGTTGGCTTCATACCGGATGAGATTGCGGCGCAAGCGCCGCCTTGCGCGTTGTCTGCGAAAGCGGCGGCAGCTGAAACCGATGTCCGACAGGACCGCCAACATCCGACGCAACGACGTGTTGTTGATGAGTGTGCTGCGGAACGAAAAAATCCGTCTGCCTTATTTTCTGGAATACTACCGCAAGCTTGGCGTTGACCATTTCCTTTTCATCGACAATGACAGCGATGACGGATCGCGCGAGTATCTGGCCAGCCAGCCCGACGCCTCGGTCTGGCACGCGCGGGCCAGCTACAAACGGGCCTCTTTCGGGCTAGACTGGTCGAATTACCTTTTGCGCAAATACGCGCATGGACACTGGGTTCTGACCGTCGATCCCGATGAGTTCTTCATCTACCCGTTCTGCGACACCCGCCCGATCCGTGCCCTGACCGATTGGTTGGATGGCTGCGCGGTGCGCAGCTTTGGGACCATGCTGATCGACATGTACCCGCAGGGACCTTTGGACGCGGAACCCTATCGCGAAGGCCAGGACCCGTTTCAGATCGCTCGCTGGTTCGATTCCGGCAATTACATGATCACGAAGAACCCCGATTACGGGAACCTCTGGATTCAGGGCGGCCCGCGCGCACGGGTGTTTTTCCGCGACGCCCCCTCGAAGGCACCGGCTCTGAACAAGATCCCTCTGGTTAAATGGGACCGGCGTTATGTCTATGTCAGCTCAACCCATTCGCTGCTGCCGCGCGGGCTGAATCAGGTCTATGACGAATGGGGCGGCGAAAAAACCAGCGGTGCGTTGCTGCATGCCAAGCTGATCAGCACATTGGGTGAAAAAGCCGCCGAAGAGATGCAGCGCCGCGAACACTATCGCCGTTCGGGCGAGTACCGCGCCTATACCGAAGGGCTGGGTGAAAAGCCGGTGTTCTGGTGTGACCGATCCGAGAAATTCATCAACTGGCGGCAGCTTGAGATTCTGGGCCTGATGTCAAAGGGAAACTGGGCATGAGTCGCTTGGGCGTAGCCATGCTGGTTCACACGGCTCTGGACCGAGCCGAGCAGGTGGCACGCCACTGGACGAAGTCGGGCTGCCCGGTGGTGATCCACGTGGATCGCAAGGTACCCGCCCATGAGTTTTCCGAATTCGTCACTGCTTGCGCGGACAACCCGCTAATCCGGTTCTCAGAGCGTCACACCTGCGACTGGGGCGGGTGGGGCATTGTCGCGGCCTCGCAATCCGCAGCCGAAATGATGCTGAACACCTATCCTGATGTGCATCATGTCTACCTGTCTTCGGGCGCGTGCCTGCCGTTGCGACCGGTGGGGGAACTAGTCGAATACCTCGCGGATCGACCCCGCGTCGATTTCATCGAAAGCGCCACGACGGCCGATGTAAGCTGGACCATCGGGGGGCTGGATAAGGAACGATTCACCCTGCGGTTTCCATTCTCCTGGCGAAAGAACCGCAAACTGTTCGACGCCTATGTGAAACTGCAGCGCGCCACGGGCATGCGCCGCAAGATCCCTGATGGTTTGGTGCCCCATATGGGCAGCCAGTGGTGGTGTCTGACGCGCCAGACCCTGTCAGCCATTCTGCAGGACCCCAAACGCCGGACGTATGATCGTTATTTCCGGCGGGTCTGGATTCCGGATGAAAGCTACTTCCAGACGCTTGCTCGGTTGTATTCCACCCACATCGAAAGTCGGTCGCTAACTCTGTCCAAATTCGACTATCAGGGGCGACCGCACGTTTTCTATGACGACCATTTGCAACTGCTGCGCCGATCCGATTGCTTCGTAGCCCGGAAAATCTGGCCGCATGCGGATCGGCTCTATCAATCCTTCCTGACGGATCAGAACAACGCCATGCGTCCGGCCGAACCCAACCCCGGCAAGATCGACCGATTGTTTTCCAAAGCGGTTGAACGTCGCACCCGCGGGCGCGACGGTCTATATATGCAAAGCCGCTTTCCCCGACATGGCAGCGAGAACGGGCTGACATCCTATCCCTATTCGGTTTTTCAGGGCTTTACCGAATTGTTTGAAGAGTTCGCGCCCTGGCTGGCAAAGACCACCGGAGCACGGGTGCATGGGCATCTGTTTGGTCCCACACACGCCGAATTTGCTGGGGGAGAAACAATCACCAACGGAGCCCTCAGCGATTGCGCCGTTTTGCGGGATTATAATCCGACTGCTTTTGTCTCGAATCTGATCTGGAACACACGAGGCGAGCGGCAGTGCTTTCAATTCGGCCCCGAAGACTCCCAACAGATCAACTGGTTCCTGGCGCGCGACAAGAACGCGCAAATCTCAGTTATTACCGGCGCTTGGGCGATATCACTGTTTCGGTCCAACAAAAACTTCACCGACATCCGTAACGAGGCTGCCCGCCTGCAACAGATCGAAACCAAACAGCTTGAGGTCTTAAATTCGGTCTGGACCAAGGCTCGGGTGCGCACCTGGTCTCTGGCCGAGTTCGTAGAATCTCCGATGGAGCCTCTGCAGACCGTGGTCGACGAAATCGGATCCAACAGATCCAGCCATCTGACCGAAGCGCCGGTGATGGTTGATCTTTCGGGATTTGGAAAATTCCTGCAAAACCTGAAAAACCAGGGCATGCATCCTTACTTGATGGGTGATTTTCCCGCCGACGATGTGTTTGGCGCAAGCGTCAGGCCGTACAAGAAACCGTATCTGGTGCAATAGCCTGTGATGACTTCTGATTTTGACTATTTCATCATTCTCGGCGCCATGCGCACCGGGTCCAACCTGTTGGAATTCAACCTGAACGCGCTGGATGGCGTCACCTGCCATGGTGAGGCGTTTAACCCCCATTTCATCGGCCGCCTCAAATCCGAAAGCTTGCTGGACGTAACGCTAGAAGAACGTGACAACGACCCCATGAAGCTGGTTAAGGCGATCAAATCCGCCCCGGGGACACTCAACGGATTTCGGTTCTTTCAGGGCCACGATCTCCGTGTGTTAGAGCCTGTTTTGAGCGATCCACGCTGCGCCAAGATTATTCTGACGCGCAACCCGTTAGACAGCTACGTCTCATTGAAAATTGCACGAGAAACCAAGCAATGGCAGTTGAAGAACGTCAAACGCCGACGCGAAGCGCGGATCGAGTTTGATGCGCAGGAATTCCAGAATTACCTCGATCAGCAGCAAGACTTTCAACAGCTGCTTCTCAACGCGCTTCAGACCACGGGGCAGACGGCATATTATATTGCTTATGACGATCTGACAAACCTGGATGTATTAAACGGCCTTGCAACATGGCTGGGGGTAAAATCCCGGCTTTCTTCGATCGACAATACGATCAAGCCGCAGAATCCCGAACCTGTCCTGTCTAAAATAACAAATCCCGAAGAGGCAGATCAGGCGCTGGCCAGTGTTGACAGTTTCAACCTGCATCGCACACCAAACTTCGAGCCCCGGCGCGGGCCTGCCGTTGCCACCTACATCGCGGCCCCGGACACGTCTTTAATGTATCTACCGGTGCGCAGCGGTATTGAAGGAGCGATAACGCAATGGTTGGCTGACTTGGATGACATTGACCAACGTGAATTGATCACCAGTCAGAACAGAAAACAAACGCGGCAGTGGCGGCAAGCCCATCCAGGGCATCGTAAATTCACTGTGCTGCGTCACCCTCTGGCGCGGGCGCATTCTGCCTTTTGTTCGTATATCCTCAGCACTGAACCCGGCGCCTATCTGAAAATCCGAAGTATGTTGCGCAATCGTTTCAAGGTTCCGATCCCTGGCCAGCTGCGCAAGGACAATTACCCTGCAGACCAGCATTATGAGGCATTTTCGGCCTTCCTTTCCTTTCTGCGCCAGAACCTTGCCGGGCAGACACCGATACGCGTGGACGGTGTGTGGTGCAGTCAATCTCAGGTGCTGGAAGGAATGGCTTCTTTCGCACTGCCCGACCTGATCCTGCGTGAAGACGAGATTGCAGTGGCTCTACCCAATCTTGCGCGCCGCTTGGGGCATGACAACCCGCCAATTCCCGGCCTCAGCGCACCGGATTCACCATTCACTCTGACAGAGATATACGATGATAAGCTTGAGGCGCTGGCGACGGAAGCCTACCAGCGTGACTATATACAGTTTGGGTTTGAGGGGTGGAAGCCGCTTACGGGCGCAGAGTGATCAGCGTGCCCTTGTTCACCATCGCATAGATCTCTTCGATCTCGTCATTCTTGACTGCGATACAGCCCGCGGTCCAATCCGCCGTCTTCTTGGCACGTTTCCGTTCCGACCGCTTTTTGGGTTGGCCGTGAATGAAAATGTCGCCGCCCGGATCAACGCCTGCTGCCTTGGCTTGCGCGATGTCCTCCGAGTTCGGATAGGAAATCCCCAGCGACAGGTGATACCGACTGTTGGGGTTACGGCGGTCAATCAGATAGCTTCCCTCGGGGGTACGACCATCGCCGCGCTTGGTCTTGGTGCCATTTGGCGCAAAGCCAAGATCAACATTGTATTCCTTTAGGATGCTTTCATTGTGCAGAAGGTACATCTTCCGCGCGCCCTTGTTGATGACCAAAGAGGTCACCTGAGGGCCATCATAAGTCAAAAATCGCGGGCCGGCTGATGCACAGGCCGAAAGGCCCAGCGTTGCCATAGCGCCCAATCCAAATGCTCGACGATCCATGTTTCACTGCCTGCTCGTTTTTTTCAGCATTATGCCAGAAATTGGAAAAACTGAAATCACTTTTTGCTGTTTGATTGCTCGGTCAGGCGACGTTCGATGCTTTCCAGTCGCTCCAGCACCTCATCGCGATAAGCGTCGGTTTTTACTTCGTCCTCTGCATGGTGCGCATCCTGCATCGAGTTCACAATCAAACCGACCAACAGGTTCACCACTGCGAATGTGGTGACCATGATGAAGGGCACGAAGAACAACCAGGCGTAGGGGTACACCTCCATCACCGGACGCACGATTCCCATGGACCAGCTTTCCAGCGTCATGATCTGGAACAGCGTATAGGCCGACAGGCCCAGATCGCCGAACCAATCGGGGAAAGAGGTCGAAAACAGCTTGGTCGAGATCACCGCGCCAATATAGAACAAGATCGCCATCAGCAGGAACACGCTGGCCATGCCCGGCAAGGCCGAAATGAACCCCTCCACCACCCGGCGCAGACGCGGCGCGACCGAGATGACGCGCAGGACCCGCAGGATTCGCAGCGCACGCAGAACCGACAGGCCACCTGCACTGGGGACCAAGGCGATTCCGACGACGATGAAGTCGAAGACGTTCCAACCGTTTGTGAAGAATCGCCGCCCGGTCGCTATCAATTTCATCGTGATCTCAGCCACGAAGATTGTCAGACAGATACTGTCCAGCGTCACGATCAGAGGGCCTGCGGCCTCCATCAGGGTGGGCGAAGTCTCCATCCCCAGAAGGATGGCGTTGAAAATGATGACCCCTGTGATGAACCGGCCAAAGGTGGGATTTTCAATGATGCCCAGCAGGCGTTGATTGAATCCCATTGTGACTTTCTCCTGTGTGCTCATACTGCAGACCCCAAGACAAACCGCGCGGCAATTTCGGTGTGTGATGACCACCGAAATTGATCCACCACCTGTACCCATTCAAGGGTGTAGCCTGTGTTAACCAGCGTTTTTGCATCCCGCGCAAAGGTGACCGGGTTGCATGAGACATAGGCGATCACCGGGCGCTGCGCCTGCGCCAGTTCGACCACCTGCGCCTCGGCCCCTGCGCGGGGCGGGTCGATGACGACAGCGTCAAACGGTTTCAGTTCATCAGGCATCAGCGGGCGGCGGAAGAGATCGCGCGCCTCGGTTGTGACGCGTTTCAAACCCTGCGCGCGACGCCAGCCCTGATCCAGAGCGTCGGTCATCGCGACCTCACCTTCGACCGCGTGAACCTCGGCGGTTTCGGCAAGGGGCAATGAGAACGTACCGCTGCCCGCAAACAGATCAACAACACGCTTTGCACCCTGTGTGGCTTGCAGAATCGCCTGTAATAGAGCCTGTTCTCCATCTTTCGTCGACTGTAGAAACGCGCCCGGCGGCGGCACAACCCCGGCCAAGCCAAACCGCTGCACCGGAGGCTGGCGCATGGCGATCACCTCACCATCCCAACTGAGCCGGGCCAGACAATGTTTCTCGGTCGCTTGCGCCAACGCCAGCTCCAATGGTCCGTCAAGCGGCTTGCCGCCTTTGACTGCCACATCCAGCCCACCTTCGGACAGGGTCAGCGTCACCGCCAGCACGCCCTTGCGGCTGCCACCCAGAACAGCCAGCGCTTCGGCCACCGGAATGGCGGCGATCAGGGCCGGGTCCAGCAAATGGCAGTCGGGAATTTCAGTGATCGTGTCGGACGCTCGCCCATGAAACCCGGCCAGCGTGCCCTTTTTTGTCCGCCGCACCGCAATAGTCGCCCGGCGGCGCGAGCGTTCGGGTGAGGTGTGAATGGGCCGCATCGGGGCATCGAGCCCCTGCGCGGCCAGCGCGTTGCGCACCACCGCGACCTTCCAATCGGCCACGAAATCGTCTGCGGCATGTTGCAGCTGACACCCACCGCAGGCCTTGTAGTGCCGACACGGTGCCTTGACCCGCTGGTCCGAGGGCACCTCGACCCGGATATCGGTCAGTAACTGGCCAACCAAGGTGCCGCTGACCACCTCACCCGGCAAGGTGCGAGGTGCGTAAACGGGACCATCAGCGATGCCGTCGCCCTGATGGCCCAGGCGGTTTATGGTGAACTGCTGCGTCATGGAGGGCCTGATACCGGGGCTTTGCGCACAACAAAACCCCCGAGAGCGTTATTCCGCCGCTTCTGCCTGAATGAACCCGCCCGACTGACGGTGCCAGAACCGGGCATAGAGCCCGCCCTGCTCCAACAGCGCGCTATGGGTGCCGGTTTCAACGATGCGCCCCTCATCCAACACGATGATCCGATCCATCTCGCTGAGCGTGGACAGCCGGTGCGCAATCGCCAACACAGTCTTGCCCTGCATAACCCGATGCAGCGCCGTTTGAATTGACGCCTCGACCTCGGAGTCCAATGCAGAGGTCGCCTCATCCAGCACCAAAATCGGCGCGTCTTTCAGAATGGCGCGGGCCAGAGCAATCCGCTGCCGCTGTCCGCCGCTGAGTTTCACACCGCGCTCACCCAGATGCGCGTAATAGCCCCTGCGACCGTGGGCATCTTGCAGACTGAGAATGAATTCGTGTGCCTCGGCCTTTTTGGCGGCGGCGACCATTTCGTCCTCGGACGCATCGGGACGACCGTAAAGGATATTCTCACGCGCCGAGCGATTGAACATCGCAGTTTCCTGCGTGACCATGCCGATCTGCCCGCGCAAACTGTCTTGCGTTACCCCACTGACATCCTGCCCGTCGATACGAATGGCGCCTTTTTCCCCGTCATAAAGCCGGAGCAGCAGCGAAACCAAGGTCGATTTCCCGGCCCCCGAGGCGCCGACAATACCCAGCTTTTCCCCCGGATGCACCGTCATGGTCACATCAGATACACCGCCCACATCGCGGCCATAAGCAAAGCTGACATGGTCGAAATCAATCTGGCCTGTCGTCACTTTCAGCGCGGTGGCGTCCCTCGCATCCTCAACGCGGTCGCGCTTGACCAACGTTTTCATACCGTTTTCGATCTCACCCACATTGGCATACAATCCCATGAGCGTGAAACTGACCCAGCCGGTCATCTGCGATACCCGGATCGAGATCGCACCTGCCGCCACGATATCCCCCGCCGTCGCGATGCCGTTGCGCCACAGCAGCAATGTCGCGCCGATCAGCAGAACCGGCAGAACCCCGGCCAGCACCATCAGGATAAAGCGGAAGGTGGCAGAGAGTTTTCCGAAGGCCAGCATCTTTTCCCGCAGATCGACCATAGAGGTACGCGCGGCCTGATCCTCGAACGCGGAATGGGCGAACAGTTTGACGGTTTTGATGTTGGTGATGGTATCAACCACCTGCCCCGATACCATCGCCCGCGCCCCGGCCCGTGCCGACGACCGCACGCGAATACGCGGCAGATACCAGCGGATCAGCAGGAAATAGACCGCCAGCCAACCGGCGAAAGGCAGGATCACCAGCGGGTGAATAGACCCTAACAAAAGGAAAGAGCCTGCAAGCGAAGCCAATGCAAAGACAATCGCGCTGATCGTTTCGGACACCACCGAAGCCATTGCGTTCGAGGTCTGCATCTGCTTCTGCGCGATCCGCCCCGCGAAATCATCATCGAAATAGGTGACCGACTGTCCCAGCGTCCAGCGGTTCAGCTTGGCCAGAACCAAGGGAGGAATGTTGGGCATAACGACGTAGTTGTTCGAAAACGCCGAAAACCCAAAGAATACGGGGCGCAGCAGCATGAAGAACGCCGCGACGCCAAGGATCGTCCACAGATTGCTGCCAGTCAGGATGTTCTCGGGCCCGCTCTCGGTCGCCAGATCGATCACCAGACCCAGCATCCAGGCGGTTCCAGCCTCCATCGCGCCCGCCGTGGCCGAGAAAAAGGCCGCTACAAAGATCATCGGCCAGGCCCCTGACAGGCACCAGCGAATAAACGCCCCCAGCGTTTGCGGCGGGGGCGTTTCGGTGTTCTTGAACGGATCGATCAGGTCGGCAACCTTCATTCCGCAGCCTCCGGGTTCAGGAAGCCTCCAGATTGCCGCGCCCAGAACTGGGCGTAAAGGCCGCCATGCGCCAACAGTTCGGAATGCCCGCCCTGTTCCACAATCCGACCGCCATCCATCACCAGAATGCGGTCCATCTGGGCAATGGTGCTCAGCCGATGGGCAATGGCAATCACGGTTTTACCTTGCATCATGCCGTAGAGGGTTTCCTGAATCGAGGCTTCGACCTCGGAATCTAGGGCGGATGTTGCCTCATCCAACAGCAGGATCGGTGCGTCCTTTAGGATCACCCGCGCAAGCGTCACCCGCTGCCGCTGACCGCCGGACAGCTTCACGCCCCGCTCACCCACATGCGCGTCATAGCCGGTGCGCCCCTGCGGGTCCTGCAGGTCAAGGATGAACTCATGCGCCTCGGCCTGTTTGGCGGCGGCGATCATCTGTTCCTCGGTGGCCTCAGGGCGGCCATAGAGGATGTTGTCGCGGACCGAGCGGTGCAGCAAAGCGCTGTCCTGCTGCACCATGCCGATTTTGCTGCGCAGACTGTCCTGCGTGACGCCTGCGATGTTCTGGTCGTCGATCAGGATCGCCCCCTGTTCTACGTCATAAAACCGCAATAGCAGCTTAACTAGAGTCGATTTCCCGGCACCGGACCGCCCAATCAGGCCGATTTTCTCACCCGGGTGGATGGTCAGGTTGATGTGATCCAAACCGCCGGTCTTGCGCCCATAGTGGTGCGACAGACCGCGAATGTCGATCTGGCCATTGGTCAGGTGCAAGGGCTTGGCCGCAGGCTTGTCCAACAGGTCGATGGGTTGGGCAATGGTCTCCATCCCCTCGGCCACGACACCAAGCTGGCGGAAGAAGCTGGTCAACGCCCACATGATCCACCCGGTCATCGCGTTCAACCGCAGGGTCAGGGCGGTTGCCGCCGCGACCACACCGACCGAGGCACTACCCTGCATCCACAGGGCAATGGCCCAGCCGACAACGCCGACGATCAGCAAGCCGTTCAGCGTGACCAGAACCGCGTCCATGATGGTGAAGATCCGCATTTCGATCTGAAAAGTCCGCCGGGTTTCCTCGATGGCTTCGCGGGCATAATCCAGTTCTTGCTCGTCATGGGCGAACATCTTGACCGAATGGATGTTGGTGTAGCTGTCCACGACTCGACCCGTGACGGCTGAACGCGCGTCCGAAGCCGCCTGTGACGCCGGGCCCACCCGGGCCACCGTCCAGCGCACCAACAAACCGTAAAGCACCAACCATATCAGCAGTGGCAACAGCAGGCGCGGATCAGCGGCCATCAACAGGATCGCCGCCCCGATCAGGTAAGCGATCGAAAAGGAAATGGCGTCAAACACCTGAAACACGGCCTCACCCGCAGCGGGCGGTGTTTGCATGATCCGGTTTGCGATGCGGCCGGCAAAATCGTTTTCAAACCACCCCACCGATTGCCGCAACACGTGTTTATGCGCGCGCCAGCGGATCAAAGTGCCAAAGTTCGGCAGGATCGTGTTGTTCAGCAGCAGCACATCGACCACATGCAACATCGGGCGCAGCAGCAGCACAAACACCGCCATCAGGATCAGTTCGGTGCCGTGGGCTTGCCAAACCTCTGCAGGCGGCCCGGACAACAGGTCAACAACGCGACCCATGTAATAGATTAACCCGATCTCAACAGCGGCAACAATAACCGAGATCAGCGCGGCCCAGAAGAACACCTGCTTAAACGGTTGGGAATAGTCCAGCATGAAAGGCCACAGCCGGGTGGGCGGCGTGTCGGTTTCTTCATAGGCAACAAAAGGGTCAACGAGGTTTTCGAAATAGCGAAACATGGAGGGTGCTCCGATTGAGCAGGAAATTCAGGACGTGCGAAAACAGATGGCGCCAGAACACCACCCTTACGGGTCAAAGTGTTCCGGCTTTAGCCGAACCAGATCCCGTAGTACATTCGCATGCCTCCCTCCAAATCAGGTAACACGCGAAAGTAACCACAATATTTTTTGTTTGTCATCCCCTTTTGAGACTTCGTCTCAGCCGCCCAGCAGATCTTCGCGGGTCAGGGAAAAGCCAGAAGCGATCCAGCGGGCTTCAAGCTCGGCCAGTTTTTTGCCCAGCGCGGGGCCGGTGAAACCGGGGATCAAATCGGTGGCCTGAACCGGAAAATCTGCGGCGGCACCCCTGCGCAAATCCTGCCGCATGTCCTCGGACCAAGGTTGTTCCAAAAAGGCACAGCGCAGCAGGGTTTCGTGCATCCCGCCTTCTTCGCCATAGCGGAAACCCAGTTCGGCAATACTGGCGGCGCCGGATGCCTCATCCCGCATCCGGGTCAACCGTTGCAGCTGTGCTTTACTCAGGCGTAGGGTTTTGGCGATCTCGGGCGTGGCAATGGCGGCCAGACGGCGGATCGGTTCGGGCGCGACCCCGGCCTGTTGCTCCAAAGAGACCAGAGGCGCCAGCGACCGATCCTCGGCCCCCGGAAGTAACTGCGCAAGAACACCAGCTTGACGCATGGCAGCGACCGAGGGCGCGGGATCGGGTGCGCCCAGCAGCTTGAACAGCTCGGCCCCAACCCGTTCGCGAGACAAACTGGCCAACCCGTCCAGATTGGCGGCAATCGCCGCCAGCGCGTCCGGGTCAAACCCGGCCTCGGCATCGCCATACCAGGCGTGAAAGCGGAAATAGCGCAGCGAGCGCAAGTAATCCTCGCGAATACGGTTTTCGGCGGTGCCGATGAACCGCACCCGCCGCGCCTGCAGGTCGGGCAGACCGCTCAGCGGGTCCAATACGGTCCCATCAGGTCGGGCATAAATCGCGTTCATGGTGAAATCGCGACGCGCGGCATCCTCTTCCACCTTGTCGGAAAAGGCCACCACGGCCCGGCGGCCATCGGTTTTCACATCACGGCGAAAAGTGGTGATCTCATGCGGGGCGCCGCCGCTAACCACGGTAATGGTGCCATGGTCGATCCCGGTGGGAATAGCCTTGAGGCCCGCCGCCTGCGCCAGTTCCATAACCCGCTCGGGATGCGCGTCAGTGGCAATGTCGATATCGGAGACCGGCGCGCCCAACAGAGCGTTTCGCACGCAGCCGCCCACAAACAGCGCCTGCGCCCCGGCTCCGGTCAGGGTCGCGCAAACCTTTTGTGTAGCCGGATCATAAACCCAGCCTTCCGAAATTTGCGTCATTCACTCACCCGCGCTGCCAACCCCCGCAACATCCGGGCCGTCGCGCCCCAGATGTAATAAGGACCGAACGGCACTGCGTAATAATATCTTTTGTGACCCCGCCAGCGGCGCGATTCAACGATATAATTCACGGGGTTGAGCACATGTTCAAGCGGAACCGAGAACACCTCGTCGACTTCACCCGGCTCGGGGATCGGTTGAAACGGAGTGCGCAGGATCGCCACAACCGGCGTCACGGTGAACGAGGTGACAGTCTCATGCGTCGGCAGATGCCCCAGAATCTCGGGCAAGTTGGGCGGCAGGCCAATCTCTTCCTGCGCCTCGCGCAGGGCGGCGGCGGTGACGTCCGCGTCACCCTCGTCCTGCTTGCCGCCAGGAAATGCGATCTGGCCTGGATGGTGTTTCAGCGCCGACGACCGTTTGGTCAGGATCAGCCGCGGCGTGCCGGTTGCAACCGAGATCGGCACCAGAACGCCAGCGGGGCGTAGCTTGCGGCCCTCGGGCAGAACGGTTTCGGGGTTCAGGTCGAAATCGCTGGACCCATGACCGGGGCGGCTGAGCGCCGCCCGCAGTTGCTCGGTTGGATCAGGAGTCGTCCGCATCAAAGCCGACCGAGCCCGGTTCCAGCACGTAGTGGGCGCCGCAGAACTGGCAATCGGCAGTTACCGTGCCCTCGGGCGTGGTCATCTTTTCGATGTCCTTGGCCGAGTAGATTGACAGGCTTTGACGCACACGCTCCTCGGAACAGGTGCAGCCGAACTGCACCGTCTGTGCGTCATAGACCCGCGGTTGTTCCTCGTGAAACAGCCGGACCAGCAGATCGGTGGGCGCCACCGACGGCCCGATCAGTTCCAGATCCTCGACCGTATCCAGCAGGATGTTGACGCGGCCCCAGTTTTCACCCTCTTCACCATCCACAAGATCTTCTGCGGTCAGGATCTGGCCCTCACCCTCGCTGCTCGCCACAAAGGGCGAGGCTTTGGGCATGTGCTGCAACATGACCCCACCGGCGCGCCAATGTTCGCCAACGCCCGGTTCGGTCGATTTGCCAAAACTCAGCGAGAACCGGGTCGGCAGCTGTTCGGATTGCGCAAAATATGCCTCAGCACACGCGCTGATCGACCCACCGGCCAGCGGCGTAATTCCCTGATACGGCTGCGAGCCCTTACCCTGATCGATCATGATAGCGAAATAGCCCTCACCCACCTGATCGAACGGCGCGCCGTCAGTCAGGCGGTCGCGGTCAAAGCTGGCATAGGCACGGATGCGGGCCGGCTCGCCCTCTTGCTTGGGGGCATAATAGTCGGTCGCGATCATGCGCACCGGACCTTTGGACTGAACCTGCAGCGACAGCTTCCAGCGTAGCGAAATGGTCTGGCCGATCAGTGCGGTCAGCAGGGCCATCTCGGCCACCAGGGCCTCGACCTTTTCGGGATAATCGTGCTGTTTCAGGATACCGTCGAGCACGCCATCCAGACGGGCCACGCGGCCGCGCATATCCGATACATCAAGTTGAAAGGGCAGGACGGTATCGTCCCACGCGATTTTCGTTCCAAGAGACATGGGGTTTCCTTACACGCCACAGGTTGGCATACCGCCAGCATATAGGTCGAACAATTCGGGTTGTAAGGGGCCATACATGATCAGACGGTTCGGTGAAACCCCGCAAGCGGGGCAGAAATACATCAGACGTGTGGGTGTTTATGCATTATTGCCACGTGGCCGGCACCTTTTGCTGACCTGTCAGATGGAGCCCGGCCCCGATCTGCAATTGCCCGGCGGCGGGATCGACCCGGGCGAATCACCCGTCACCGCCCTGCACCGCGAAGTGTTTGAGGAAACCGGCTGGCTTGTGGCTGCGCCGCGCCGCGTCGGCGCGTTCCGGCGGTTCACCTACATGCCGGAGTACGACCTGTGGGCCGAGAAAGTTTGCCTGATCTATCGCGCCCGCCCCGTGCGCCGCATCGGCCCGCCGACCGAGCCGTTTCACGAGGCGCTGTGGATGGATACCGCAGATGCGTGCCAGATGCTGGGCAATGCCGGTGACCGCCACTTTGCCAGCCAGCATTTGAACACACTTTAAGGTCCGTTATATTCGAAGAACACGGCCGAGACATCGTCATCCATGCCACTGCCGGGGGCCATGGCCTGTGTCAGGCGCCAGAACATGTCGTCCAGAAACTCGGTTCCGCTGCGGCCAGGGGCGCAGTCCAGGGCCATATGGCGCAGGCCCTCTTCTTCCAACAATCCACCCTCTTCAAGGCCGCACTCGGTAAAACCATCCGAATACAGCAGCAGCTTGTCGCCGGGGTGCAGATAGGTTTCGGTCTGCTGGAACGAAACATCCGACAGCAACCCGATGGGCAAGCCGCCTTCGCCCAGGAACTCGGTCCTGCCGTCATGGCGCAGAACAAGCGGGTGAGGATGCCCGGCCTGCACCATTTTCAGATGCCCGTTGCGGAGATCGATGATCGCGTAAACCATGGTGAAATACTCCTCGACCCCCGCATCCGCCATCAGGCGGGAATTGAGCATCTCGGCCACTTGCTCGGGCGGCAGTAGCGCGTAAAACTTATCGAACCGCTTCTCCATCGCCACGTTCTGCTCGAAATGCTTGCTGGACAGATAGCCCCCCAGCCGCGCCGTCATCATTGCCGAGGTGATGCCATGGCCCGACACATCGATGCTGTAGAACCCCAGCCGGTTGACCCCGGGCGAGAACATCCCCACTAGATCACCACCAATATGGCCGCAGGGTTTCAGCAACATGCTGACCCGCGACTTGCCGAAGTCACGCGTCAGTTCCGGAACCAACGAGTCCTGAATTTTCCGGGCCTGCATCAGATCCTTGTCGATGGCGTCATGGGCCACGCGCAGCTCTTTCAGCGCAGTTTCGATCATGCGGTTTTTCTCGGACAGCTCGCGTTGCATGTCCAGGATACGCGCCCCGGCCGAAATGCGCGCGCGCAGTTCATCTGCCTCAAGCGGTTTGATCAGAAAGTCATCGGCCCCGGCATCCAGCCCCGTTGCCACCTCCTGCTTTTCGCTTTTTGAGGTCAGCAGGATGAAATAACTGTATTGCTCGCTGTCCAGCGCCCGGAACGTGCGGCAGAATTCCAGCCCGCTCATCCCCGGCATGACCCAGTCGCTGACGACCAGATCCGGCGGGGTGGTCTGGCACATCTCGATCGCGGCGTCACCGCTGTCGGCCTCAAGCACCTCAAAGCCCCATTTTTTCAGCGAAGCCACCAGAATTCGCCGTTGCAGGCGGCTGTCATCAACGACAAGCACCTTTTGGATCGCACCAAAATCCAGCTCTGTCCTGGCCTCTGCCTGACTGCCTTCTGTCACGTGTACCCTCTGCACTGCGACCATACCTGAACGTACCGACCCTAGCGCGCGGCGGTTTAACATCTCGTGAAGGCGTTCTGATTGCGTAGTTTAACCCCCTCTTTACCGGTCTTGGGATACGCAGGTCATGTCGCGATATGAGTGGAGGCGCCGAACATGATCGACTGGTCCAGGGTCAGACAGCTGCGGGATGAGGTCGGCGCCGATGAGTTTGACGAGGTGGTGCAAGTCTTTCTGCACGAGGTGCAGGAAACCATCGAACGGGTGCACCGGGACGCAAACCGGGTCGAGTTCGAACAGAACATGCATTTCCTCAAGGGCAGCGCGCTGAGCCTTGGGTTCAACCGCTTCTCAAGCCTGTGTCAGGATGCCGAACGCAACGCCGCCGCTGGCAAGGCGGCCGAAGTCGATCTGCCTGCGATCCTTACGATCTATGACGAGTCCCGCGCCGTGTTCCTAACTGAAAAGGCCGCGAACCTGACCTAGATCACGAACTGCGCCAGAGTCTCGTCTTCGGTGATGTCGGTATAGGTGAATCCGGCCTCGTCCAGATGCGCGAACAGGCGGGCAAAGTTCTCGGGCTTCCGGGTTTCGATGCCAATCAGGACCGAGCCGAAATTGCGCGCCGATTTCTTCATGTATTCGAACCGGGCGATGTCGTCTTCGGGGCCGAGAATGCCCAGAAACTCCTTCAACGCGCCGGGGCGCTGCGGCAGGCGGAGGATGAAGTATTTCTTGACGCCGGAATAACGCTGCGCCCGCTCTTTGACCTCAGGCAGACGTTCGAAATCGAAATTACCGCCCGAGGTGACACAAACCACGGTCTTGTTTCGGATGAAGCTTTGAATATCGCCCAGCGCCTCGATTGCCAGCGCCCCCGCCGGTTCCAGCACGATGCCTTCGACATTCAGCATCTCTATCATCGTGGTGCAGATGCGGTCTTCGGACAGGACATGCACGTCGGACAGGTGGCGATCTTTAAGCAGCTCAAACGGTTTCGCGCCGATCTTGCCCACCGCCGCACCATCGACGAAATTGTCGATATGATCCAGGGCCACCGGATGCCCCGCCGCCATCGCTGCGTGCAGGCAAGCCCCGCCCTTTGGCTCGACAAACAGGCAATGGGTCCGATCCCCGAACCACGTCGCCACGCCCGACGACATGCCACCCCCGCCAACTGGCAGGATCACGTGATCGGGCAGACCGCCCAGCTGCGCCTCAATCTCAACCGCCAATGAGGCCTGACCTTCGATCACATCCTCATCGTCGAAGGGTGACAGGAAATGTCCGCCCTGCTGCGCGCACCACGCTTGTGCCGCAGCCAGAGTGTCGTCGAAATAGTCGCCGATCAGATGAATCTCGATATTGTCGCCACCAAAGATGCGGGTCTTTTGAATTTTTTGCTGCGGCGTCGTTACCGGCATGAAGATCACACCCTTCACGCCCAGATGCTTGCACATATAGGCCACACCCTGAGCATGGTTGCCCGCACTGGCGCAAACGAACAGTTTCTGCCCCTGCTGCTTGCGCATCGCGTTGAACGCACCGCGAATCTTGTAGGACCGCACCGGGCTGAGGTCCTCACGCTTGAGCCAGATATCCGCGCCATAGCGGTCGGACAGATGGGCATTCCGCTGCAGAGGTGTGGGCGAAAACACAGTACGCATCGCCTGTTCAGCGGCGCGGGCGCGGGTCATGAAATCAGTCATAACCCGTTCAGTGGCCTATCCTGACTAAAAGGGCAAGGAATACATATGTGTACGCGGATCAGGCAAGTTCGCGTTTTTCGATGAAGACGCCGTACATTGTAGTGAACAGACTGACATTGATCATCGGCAGGACCAGAATTCCAAAGAACACCGTCAGCAGTATCCCCAAAACCGGAATGACAGCCAGCACGGTGAAAATAAGCTGCACAAGTACCTGAAAGAGGAGCGCGACAATAAGAAGGACCAGAATGGACCAGCCCGCACCGGCAGTGCCGGTCCAAGCCTCGCCAAGTTTGATCGGTTTGCCAATCGCTGAAGCCGGCAAAATGATAGAAAGACGATAGAAGCACACGGACAAAAAGATCATGTAGGCGGCAACCAGGACAACCGCTCCGACCGGTGAGCTTTGAAGTAATCCACCGAACAACATCCCACCCGGAATCCAAGCAAGCCCGATCATCAGGCCAAGAAGCAAAGCGCGTCCAAAATACGCAAGAATGCGATCGAAGCGGAACGTTGGGAATATGCCTGTTGGATATTCTTCGAGCAGGATGAACCGGTGCCAGGACACCGCGATCCAGAACATGGTGATAAATATCACTGCAAACAGACCGAAAACGAATAGTAAGACCCCGCCTGTAGAGGTGCCCGGTGGTAGACCGTTTGCGTCTGACTCAAGGGCTTCCAGCGGAATACCTGATGCCATGAACAACAAAACGACCAGAACCGTTCCAATCAAAGCGGGACCAAAAGTGATCTGTAGAACTTGTTTGAGGTTCCCAAACACCATCCGCACCGAGTGCACAAAAATCTGCCAACCCAACATCCTAAAACTGCCCCTTCAACCAATCCTTGTTTTCTTTCCGCCCGTTTCACCGCAAATCCCGTTCCGCGTCAACGCAGATAACTTGCCCCCGCTTTCAAAACCCGTTAGGGGCCAAGCGTTCTACGCATAAGGGGAAGTCAGATGTCCGCGCCCAAGAAAGTTGTCCTGGCCTATTCCGGTGGCCTTGATACCTCGATCATCCTGAAATGGTTGCAGACCGAGTATGGCTGTGAGGTCGTCACCTTCACCGCCGATCTTGGTCAGGGTGAGGAACTGGAACCCGCCCGCCAAAAGGCCGAGATGCTGGGGATCAAACCCGAGAACATCTATATCGAGGACATCCGCGAAGAGTTTGTCCGCGATTTCGTCTTCCCCATGTTCCGCGCCAACGCGCAGTACGAAGGCTTGTACTTGCTGGGCACCTCGATCGCGCGTCCGCTGATTTCGAAACGTCTGGTTGAGATCGCGCAGGAAACCGGTGCCGACGCCGTTGCGCATGGCGCAACCGGCAAAGGCAACGATCAGGTTCGCTTTGAGCTGGCAGCCTATGCGCTGAACCCCGACATCAAGGTTATCGCCCCGTGGCGCGAATGGGATCTGACCAGCCGCACCCGTCTGATCGAGTGGGCCGAAGCGCATCAGATTCCTATTGCCAAGGACAAGCGTGGCGAGGCGCCCTTCTCAGTTGATGCCAACCTGCTGCACACCTCGTCCGAGGGTAAGGTCCTGGAAGACCCCGCCGACATGGCACCGGACTATGTCTATCAGCGCACCGTCCACCCCGAGGACGCGCCGAACGAGCCCGAATACATAGAGATTGGTTTCGAAAAAGGCGACGCAGTCAGCATCAATGGCGAGGCGATGAGCCCGGCCACCATCCTGACCAAGCTGAACGAATACGGTGGCAAGCACGGCATTGGCCGTCTGGACCTGGTCGAAGGCCGCTTTGTCGGTATGAAATCGCGCGGCATCTATGAAACGCCCGGTGGCACTATCCTGCTGGAAGCGCATCGCGGGATCGAGTCGATCACCATGGACCGTGGCGCGATGCATCTGAAAGACCAGTTGATGCCGCAATATGCCGAGCTGATCTATAACGGTTTCTGGTACTCGCCCGAGCGCGAAATGCTGCAAGCCGCAATCGACAAATCTCAAGAACACGTCACCGGTACCGTCCGCGTGAAACTTTACAAGGGTCTGGCCTCGACCGTGGGCCGCTGGTCGGATCACTCGCTGTATTCCGAAGCGCATGTGACGTTTGAGGAAGATGCCGGTGCCTATGATCAGACAGATGCGGCTGGTTTCATCCAACTGAATGCCCTGCGCCTGAAACTTCTGGCCGCGCGGGACAAGCGTTTGTCCAAGTGACCGACGACGACAACATCGACAACGAGCTCGATCTGTTCATCGAAGCGCAGGACACGGTGTGGTCCGATGTCCTGCGCGAACTGGAACAGGGGCAGAAAACCAGCCACTGGATGTGGTTCGTTTTTCCGCAGTTGGCCGAACTTGGCCGCTCTCACATGGCACAGCTATATGGGATCGAGGATCTGGATGAGGCCAAGGCCTATCTGGATCACCCGGACCTGCGTCAGCGCCTGACCAAAGTTGCAGGTCTGATGTTGCGGCACAAAGGGCGCGATGCCAGTGACATTCTGGGCGGGATCGACGCGAAGAAACTGCGATCCTCGATGACGCTGTTTTCGTCCGTGCCCGGGGCCCCGCCAGAGTTTCAGGCTGTGCTTGATGCTTTTTATGCAGGGCAACCCTGTGAGCGGACATTGCAGATCCTGCGGATGCTTTAACCGCAGGGTCCAGTTGGGTCACCCTTGCGCAGGAACACTCCCAGCCTTTACGCATACGTAAACTGTGTAGGGGACGGGGATGCTTCAGGACATAGCCAATGGGATTCAACAAGGTTTGAATGGCAAGAGCTTTGAGGGCTCATTGAAATTCGATTGCGGCGAAGCAGGTGTAATTGTACTGGCCGACAATCAGGCCACCACGCAGGATCGTGACACCGACTGCACCATCCGCATCTCGCAGGACAACCTGACCAAACTGCTGACCGGCAAGTTGAACCCGATGACCGGAGTGGCTCTGGGTAAACTCAAAATCTCGGGCAATATGGGCGTTGCGATGAAGCTGGGGCAGCTTCTGGGCTGAGACGATAAACTCGTCTCACCACCGCGTGACAAACCATGTCAGCGGATTGCGCAGGTTCATAAGTCAGGGCAGCCTGATCCCGAAAGGAGACCTGCCATGACCCGCATCGCTTATCTCGACTTTGTCAAACCCACGCTTTTGTTCACACTGATCGCTCTGGCCGCTTTGCTGCGCGCCGCTCCTGCACCCGCCGCCGGAACCGAGACATTGACAGTTGCTGGGGGATGTTTCTGGTGCGTCGAATCTGATTTCGAATCCGTTCCGGGAGTGATCGGTGCCGTGTCCGGCTTTACTGGTGGTTCAGCGGCTAATCCGACCTATGATCAAGTGACCAAAGGCGGCACCGGCCATTACGAGGCGGTCCAAATCACCTTTGATCCGGCCCGCGTTTCCCGTGAAACACTGCTGAACATGTTCTTCCGCTCGGTCGATCCCACCGATGCAGGTGGTCAATTCTGTGATCGGGGAGACAGCTATCGAACGGCAATTTTTGTCTCTAACGCTGGGGAAAAAGCGCTTGCACAGCAAGCCAAAGCGGACGCCCAACGCGCTTTGGGGCAAACAGTTGTGACCCCGATCCTGCAGCAGGGCGCATTCTATCCCGCCGAGGCCTATCATCAGGATTACTACAAGGGTGAAAAGCTGATCCTGACCCGCTTTGGCCCCAAGCGCCAGAAGAATGCCTACAAAGCCTATCGCAATGCTTGCGGCCGCGACGCCCGCGTTAAACAGCTTTGGGGCAGCGCTGCTCCGTTCGCCGGGTCTTAATCGAACCGCGCCTCATGCACTTCTTTGAGGTCGGGGATAACATCCGCCGTTCCGTGCCGCGTGACCATCAGGGCCGCGGCACGATTTGCCTGAGCAACCGCCTGCGCCATCGGCATCCCGCGATCCATCCCTGCCAGAACATAGCCGGTGAACGTATCGCCAGCACCCGTCGTATCCACAGCATGTACCTTGTGGGCCGGAAAATCCGAAGCCTCACCGAGATGGTAATACCGCGCGCCTTTTGACCCCAGCGTGACGATCACATGTTCGATCTTCAGATCGGTCACCGGTTGGCCGGTTGTATCGCGCAATTGCTCGGCTTCGACCTCATTCAGGATCAGGAAATCCAGATAAGGCAACACGGCCTGAACCGCCTGGGCCTGATAGGGGGCTGCGGCGTAGCAGACTGTCAGGCCCAGCGCGCGGGCCATCTTTGCGGCCTCGACCTGCAGGGTGGTTTCGTTCTGCATCACCAGCAGATCGCCCTGCGAGGCAGAAGACAGCGCCTGACCCAACTGATCCGGCGTGATCGCATGGTTCGAGCCCGGAAACAGGATGATATTGTTTTCACCCTGCGCATCCACGGCGATGATGGCGTGGCCGGTGGGCACATCGACCTCAGCGATATGGCGCGTGTCCACGCCGTATTCCGTCAGGCGATCCCGCGCCCAGCGCCCGTCAGGTCCGACGGCCCCGATATGTGCCACCTGCGCCCCGGCCCGTGCAGACGCCACCGACATGTTCGCGCCTTTGCCGCCCAGAAACCGATCCAGTCGATTGGCCGAAAGGGTTTCTCCCGGCCCGGGCAGATGCGGCACGTCATAGATCATGTCCGCATTTATCGAGCCGAGATTCCAGATCGTCATGGTTTGCCTGAGATATCGCAGGAGGCCAGAATGGCCATGTTCAGAATGTCATTCGCCGTCGAAACGGTCGAGCAGATCTGGATCGGCTTGTCGACACCCGACAGGATCGGGCCGATCACGGTGGCACCACCCATCTCCTGCATCAGCTTGGTCGAAATCGACGCTGAATGCCGCGCTGGAACGATCAGAATATTGGCCGGACCGGTGAGACGCTGGAACGGATAGGCTGCTTGCTGATCCACATTCAACGCCACGTCCACGGTCATCTCACCTTCGTATTCGAAATCAACGCCACGCTGGTCCAGAACCGCAGGCGCACGGTGCATCTTTTCAGCTCGTTCCGAGACCGGATAGCCGAAGGTCGAGAAACTGACGAAAGCCACGCGCGGCTCAAGCCCCATGTGGCGAGCCACGGCAGCAGAACGCTCGGCGATATTGGCCAGGTCATTCTCATCCGGCCATTCGTGAACCAGAGTATCGCCGATCAGAACGATCCGTCCCTTGTGCAGAAGAGCCGTTACACCTGCCGCACCATGCGCCGCGTCGGCGTCAAACACGTGGTTGATCCGGTCCAGCACATGCGCCGATTTGCGTGTGGCCCCGGTCACCAGACCGTCGCCATGCCCATGCGCCAGCATCAGAGACGAGAACACATGCCGGTCGCGCGCCGCCAGCCGGTGAATGTCCTTGCGGTCAAACCCCTTACGCTGCAGGCGTTTGTAGAGGAAATCGTTATAGGTATCGAGGTGTGTGGTATTGGCGGCATTCACCACCTCCAGCTCGCGCACAGCATCGCCCAAACCGGCCTCTTCCAGCTTTTGTTTCACATCGTCCTGACGGCCCACAACCAGCGCCTTGCCAAAGCCGGACCGCTGATAGGTCACCGCTGCGCGCAGAACGCGGGGATCGTCGCCCTCGGCAAAGATCATCCGGCTTTGCGCCTGACGCGCACGGGCGTTCAGACCGCGCAGAATGCTGGCTGTCGGGTCCATGCGGGATTTGAGGCTCAGTTCATAAGCCTCCATGTCGATGATCGGACGGCGCGCGGCCCCGGTATCCATCCCGGCCTTAGCAACCGCCGGAGGGATACGGTGGATCAGGCGCGGGTCAAACGGTGTCGGGATGATGTAATCGCGGCCAAAGGTTAGCGACTTGCCATAGGCCATGGCGACCTCATCCGGCACATCCTCGCGCGCCAGTCGGGCCAGCGCATGGGCACATGCGATCTTCATCTCGTCATTGATAGCGCGGGCATGAATATCCAGCGCGCCACGGAACAGGTAGGGGAAGCCCAGAACGTTGTTCACCTGGTTCGGATAGTCGCTGCGTCCGGTAGCGACAATGGCATCGACGCGGACCTCATGGGCTTCTTCCGGAGTGATCTCGGGATCGGGGTTTGCCATCGCGAAAATCACCGGGTTGTCGGCCATGCTGGCGACCATCTCCTGCGTCACCGCGCCTTTGACCGACACGCCAAGGAAAACATCCGCGCCTTTCATGGCATCTTCCAGCGTCCGCAGGTCCGTAGTGATCGCGTGGGCCGATTTCCACTGGTTCATCCCCTCGGTCCGGCCCTGATAGATCACGCCCTTGGTGTCACAGACGATACAGTTTTCATGCCGCGCGCCCATCGACTTGAGCAGTTCGATGCAGGCGATCCCGGCAGCACCAGCCCCGTTCAGAACAATCTTCACGTCCTCGATCTTTTTGCCCGAAATATGCAGCGCGTTCAGCAGACCCGCTGCACAGATCACCGCCGTACCGTGCTGGTCGTCGTGGAAGACAGGGATATCCATCTCTTCCTTCAGGCGCTGTTCGATGATGAAACACTCAGGCGCCTTGATGTCTTCAAGGTTGATGCCGCCAAAGGTCGGACCCATCAGCCGCACTGCGCGGCAGAATTCGTCCGGGTCTTCGGTGTCCAGCTCGATATCGATCGAATTCACATCGGCGAACCGTTTGAACAGGACAGATTTCCCCTCCATCACTGGTTTCGACCCCAGCGCACCAAGGTTTCCAAGACCGAGAACTGCCGTCCCGTTCGAGATCACAGCAACCAGATTGCCCTTGTTGGTATAGTCATAGGCGGTCTCGGGCGCTTCGGCGATGGCTTCACATGGAACTGCGACCCCAGGGCTGTAGGCCAGCGACAGATCGCGCTGCGTGGTCATGGGAACGGTGGCCTGCACCTCCCACTTGCCGGGGGTGGGGTCCAGATGAAAGGCCAGCGCTTCTTCTTTGGTGATCTTCGTTTTGGGCATCTTAACGGTCGTTTCCATGACTTCGGGGCTGATGCGTCATAGCGCAGGCCGGGGCGCGCCTCAACGACAATACGTTTTCACCTTTCACAGCAGAGGCCGGGTTTGTAAGGTCGCGCCCGGAATACGCCAGAAGGGGGCCGCTCTTGTCCACAGTCACGCCGATGATGGCGCAATATCTCGAGATCAAAGAGGCCCACGCGGACGCCCTGCTGTTTTACCGCATGGGCGATTTCTACGAGATGTTCTTCAAGGACGCGGTCAACGCGGCCGAGGCGCTGGACATCGCCCTGACCAAGCGCGGCAAGCACAATGGCGAGGATATCCCGATGTGCGGCGTACCGGTGCATTCGGCCGAGGGCTATTTGCTGACGCTGATCCGGAAAGGGTTTCGCGTCGCCGTATGCGAGCAGATGGAAAGCCCGGCAGAGGCGAAAAAAAGAGGCTCTAAATCGGTGGTTCGGCGCGATGTGGTGCGTCTGGTGACGCCCGGCACGCTGACCGAAGACGCGCTATTGGAAGCCCGCCGACACAACTTTCTGGCCGCCTATGCCGAAGTTCGGGATGAGGCCGCGCTGGCCTGGGCCGATATCTCAACCGGTGCGTTTCACGTGATGCCTTTGACCTCGGTCCGCCTCAGCCCTGAACTGGCACGGCTGGCCCCGTCCGAGTTGATCGTGGCCGATGGGGTGCAGGACAAGCTGGGTGAACCAGTGCGCGATCTGGGGATTTCGCTGACACCTATTGGACGCGCCAGTTTCGACAGCACAGCAGCGGAAAAACGCATCTGCGGTTTGTTTCACGTGGGCGCGCTGGACGCGTTTGGGTCGTTTGGTCGCGCCGAGGTTTCGGCAATGGGCGCGTTGATCGACTATCTTGAGATCACGCAGAAGGGCAAACTGCCCCTGCTGCAAACGCCTTTGAAGGAATCCGAGGATCGCGTGGTGCAGATCGACGCCGCCACGAGACGCAATCTGGAACTGACCAGGTCCCTGTCCGGCGGCCGCGCCGGTTCGTTGCTGTCGGTGGTCGACCGGACCGTGACACCGGGCGGTGCGCGGTTGTTGGAACAACGGCTATCCAGCCCGTCCCGCAATCTTGACGTGATCCATGCGCGGCTGGACGCGGTGAGTTTTGCCGCCGAGGACAGCCTGACCGCCTCGGACCTACGTGAAGCGCTGCGCAAAACACCCGATCTGGACCGCGCCTTGTCTCGCCTGTCGCTGGACCGCGGCGGCCCTCGTGATCTGGCCGCCATCCGCAACGTGCTCACCCAAGCCGCTGCCATTGCCGGGATTTGCGAAGGTCAGGATCTGCCGGTTCTGCTGGCGACCGCCCTGCAGAACCTTGTCGGCTTTGATGATCTGCTGAACCTGCTGGACGAAGCGCTTGTCGCCGAACCGCCCCTTCTGGCGCGCGATGGCGGTTTTATCGCCCCCGGCTTCGATACAGAACTGGACGAAGCGCGCACACTGCGCGACGAAGGCCGCTCGGTCATCGCCGGGTTTCAGCAGAAATACGCAGAGCACACCGGCATCACCTCGTTGAAGATCAAGCACAACAACGTGCTGGGCTATTTCATCGAAACGACGGCCACTCATGCCGAGAAGATGCTGAACCCGCCCCTCTCTGAGACCTATATCCACCGCCAGACCACCGCCAATCAGGTTAGGTTTACGACTGTGGAACTCTCCGAGATCGAGACCCGTATCTTGAACGCGGGGAATCTGGCACTTGAGATCGAAAAGCGGCTCTACCAAAGGCTTTCTGACGATATTTTAACCCTCGCCGCTCGCCTGAACCAAGCCGCCCGAGGGCTGGCCGAGCTGGATTTGACCACGGCGCTGGCTGATCTGGCACGCGGAGAAAACTGGTGCCGACCGCAAGTCGATACGTCTCGCGCTTTCGATGTTCAGGGAGGCCGTCATCCGGTCGTGGAGCATGCGCTGCGTCAACAAAATGGCGATGCCTTCATCGCCAATGACTGCGATCTGAGCGCGGATCAAGGCGCCGCGATCTGGCTGCTCACCGGTCCCAACATGGCTGGTAAATCGACCTTTCTGCGCCAGAACGCGCTGATCGCGCTGCTGGCGCAGATGGGCAGCTACGTTCCCGCAGAACAGGCCCATGTCGGCGTGGTCAGTCAGTTGTTCAGCCGCGTCGGCGCCTCTGACGATCTGGCCCGGGGCCGCTCGACCTTCATGGTCGAAATGGTTGAAACCGCCGCCATCCTAAATCAGGCCGACGACCGCGCGCTGGTCATTCTGGACGAAATCGGGCGGGGTACGGCCACCTATGATGGCCTCTCAATCGCCTGGGCCACGCTTGAACACCTTCACGCCGCCAACAAATGCCGCGCGTTGTTCGCCACCCACTACCACGAATTGACCGCGCTGGCCGGAAATCTGGAGGGCGTCGACAACGCCACAGTTGCCGTCAAGGAGTGGGAAGGCGAGGTGATCTTCCTGCACGAGGTCCACAAAGGCGCCGCGGACCGGTCCTATGGTGTACAGGTCGCGCAGCTGGCTGGACTGCCCGCTTCGGTCGTTGAACGTGCCCGCGTGGTTTTGGATCAACTGGAGAAAACCGAACGCGAAGGCGGCAAGCAGAAGGCCCTGACCGACGACCTGCCGCTGTTCTCGGCTGCCCCTCCACCACCACCTCCGGCGCCCAAAGCCTCACCTGTCACGGATATGCTGGATGACATCCTGCCGGACGAGTTGACCCCGCGCGAGGCATTGGATCTGATCTACAAACTGAAAGAGGCGGCCAGAACCTGACCGCCTCAACACTTCTCAGTTGTAAAGCTACTTAGCTTGCAGGCGTCGAAGATACGCCAACCTGCGCCGGGCGCAGCAGGCGGTCGTGCAGCATGAAGCCTTCGGCCGAGACCTGAATGATGTCACCGGCACGGGTGCCCGGGACAGGCGCTTCGAACATCGCCTCGTGAATGTTCGGATCAAACCGATCGCCGACTTCGGGTGTGATGACCTGAATCCCGTGCTTTTGGAACACGTCCTTAAGCGCGCGCATGGTCAGTTCGACCCCTTCCAGCAGGCCGGCAGCAACCTCTTTTTGCTCATCGGTCGCTGCCTCGAGCGCGCGCTTCATATTGTCGTAAACGGGCAGCATGTCGCGGGCCAGTTTCGACCCACCATAGTTTTCCGCATCGCGACGCGCCTTGTCACCGCGTTTGCGTGCGTTCTCGGCATCTGCCAGCGCGCGCATGAACTTGTCTTTGTAGTCATCGCGCTCGGCGCGCAACTCATCCAGTTCCAGCGCTTCGTCGCTGATTTCAGCAAATTCCTCGGCCAGTTCTTCCGCTTCAGCGGCCATGATATCGTCCAGAAATTCTTCGTTCTTGGGCTCTGCCATCTCTTACCCTCTAGCTCCGGTCGGATATCAGCTTTCCGACCAGTTGCGCCGTATAATCCACGATCGGCACGATCCGTCCATAATTCAGACGCGTGGGTCCGATGACCCCGACCGCACCAATTATCTTTCGATCAGAGTTCATATATGGAGACACCACCAAAGAGGAACCCGAAAGTGAGAAAAGTTTGTTCTCAGAACCGATAAAAATGCGCACACCCTCTCCTTCTTCGGTCAATTCAAGGAATTCGGCGATGTCGCGCTTGCGTTCAAGATCGTCAAACAGGCTTCGGATACGGTCCAGTTCCTCTTCCTGACCGGGTTCATTCAGCAGATTCGCCCGCCCACGCACGATCAGACGGGCCGAGTCGCCGCCGTCCCCGTCCCAGGCAGCCATACCGCTTTCAACCATAGCACGCGCCAGCACGTCGATCTCTTGCTTGCGCGCGTCGATCTGGGTCTGCATCTGACGGCGCACTTCGCCCAGCGTGCGCCCTTCGATCAGCGCATTCAGGAAATTTGCCGCCTCACGCATCGAACTGGGCGTCTGCCCAGGGGGCGGTGTGAACAGTCGGTTTTCGACATGACCATCGGCGAACACCAGAACCACCAAAGCGCGGTCATGCGCTAACGAGACAAACTCGATATGTTTGATCTCGGATTCATGCTTGGGCGTCAAAACCAGAGACGCCCCATGTGTCACGTGTGACAATGCCGACCCCACCCGGTCCAGCATTCCGCCCACGTCGCCCGCATTAGAGCCTAATGTCTCATCCAGTTTCTGTCTGTCATCCGCGCCCAGGTCACCGACCTCAAGCAGCCCGTCGACAAACATCCGCAACCCCTGCTGCGTCGGAATCCGCCCGGCACTGACATGAGGGCTGTCGAGCAGGCCCAGAAACTCCAAGTCCTGCATCACATTGCGCACGGTCGCGGCGCTAACTTTCTCTGACAGGGTGCGCGTCAGGGTGCGGCTGCCAACGGGCTCACCGCTGTCCAGATAACTCTCAACGATCAACCGGAACACCTCGCGTGACCGGTCATTCATCTCGTTCAGAATTTTACTTGCTTCGCTCATCGGCGGTCCCCTACTGGGTCGTCATTAAAACGCAGGCAAATGAAAGATCAATCGGGGTTGCATCGTAACGCCGCGGGGCGTTATCCCCAAGCCAGCAAACAAAGGAATTTCCATGCGACCCTCAGGACGTGATCTAAACGAAATGCGCGCTGTTTCAATCGAAACGGGCTTTACCAAACATGCCGAAGGTTCCTGCCTGATCAAAATGGGCGACACCCACGTGCTGTGCACTGCCACGATCGAGGATCGCGTGCCGCCGTTCATCAAAGGCTCAGGCCTGGGCTGGGTCACCGCCGAATACGGCATGCTGCCACGCGCCACCAACACCCGGATGCGGCGCGAGGCCGCCAGCGGCAAGCAAGGCGGCCGAACCGTGGAAATCCAACGCCTGATCGGCCGCGCCCTTCGCGCTGGTGTGGATCGGGTTGCGCTGGGTGAACGTCAAATCACCGTCGATTGTGACGTGATCCAGGCCGATGGCGGCACGCGCTGCGCCTCGATCACCGGCGGCTGGGTTGCGCTGCGTCTGGCGGTCAACAAGCTGATGAAAGCGGGTGACGTGATCTCAGACCCCTTGGTCGACCCGGTCGCTGCCGTGTCATGCGGTATCTACGCCGGTCAGCCGGTGCTGGACCTCGACTATCCCGAAGACAGTGAAGCGGGCGTCGATGGTAACTTTATCATGACCGGCTCCGGCAAGTTGATCGAAGTGCAAATGAGCGCAGAAGGTTCCGTCTTCAGCCGCGCCCAGATGGATCAGCTGATGGATCTGGCCGAAAAAGGTGTTGGTGAACTGGCCGCCGCGCAAAAGGCCGCCACCGTATGACCCGTAAGTTCGACAGCGACAGGCTGCTGGTGGCCACGCATAACAAGGGCAAGCTTGAGGAGATGGCGCATCTCCTCGAACCCTTTGGCGTGACAGTTGTTGGTGCCGCAGAGATGAACCTTCCCGAACCGGAAGAGACCGAGGACACTTTCGTCGGCAACGCCCGGATCAAGGCTCATGCGGCGGCCAAGGCGACCGGCCTACCTGCCCTGTCGGACGATTCCGGCATCACCATCGACGCGCTGGACGGCGCGCCCGGCGTCTACACCGCAGATTGGGCCGAAACCGACAATGGCCGCGATTTCCTGATGGCGATGACCCGCGCGCATAATGAACTTGAGGCGAAAAACGCCGCCCATCCCCGCACTGCACAGTTCCGCAGCACGCTGGTTTTGGCCTGGCCCGACGGGCATGACGAGGTGTTCGAAGGCATCGCACCCGGCCATCTTGTCTGGCCGATCCGGGGCGAAGGCGGGTTTGGGTATGACCCGATGTTTGTCCCCAACGGATACGACATTACCTTTGCCGAAATGGATCGCTGGGAAAAGAACAAGATCAGCCATCGCGGCCGCGCGGTGGAGATGTTCGTGAAAGGCTGTTTTGGCGGATGATTGGCGCAACGGGGGCTTTGGCCTGTATGTGCATTGGCCTTTTTGCGAGGCCAAATGCCCCTATTGCGATTTCAACAGCCATGTTTCACATAATATTGATCAAAAACAATGGCTTAACTCTTATCTAAGTGAACTTCGCCGTTCGGCCGCCGAAACACCCGACCGGGTGTTAAATACGATCTTCTTTGGCGGCGGCACCCCGTCCCTGATGGAGCCCGACACCGTCGCCGCCGTGATCGACGAGGCCCGCGCCCTCTGGCGCCCGGCCAATGACATGGAAATCACGCTCGAAGCCAATCCGGGCTCGGTTGAGGCTGGCCGTTTTGCCGCTTATCGCGACGCTGGCGTGAACCGTATCTCGATGGGCGTGCAAGCCCTGAATGATGAAGACCTGCGCCGTCTCGGCCGCATTCACTCCGTGGCCGAGGCTCGCACCGCCTTTGACATCGCCCGCAATTGTTTTGACCGGGTCAGTTTCGACCTGATCTACGCCCGCCAACATCAGACATTGGATAGCTGGCGCGCGGAACTGACCGAGGCGCTGTCGATGGCCGTCGATCACCTGTCGCTGTACCAACTGACCATCGAGGAAGGCACCGCATTCGGTGATCGCTACGCCATCGGAAAACTGCGGGGCCTGCCCGAGGATGACAGCGCCGCCGACATGTATCTGGCCACGCAAGAGATTTCTGAAGCGCACGGCCTGCCCGCCTATGAAGTTTCAAACCACGCCCGTCCCGGCGCGGAGTCGCAGCACAACCTGATCTATTGGCGCTATGGCGATTATGTCGGTATCGGACCCGGGGCGCATGGTCGTATCACGCTGAACGGTCGGAAACTGGCGACGGAAACCTACCTGTCTCCGAATGCCTGGCTGAAGGCTGTTGAAAACGGATCCGGAGAAAAAGAGCGTGCCGCGCTTTCATCGCAAGATCAGGCAAACGAATACCTTATGATGGGTTTAAGGATTGCCGAAGGGCTAAATATGGATAGGTTTAACGCCTTGTCCGAGCAACCTTTGCCGCAGAACAAGCTGGCTGATCTGGTCGAACTTGGCATGGTAGAGCAGACAAGCGGGCGGCTGATCGCCACCAAAGACGGGCGCGCGGTACTGAATGCGGTGATCCGGGAATTGTTGGGATAGATGATGCAATATATCTGGGCCATTCTGGGTTTGATCTGCGTCGGGCTTGCGATGGTGGGCGTTGTTCTGCCCCTGTTGCCAACGGTGCCGTTTCTGCTTTTGGCGGCGTTCTTTTTTGCCCGCTCCTCCTCGCGCCTGCATAATTGGCTGATCACGCACCGCTCATTCGGACCGCTGATCGTGGACTGGCAAAGCTCTGGCGCCATTCGTCCAGGGGCAAAAAAGGCGGCCACCGTTTCGATCGCCGCCGTCTTTGGGCTGTCACTTCTGCTGGCTCTGCCCTCACACGTCCTGATCATTCAGGCCGTGGTGCTGAGCGCGGTGATGATCTTTATCTGGACCCGTCCTAACGGCTGAGCTTGGCGCAAAGATCGTCCAGCTGATCCAAGTTTTCATAAGTCAGAACAACCTGTCCGGTTTCGGTTCCGGCCTTGTGATTGATCGAAACCTTCATCGCCAGAATCGCGGAAAGATCCTTCTCAAGCGCACGCGTATCAGCATCCTTGCCCGCGTCCAGGTTTCTGGAGCGCGGAGCAGCTTTGGCCGGATCACCGTTTTGTTTCTTCACCAGCGCCTCGGTCGCACGCACCGACAGCCCGTCCCTCACAACAATTTTCGCCAACTCGGACGGGTTTTCCGCCGTAATCAATGCCCGCGCATGGCCTGCAGACAGCTTGCCTTGGATCACAAGCGTCTGCACATCCAGTGGCAGCGACAGCAATCGCAGCAGGTTCGCGATGTGACTGCGGCTTTTACCCAGCGCTTCTGCCAATTTTTCCTGCGTATGCCCAAACCGGTCCATCAGTTGCTTGTAACCCGCAGCTTCTTCGACGGCATTCAGGTCAGCGCGCTGAATGTTCTCGATAATCGCGACTTCCAGCACTTCGGTATCGTCAAAATCACGGACAATGACCGGAATATCGTGCAGCTGCGCCATTTGGGCGGCGCGCCAGCGGCGCTCACCTGCCACGATTTCATATTCGCTGCCGTTGATTTCCCGCACGATCAACGGCTGAATGATACCTTTTTCTTTGACCGAAGCCGCAAGCTCATCCAGCTGATCCGGCGAAAACGTTCGCCGCGGCTGGTTCGGATTGGCGCGAAGCTTTTCGATCGGGACTTTCATGTCTGGTCGGCGGGGTTCAGACGGGACCAATCCTTCAGTTTCTTGCGTTACATCTGCCATCAGAGCCGACAATCCGCGGCCCAAACCTCTGGGTTTTGATTTCTTGACGGCCACTGAGCCCTCCTCACTGCCGCTCAGGCGGCGGCTTTCTTATTCTTATGAATGACTTCGCGCGCCAGATGCCGATATGCCATCGCCCCCAACGACCCCGAGTCATATTGCAGAACCGGCAAAGCGTAAGACGGCGCCTCGCTGACCCGCACATTTCTGGGTATCTTGGTTTTAAATACCATCTCACCCAGATTGTCACGCGCGTCTTTTTCAACCTGACGGGACAAGTTGTTGCGGTTGTCATACATTGTTAACACAACACCTTCGATTCTGAGGTCCGGATTCGCGGTTTGACGGACCTCTCGTATCGTCAGCATCAATTGCGATAAGCCCTCCAACGCAAAGAACTCGCTTTGCAACGGAACCAGAACGGAATGGGCCGCAACCATGGCGTTTACGGTCAGTAGATTCAAAGATGGCGGGCAGTCAATGAGCACAAAATCCAGCTCAAACTTGTCAATTGGCGTCTGACGCAATGCGTCATGCAATAGATAGCTTCGCTTTTCGTTGGAAATCAGTTCAATATCAGCCGAACTCAGATCAACGGTCGCGGGGATCACAAACAGACCTTCGATTTCGGTCTCTTGCACAACCGCATCAAGCGGAGCGTCATCAAGGATCAAATCGTAGGTCGTCCAGTCCCGGTCTTCAACGCCAAGGCCGGTTGACGCATTACCCTGTGGATCGAGGTCAACAACCAGAACTCTGCATCCTGCTTCAGCCAGACCTGCGGCCAGATTGATCGCCGTCGTCGTTTTTCCCACCCCACCCTTTTGATTGGCAACCGCAATTATCCGGGGCCCTGAGGGACGAGACAGATCAACCACGCGATACTCCTTTGATCCTTAGGATAACAGCTTGGGGTTCAGTTAAACTTGTAATCGGCTCGCACTCGAAATTCCATTCCTCGCGTGCAGCTTCCAGCTCTTTTTTCCAGCTTGCACCTTTCGGCAACAAAGCAATACCGGTTTTTCCTAAATGTCTGTCAGAAAATGACAATAATGCCTTCAGATCGGCAAGCGCCCGCGCAGACAACACCTCTGCCTGCAGCGGCACCACAGTTTCGATTCGCTTTGAAATGACAGCACAATTGGCGCCGCATTCCCGTGCCGCACTGCGCAGGAAGGCCGATTTGCGCTGATCGCTTTCCACGAAAGTGAATTTGGCATCTGGTGCTTCCTCTATGGCCATGATCGCGCAGACCATACCAGGGAATCCGCCACCGCTGCCCAAGTCCGCCCAGGTTTTGAAACCATCTGCACAACGGTAAACTTGTACGGAATCCAGAATATGCCGCGTCCAGATGTCGTTTAAACTGTTGCGGGATACCAGATTGATCTTTGGATTCCAGCGTTTCACCAGATCTACATAGGTCTCGAGCCGCTCGAATGTTTCACGTGAAACACTCAAACCATCAAAGATCTCGGGGCTCATGCCTTGCGTACCTTTTGTTCACGCCTAAGTTTGGCCAACAGCAATGTAAGTGCGGCTGGTGTCACCCCTTCGACGCGCCCGGCCTGAGCAATGTTTACCGGTCGGGCCTGTGACAGCTTCTGTTTCATCTCGGATGACAGGCCTTCCAACGCGGAGTAGTCAAAATCCCGTGGTATTTCATAGGATTCATCGCGTTTCATCGCTTCGACATCCTTTTTCTGGCGCGCAATGTAGTTTGCGTACAGCGCATCCCTCTCGACCTGAAGGCGGATGTTTACTTCGACCTCTTCCAACTCCGGGACAAGAGGAACCAGATCATCAAAAGAAACGTCGGGAAACGCCAACAACGCCATGCCATCCCGGCGATTTCCGTCCTGATTGACGTTGATTCCGACAGCTCGCACCTCTTTCGGCGTATATGTTCGATCGGTCAACTTGGACTTGGCGTCGGTAAGTTTGTCCATCTTTTCGCCGAAACGACTCTGGCGCTCCTCTCCGACACACCCAAGGTCGATGCCTATCGATGTCAGTCGTTGATCGGCATTGTCAGCCCGCAAGGACAGCCGGAATTCCGCACGAGAGGTGAACATACGGTACGGTTCCGCCACACCTCGTGTGGTCAGATCGTCGATCATCACGCCGATGTAGCTATCGGCCCGGGTGAAATGAATGGGATCGCGTCCCAAAACGGCCAAGGCGGCATTCAGTCCGGCCACCAAGCCTTGGGCGGCCGCTTCCTCATATCCTGTGGTGCCGTTGATCTGGCCCGCTAGATATAGACCCGGTGCATCTGGCAAAGACAGAGACGATGTCAGAACGCGGGGATCTACGAAGTCATATTCAATCGCGTAGCCAGGTTGTAGGATTTCGGCTTTCTCCAGGCCCTTGATTGAACGCACATAATCCTGTTGTACGTCCTGAGGCAAAGAGGTCGAAATCCCGTTCGGATAGATCGTGTGATCATTAACCCCTTCCGGCTCCAGGAAAATCTGGTGAGAATCCTTTTCCGCAAATCGAATGATCTTGTCTTCGATCGAAGGACAGTATCTCGGCCCCACCCCATCGATATGCCCCCCATACATGGCGGATCGAGACAGGTTCTTTTTGATGATCTCATGGGTGCGTGCGTTTGTATGCGTGATTCCGCAGGAAATCTGGGGGGCGACAACGGACGTTGAGAGGAAGGAAAACAACGTAGGATCGTCGTCTCCGTCCTGACGTTCAAGATCGGACCAGTCGATTGTCCGACCGTCCAGCCTTGGTGGTGTCCCTGTTTTCAGGCGCCCCATTGGCAGATTAAGACTATCCAAGCGTTCCGCCAGTTTGACCGAGGGCCGATCCCCCATCCGCCCCCCCGGGCTGGACACATCACCGATGTGGATAATGCCTCGTAGGAAAGTTCCCGAAGTCAGGATAACGGCACTAGCGTGGATTTCTGTATCGTCTGCTAACTTGATTCCGACCACCTTAGGACCGTCCATCAAAAAGTCGACGACCTCTCCAACCACGACAGTCAAATGATCCTGCGCCTGCGTCTCCTTTTGCATCGCGGCCCGGTACAACGCGCGGTCAGCTTGGGTTCTGGGACCCTGCACCGCCGGTCCTTTTCGGCGATTCAGCAAACGGAACTGAATGCCAGCCTGATCCGCAACCCGCCCCATGACGCCGTCCAGCGCATCAATCTCGCGCACCAAATGCCCTTTTCCCAAACCTCCGATGGCCGGGTTACAGGACATCACACCGATATCAGAGGCGGACAGAGTGACCAGAGCCGTCTCTACCCCCATCCGTGCGGCAGCATGCGCGGCTTCGGTTCCGGCATGACCCGCGCCAACAACAATCACATCGAACTTTGAATGTTTCACGTGAAACACTCCTTACTTACCCAAGCAGAAGCTGGAGAATATCTCATCCAACAGGTCTTCGACCCCGATCCTGCCAACCAGTGTTTCCAAGGCACGGATCGCCGTGCGTAGTTCTTCAGCAGCGATATCATACAGGTCTGGCCCTGATTCCAGAACCGCCATCGCTGCACCCAATGCCGTCCGGGCATCAATCAACGCGACACGATGCCGTTCGCGAGTTGCAATACCATGACTGGTAGATCGATTACCTAAAACATACGATATATGGGAGATCAGCTGATCAATCCCCTGCCCCGTCTTCCCGGAAATCCCACCGCTACCATCCTTACGGAGATCAGATTTCGGCAGCATCTGAATATCACCGTCCAGCATCTGAACGCCAAGCTCTGACGAATCTTCGGTCAAGAACACCCGTAAATCAGCGGATTCCGCGCGTTTGCGGGCCAGTTCGATCCCAAGATTTTCGACGTGATCCTCGGTCTCGCGCAGACCGGCCGTATCCAGCAGCGTCACCGGCAACCCGGCCAGATCCATCCGAACCTCGATCACATCGCGGGTCGTGCCTGCATATTCCGAGGTGATCGCGGCCTCGCGCCCCGCCAATGCGTTCAGCAAGGTCGACTTGCCCGCATTTGGCAGGCCGACAATTGCCACTTCAAATCCGGTCCGAATGCGTTCGGCAATCTTGACGCCATCCGCCTCACGTTGCAGGTCCTGCATGACACCGGTCACCAGTGTCTGCACTTCTAGTGTGACGTCCGTTGGCACTTCTTCGTCGGCAAAATCGATGACGGCTTCCAACAGTGACGCCGCTCGGATCAGATCACGGCGCCAGCGTTCGGCCAATCCACCCAGTTCCCCGGCCAGAATGGTCTGCGCCTGTTTCCGCTGCGCTTCGGTTTCCGCGTCGATCAGGTCGGCCAGACCTTCGACCTGGGTCAGGTCCATCTTTCCGTTTTCCAACGCGCGGCGCGTGAACTCACCGGGTTCTGCCAGGCGCAGCCCGTCTGTATCCGACAGGCAACGCATCACTGCGTTGACTGAAGCGGTGCTGCCGTGAATTTGCAGCTCGGCCACGTCTTCTCCGGTGAAGCTGGCCGGCCCCTGGAAGGTCAAGATCAACCCGTCATCCAGTCGCGAACCGTCATCCGCATACAAGGATCGAACCCGCATACCGCGGGGCGGCAGCGGGTCGCCGGTCAGGCCAGTCGCAGCAGAATGCGCTAAAGGGCCAGAGAGGCGGATCACCGCCACCCCTGCTTTGCCCTGTGCGCTGGCCAAGGCGAATATCGTATCCATTCGAAGGCCTCGCGTCAGTTAAGACCTGTGTCAGGTGTTCATCGAATCGAAGAACTCGCCGTTTGTCTTGGTCTGCTTCAACTTCGACAACAGGAATTCGATCGCATCGGTGGTGCCCATCGGGTTGAGGATGCGGCGCAGGACAAAGGTCTTGGCCAGATCGCCCTTGTCGACCAGCAGATCCTCTTTCCGCGTACCGGACTTGAGGATGTCGATGGCCGGGAACACGCGCTTGTCGGCGATCTTGCGATCCAGAACGATTTCCGAGTTACCGGTACCTTTGAATTCTTCAAAGATCACTTCGTCCATCCGGCTGCCGGTATCAATCAGCGCGGTGGCGATGATGGTCAGCGAACCACCCTCTTCGATATTCCGCGCCGCACCAAAGAACCGCTTGGGCCGCTGCAGGGCGTTCGCGTCCACACCACCTGTCAGAACTTTACCCGAGGATGGCACCACGGTGTTAAACGCCCTACCAAGTCTTGTGATCGAATCGAGAAGAATAACAACATCTCGTTTATGTTCGACCAGACGCTTTGCTTTTTCTATGACCATTTCCGAGACGGCCACGTGGCGCGTTGCCGGTTCGTCGAAGGTCGAGGACACAACCTCACCCTTCACCGAGCGCTGCATGTCGGTCACCTCTTCCGGGCGTTCGTCGATCAGCAGCACGATCAGATAGCATTCGGGGTGGTTCTGTTCGATCGAATGCGCGATGTTCTGCAGGATCACCGTCTTACCGGTCCGCGGCGGCGCCACGATCAGCGAACGCTGGCCTTTCCCGATTGGGGCCACCAGGTCGATCACACGGGCCGACTTGTCCTTGATGGTAGGATCTTCGATCTCCATCTTCAGACGCTCGTCCGGGTACAGAGGCGTCAGGTTGTCGAACAGGATCTTGTGCTTGGCTTTTTCGGGATTTTCAAAGTTGATCTTGGTGACATTGGTCAGCGCAAAATAGCGTTCATTGTCATCAGGGGCTTTGATCTCACCTTCAACCGTGTCACCGGTCCGCAGCGAGTGCTGACGGATCATATCGGGCGAGACATAGATGTCATCCGGACCCGGCAGATAGTTTGCCTCGGGCGAGCGCAAGAAGCCGAAACCATCCTGCAGCACTTCAAGCACACCATCGCCGCCGACAGTCCAGCCTTCATCCGCGCGTTCGCGCAGGATCTGGAACATCATCTCGCCTTTGCGCATGGTCGAGGCGTTTTCGATCTCCAGCTCTTCGGCCATCGCCAGAAGGTCTTTGGGGCTTTTGGCTTTCAGGTCGGCCAGATTCAGGGATTCAGTGGACATGATACATACCTTCACCGCTTACTGCGCGGCACGAAGTGGAATTTCAGTACGGAAAATACGCCGCCCGGACGGGCGTGTTGATCCCTACATAAGCGCGGCAGTCGTCGGAGTCAAACAGGCCGTCAGAACTTTAGAATGACCGCTAGAACGATGGCAACCATCAGAATGGTCGGAACCTCGTTCATCATACGATACTGCCGCCCAGTGAGCTTGTTTCGGCCCTCTGCGAAATCTTTGCGCCGTGCCATCAGCCAATGATGGAACCAGGTCATCCCAAGCACCGCTGCGCCCTTAACCCAAGGCCAGGACCAATCCCAGCCAACGATGCCCGGTGTGAACACCATGATCAGCCCGCAAACCCACGCCACGATCATCGCAGGGCGCATGATCACACGCAGCAGCTTGTCTTCCATTTCAAAGAAAATGGTTTCTGCTCCGTCGACCGCCTGCGCCTTTTCTACGTGATAGACGAATAGTCTGGGCAGATAGAACAACCCGGCCATCCATGAGATCACGGCCATGATGTGTAAAGACTTCACCCACGGGTAAATCGTGAAAAGAAGATCGGTCATTCTGGCTCCGGGCGTTGCTCGGAACTCTCCCTAATAAAAAAATATGAAAAGAAAAAGGAAGATGGTTTTGTAGGGTGAACAAAATCCGTGGATTACTTTTTTACACATGTGTTTTCCCCAGGTGGAAAGTTTTTCGGTTCAGGGGAATGATTCTGTGAGTTTCAAAAATAATAATATAATTTCATATATTTAGAGAAAACGTCCTGCAAACTGTCTGGGGATAAATCGTGGAGTATCTGTGGAGCTCCCGCTTATCCCCCCTATCCGACTTATCCTTGTCCCGGATGGACAGCGTTCGAGCGACTCAGGGAAGTTTTGCGCGAAATTCCCGGGGTTGCGTGTCAATCGGAAAACCATACAAACCGTCCCAGAACGCTCAACTACTTGCACACGGGGTTGTCCACATGTCTGTCCCCATCATTTTGGCCTCAGGCTCATCCATTCGCGCGCGGCTGCTGGAAAACGCAGGCGTGCCGTTTTCCGTTCAGGTTGCCCGTGTGGACGAGGATACCATGAAACGCGCGCTGCTGGCCGAAGGCGCCCCGCCCCGCGACGTCGCCGACGCACTGGCCGAGATTAAGGCCCGCAAGGTCAGTGACAAAAACCCCGGGGCGATGGTTCTGGGTTGCGATCAGGTGCTGGACTTTGACGGGCAGCTGTTGTCCAAACCCGAAACGCCCGAGGACGCTCTGGCGCAGCTCAAGGCGATGCGGGGGAAGCGGCACATGCTGTTGTCGGCTGCGGTGATCTATCAGGATGGTGAGCCGATCTGGCGCCACGTTGGACAAGTGCGACTGCGGATGCGGATGAGCTCGGGCGCTTACCTACGCGACTATATCGACCGCAACTGGGACAGTATCCGCCACGCGGTGGGCGCCTATAAGCTGGAAGAGGAAGGTGTCCGCCTGTTCGCCACCATTGACGGCGACTATTTTAATGTCTTGGGTATGCCCCTGTTGGAACTGCTCAATTTTCTGGCCGTCAAAGGGGTGATCGATCAATGACGCATAACCGTATTCCATTGGCCGGGGTGATCGGGCACCCGATTGCGCATTCCAGATCGCCGCAACTGCATGGCCATTGGCTGAAGAAATATGGTTTGGCCGGGCATTACGTCCCGATGGATGTGGCACCCGTTGATTTTGAGACCGTCCTGCGCACCCTGCCCAAAGCCGGGTTCGTCGGCACCAATGTGACCGTTCCCCACAAAGAGGCCGCGCTGCGCATTGCCGATCACGTGTCTGATCGGGCCTCGGTCATCGGTGCCGCGAATACGCTTGTGTTTCAGGAGGACGGTTCGATCCACGCGGACAACACCGACGGCTATGGGTTCCTTGAGAACCTGCGCAGCGGTGCACCGGATTGGACGCCCTCGGACGGCCCGGCGGTGGTGTTTGGCGCAGGCGGCGCGGCGCGGGCGGTGCTGCAGAGCTTGCTGGAGGCGGGTGTGCCCCAGATCATGCTGACCAACCGTACCCGCACCCGTGCAGACCAGTTGCAGGAGGAATTCGGAGATCGCATAAGTGTGGTAGATTGGCTGCAGGCCGGCAATGTCATCGAAAACGCCGAACTGGTGGTCAATACGACATCCCTGGGGATGTTGGGGCAGCCGGAATTGCGGGTTCCGCTGGATGGGTTGCAGCCCGGTGCAGTGGTCACCGATCTGGTCTATGCCCCGTTGAAGACGCACTTGTTGCAAGCGGCGGAAGAGGCTGGCTGCACCACCGTCGACGGCTTGGGCATGTTGCTGCATCAGGCAGTGCCTGGATTCGAAAGCTGGTTTGGTGTCCGCCCCGAGGTGACCGATGATCTTCGCGCGGCGGTTTTGCGATGAGTTTCGCGCTTGGCCTGACGGGCTCAATCGGGATGGGCAAAAGCACCACGGCGCAGATCTTCGTCGATGAAGGCTGCGCGCTGTGGGATGCGGATGCGGCCGTACATAGACTCTATTCAAGGGAAGGAGCCGCCGTTGAGCCCATGCAGGCAGCCTTTCCGGATGCGATTGTTGAGGGTACCGTCAGCCGCGATGCCCTGAAGCAGATCATCGCGCAGGACCCAACTGCGTTGAAACAGATCGAAGCCATCGTGCACCCGCTGGTGGCCACCGACCGGGCCGCATTCCGCGAGCAGACCAAGGCGGATATTCTGGTGTTCGACATCCCTTTGCTTTTTGAGACCGGCGGCGACGCGGCGATGGATGCCGTTGCCTGTGTTTCGATACCTGCCGATGAACAAAAGCGCCGCGTGATGGAGCGCGGCACCATGACTGAGGCGCAGTTCGAACAGATCCGCGCCAAGCAGATGCCGAATGACGAAAAATGCGCACGGTCGGATTATGTGATCGTGACGGATACGCTGGACCACGCCCGCGCGCAGGTGCAGGATGTTGTCAGGCAGATACGGGGGGGGATGGCAGATGCGTGAGATTGTACTCGATACCGAAACCACGGGGTTTGACCCCGAAAGCGGCGACCGGATCGTTGAAATCGGTGCGGTCGAGCTGTGGAACCACGTGGCCACCGGTGAGACCTATCACGTCTATATCAACCCCGAACGCTCGATGCCTGAAGAGGCGTTTGGCGTGCATGGCATCGGCCCCGACCTGCTGGAAACCCCGCGCCCGCCTGAAAAGGGTGAGGTGACGCTGAAAGACAAGCCTGTCTTCGCCAAGGTGGGTCAAGGCTTTCTTGATTTCATCCAGGATTCGAAGCTGGTCATCCACAACGCGTCCTTCGACATGAAATTCCTGAACGCGGAACTCAGATGGTTGGGTCTGCCGCAGATTCCGATGGATCAGGCGCTGGATACGCTGGCGATTGCGCGCAAACGGTTCCCCGGCTCGCCCGCGTCGCTGGATGCGCTGTGCCGTCGGTTCAATATCGACAATACCAACCGGGTGCTGCACGGGGCGTTGCTCGACTCGGAGATTCTGGCCGAGGTTTATCTGGAACTGATCGGCGGGCGGCAGCCGGACTTCGGATTATCGACATCCGCGTCATCGGGCGCAGGTGGTCTGGATGATTGGCGACCAACGGCGCGCCCGACACCACTGGCGTCAAAGATCACTGACGCAGAACGCGCGGCGCATGAGGAATTTGTGGAAAAACTGGGCGAAAACGCCCTGTGGACCCGCGCCTGAGACCAATCCCGGCGCGGGTCGTACAGATTAAGCTTCGGCTTTCTGTGCTTCGGCCTGACGACGCATCAATTCGTTGCGGTACAGACCGACAAAATCGATATTGTCCAGATTCACCGGCGGATAGCCACCGTCGCGGGTGATGTCGCTGACGATACGGCGCAGGAACGGGAACAGCATCCGCGGGCATTCGATCATCAGGAACGGGTGCAGCTGGTCGTCGGCTACGCCTTCGATGTGGAACAGGCCGCAATAGTCGATCTCGCACAGGAACAGAACGTCCTCCATGCCTTTGGCTTTCGACTTGAGGTTCAGCTTGATCGCCACTTCGTACTGATGCTCGGTCGAACGCTTTTTCGCATCCAGGTTTACCTGAACTGCGATCTCGGGCTGAACGTCACCGGACACGCCTTTTTGCGCCATCACGTTTTCAAAGGACAGGTCGCGAATGAATTGTCCCAGAACGCGCATCTGAATTTGCGGTGCAGCCTGCGCCGCGGTGTTTTCTGCAGGGCTTTCGTCAGCCATGGATCTACTCCGAAAATGAAATTCGCTTCTGCTTAACAAGTTGGGCGCGGCACCTCAATGCAGGTCACGGGCCTTCGACCCATTTGGATGGCTTTGACGGGTCCTGACGCGGCCGGACCTCGGTAAATTCGCCGTCGATCACGTCATCGTCAAACGGTGCTGGTCCGGACCGGAACTGCGCCCCGGTACCCATCTGGAACTGTGTGATAGTCACTCTTGACTTCAGATAGCGGAACACCGCCACCCGAATGCTTGGGATCAGCAACGCAAAGCCGACCGCATCGGTGAAAAACCCAGGCGTCAGCAGCAAAACACCGGACAGCAGGATCATAGCACCATGGGCCAAAGGCTCGGTCGGATCGTCCAGTTCGGCAAAGGATCGCTGCAGATTGGCCAGCGCCATGCGACCTTGTGTCCTGACCAATGCAGTGCCCAGAACGGCCGTGAGAACCACAATTGCAAGGGTTGGCCACAGGCCGATCAGACCGCCAACCTGAATGAACAGGGCAATCTCAATGATCGGGACCAACAAAAATGCCAAGAACAGATACATTTGCGTTATCCTTTACCTTAGGCCGGGCGGTGGACTTGCCACGAACTGTCACCTACATAGTGGCATGAGGCTGCGTATACAAAGCCGCAGTCTGAAAAGAGGATGAAATGAACGAACCGATGATCCAGTTGCTGGTCCTGGCCGGAATTGCCGTTTTCCTGATCCTGCGCCTGAAAAGCGTGCTGGGCACGCGTGAAGGTTTTGAGAAACCTCCTGTTCAGAAGCAGCCCGATACACAGAATGACCGTCGCGGGTTCGAGGTGATCGAAGGCGGCCCGGATCACGACATCACAGACCATGTCGCCGAAGACAGCGAACAGGCGCAAACTCTGGCTGCGATGAAGCGGGTTGAGCCCAGCTTTTCCGTCAGTGAGTTTGTGCAGGGTGCACGCGGCGCCTATGAGATGATCGTCATGGGGTTCGAAAAAGGAAATCTGGACGAAATCCAGCCTTTCCTGTCCGAAGAGGTGTTTGACACCTTTGTTTCCGTCGTCGCCGATCGGGAAGACAAAGGTCTGACCATCGAAGCCGAATTCATTGGCGTCCGCGAAACTTCGCTGGCTGATGTGAAGTTCGACAAAGATACCAATCAGGCCGAGATCACCATGAAGTTTGTGGGTGAACTGACCTCGGTCGTGCGGGATCGCGGCGGCGATATCATCGAAGGCAACCCCAACACCGTCAAACGCCAAAAGGACAGCTGGACCTTTGCCCGTGTGATGGGCTCGGACGATCCGAACTGGCTGCTTGTTGCCACGGACGCATGATTGCCGCACTCCGGTCGCTTTTACTGGTGGGCGCGATGACCACCGCAAGCGCCGCCGGAGCTGAGGCGACGCGCTCAATCCTGTCGTTTGACGATCTTGAAGGCTGGGCCGCCGATGACCACGGGGCGGCCCTTTCTGTTTTTCTGAACACTTGCGGCGATCTGGACGACCCGGATTGGCGGGCGCTGTGCCACGTGGCGCAAACCTATGAGGCCGACGCCGCGCGATCGTTCTTTGAACTGTTCTTCCGCCCGGTTCTGGTCGAAGACGGCAAAGATGGACTGTTCACTGGATACTTTGAACCCGAACTGGACGGGTCCCGCACCCGGACAGACCGTTTCAAATACCCAATCTATAAGATGCCGCCCGAAGCGCGAGCTGAAGGGCTGTGGCTCAGCCGCCGTGAAATCCTGACCGGTGAGGCCATGACGGACCGGGGGCTTGAGATTGCCTGGGTCGATGACCCGGTCGAACTGTTCTTTCTACAGATTCAGGGGTCGGGCCGTATCCGCCTTGCCGGTGGAGGGGCGTTGCGCGTGGGTTATGGCGGTGCCAACGGGCACCCCTATCGCTCCATCGGCTCGGAACTGATCCGGCAGGGTGCGTTGGGCGCACATCAGGTCAGTGCCCAGATGATCAAGGCCTGGGTGCGCAAGAACCCTGAGGCCGGGGCGGAGTTGCTGCTTCACAACCCCTCTTACGTATTCTTCCGAGAGGTCACCCGCGTCGCGCCTGAATTCGGGCCGCTGGGTGCGATGAACCGATCCGTCACCACTATGCGTAGTATCGCTGCCGATCCGGCCTATACGCCACTGGGGGCTCCGGTCTGGGTGGAAAAAGACGGCAAAGAACCGCTGCGTCGGCTGATGATCGCACAGGACACGGGCGCGGCCATCAAGGGGGCGCAGCGGGCGGATATCTTCTTTGGCACTGGTGATGAGGCCGGACAAGCCGCCGGACGTTTGAAAGATCCGGGCCGAATGGTCCTTCTGCTGCCGATCCAGCGCGCCTACGCCTTGATCCCGGACGAATTCTGATGACCCGGCGCAAACTGACCGAAGAAGAGATCGAGCTATGGCGCAAGGTCACCAAACAGGCTGAACGCCTGCACCCGGAACTGCCGCAATCGGTGCATCCGACCACCCTGCCAAAGCCCAAACCGACCAAAGCACCAAAGATACGTCTGGAGGGGTTTGAGGTTGGCCAGACCGCCCACGTCAAGCCGGTGCGTCATGCACTGAAACCTTCAGTCACCGATAGCCTGCGCGCCAGCCCGGTGCAGATGGACACCAAAGCGTTTGGGCGGATGAAACGCGGAAAGTTAAAGCCCGAAGGAAAACTTGACCTGCACGGGATGCGCGTTGACACAGCACACCCGGCGCTGATCCGCTTTGTCCTAACATCGCAGGCGCAGGGCAAGCGGCTGGTTCTGGTGGTGACCGGCAAAGGCAAGGACCGGGATGAACCCGGCCCAATCCCGACCCCGCGCGGAGTGCTGCGTAACAATGTGCCGCACTGGCTGTCGATCCCGCCGTTGGCGCAAGCCGTGCTGCAGGTGACACCTGCCCATATCAGTCACGGTGGTGATGGGGCCTACTACGTATATCTGCGGCGCAGCCGTTAGAGCTCGGATCGGGCGCGGCGGATACCGATCCAACACAGCGTGCAAACCAGCACAAAGAAGACGGCGATCCATAGGAACTGAGTGCCCAGCGAAATGCCGCGGTCAATCAAAACGCCGGTCAGAGCCGGGCCAATGGCCGATCCCAGCACCATGACCGCCGTTGCCAGCGCCTTGATCGCGCCGATATGCCGAGTGCCGTAGAACTCGGCCCAGAATGCACTGGGTAAGGTCGTGTTCGCGCCGACGGTCAGGGCCAGAAAGATCAGGCCGATCAATGCTCCGCCAATCGTGTCCATGACCGAAAGGATGGCAAAGCCAACCGCCATGGGTAGCTGGTAATAGGGCATGATGCGTGCCGTGCCCCACCTATCAAGCGCCCAGCCCGCTGCAAACATCGACAGGATCGACACACCGGTGAACACAGGGAACAGGGCCACCAGTTGGATATGCGGCCAATCCTTGACTGCGGCTAGATGGACCTGATGAAAGAAAAAAGCAGTGATGAAGGCCGACGGTCCAAGGATCGCCGGTGCCATGAACCAGAACAGCGGATGAAGCAGCGCCGCGCGCCGGGTCCAATGGCGGTCCTGCATCCCGGTGGCGGTGTGATCGCCCGTCAGGCTCTGCGGGGTGCGTTCCTGCCGTAATAAACCCATCAGGACCGGGATACCTGCGATCGTCACCCCCGCGGCGACCACCCATAACCAGCGCCAGTCCAGAAAAGCCATTGCGGCGACAAAGATAAGGGGCAGCAGGGATTCCCCAATCGCATAACCCAGCGAGGCAACGGACAGGGCCTTGCCCCGGGTCGCCGTAAACCAGCGCGCCATGGCGACTTGCGCCAGATGGATGCTCATCCCCTGCCCGAACAGGCGCAACAGAAAGATCATCACGGGCAACAGAAACAGCGCAGTGTTCGTGGCCATCGCCATCGCTGCCATCGCCAAACCGGCCAGAACAACCGGCCCCAATATCCGCACGCGAAAGATGTCGGTCAGGCCCCCGGCCCAGATCATCACAATGGCCGATACCGTGGTGCCCAGCGAATAGATCGCGCCCCATGAGCCGTGGGTCAGGCCGAACTCCGTGCGGATATGGCCCGAGAAGATCGAGATGAAGAAGGTCTGTCCAAAGCTGGACATGAAGGTCAGAAGGACGCCCGCACTCAGCCAGTTTGCATTTTCAATCAGATACCGGCGCAGGCTGAACCCTGTCACGGGGTGGTCACCTCGGCCTCACCGGTTTCCGTCAGGACGATCTCGGTTGCGCCGTCAGGGTTTCGTTGACTGGGCGGTACCAGAACATCGATTCCGGGCCGTTCATCGGGACCGAACGTGTTGCTGACCCGCCGGACCGAACTGAGGATTGCCAGCAACGCCGGAGAGGTGGCGGCCACGAAATGCGAGGATTCAGCATCGCTGTTGAAGGCCGTGGTGTCGATCACATTGATCGGATACTCGGCCAGCGAGTCGACCGAGCTGATATTACCCAGCCTTTCCCCTTCGTCCGTTCCGCGCAGGCGGGCCGAGATATTCAGAATTTTGTCTTTCTGCGACACCATAACAATAAAGGGATCTGGCGGTGTCTTGATCCGCTCCATCTGCGAGCGGAACAAGTCCACGTCCAGATCGGGTGAGATCAGTACGACGCCTTCGAGGTTCCGGTTGGCCCAACCGGGTTCCTGCAATTCAGCCTGCCGCATCATCTCCATCGACAAGGCGCTGCCCATGGAATGCGCCACCAGAATGACACGCTTGACGCCCATGGATTTCAGTTCGCGGATTGTTTGCTCTAAACCGTCGCGGGCAAACAGCATACTGTCCAGATCGTAAGCATAGCCGTACCCTGTCGCGCGGCTCGGCCAGGAATAAACAAGGATCTGCCCGGGCAGACCAATGTCATGGGACAACTGCGCCGCGCGGAAGATGGTTTCCGTTTGGGTCGAGTTATAGCCGTGTACAAAGATCGTAACGTCGTCCTGTCCGCGAAGATGCTCTCGTAATCCCTGTGGCCCGTTCAGTTCGGTTATGTCCGCCAGAACGAATTCTTTCTGCGGGTTCGGGTTGGCATAGGAAAACTTCAGCGTTCCTGGCGTGTGGTTCGGCGGGATAGAAACTCTGGTTTCCAGGTATTGCAGCGTTTCGCCACGCCGGAAACCGTATGACCCATCCGCCTCGCGCGCGCGCGAGGTGCTGGCAAACACGGTTTTAGGTGTACCAACAGTCAGGGCCGAGGGCACTGTTTCCGTGATCGTCCTGTCGACACAGGCGGTCAAAGACAGTGAGACAATCAGAACAAAAAAATAGCGCAGCACGGGCAGACCTCGGAAGCTTTTGCGCCAAGCTATCGATTTCTGGCCCCACGTCCAGCGACATGGAGCAAGGGGAACGGCAAAAACCGGCTGGCCGTGTTACAGAACGTAACGGCTGAGGTCGGTGGACTTGGTCAGCTCACCCAGATTGTCGTCCACGAACTGCGCGTTCACGGTAATCTCGGCTCCGGCCTGATCGGGCGCAGTAAAGGACAGTTCTTCGAAGACCCGCTCCATCACCGTATAGAGCCGCCGTGCGCCGATATTCTCGACGGTCTGGTTCACATCCGCAGCAATACGGGCCAGCGCCGCGATACCATCTTCGGTAAAGCTGACGGTGACCTCTTCGGTGCCCATCAGGGCGGTGTATTGCAGGGTCAGGGCGTTGTCGGTCTCGGTCAGGATGCGCACGAAATCCTCTTCGGTCAGTGCACGCAGTTCCACGCGGATCGGCAGTCGGCCCTGCAATTCCGGCAACAGGTCCGAGGGCTTGGCGATGTGAAACGCGCCTGAGGCGATAAACAGAATATGGTCGGTTTTCACCGGGCCATGCTTGGTGCTGACGGTGGTGCCTTCGATCAGGGGCAGCAAATCGCGCTGCACCCCTTCGCGGCTGACGTCGCCACCGCGTGCTTCGGCGCGGGCGCAGACCTTGTCGATCTCGTCCAGAAACACGATGCCGTTCTGTTCCACGGATTCCAGCGCTACGCGGTTGACGATTTCGTCGTCCAGCAGCTTGTCGGCTTCTTCCCCGATCAACGCATCATAGCTTTCGGCGACGGTCATGCGTTTCTTGACGGTGCGTCCGCCAAAGGCCTTGCCGAAGATATCGCCCAGATTCATCATGCCCATCTGACTGCCGGGCTGGCCAGGTACGTCAAACATCGGCATCGGATTTGAGGTGTCGGACAGTTCCAGCTCGATCACCGTATCGTCCAGCTCACCCGCTTTTAGCTTTTTGCGGAACATCTCGCGAGTGCCTTCGCGGGCGTCGGTTCCGGCGATGGCTTCGATCACGCGGTCTTCGGCAGCCTGATGCGCCTTGGCCTTCACATCTTCACGCATGTATTCACGGGTCTGGATGATGGCGGCATCGGCCAGATCGCGCACGATCTGTTCCACGTCGCGCCCGACATATCCGACCTCGGTAAATTTGGTGGCCTCAACCTTGATGAAGGGCGCGCGGGCCAGTTTGGCCAGACGGCGGCTGATCTCGGTCTTGCCAACGCCGGTGGGGCCGATCATCAGGATGTTTTTTGGGTACACCTCATCCCGGATATCGTCCGCCAGCTGTTTGCGCCGCCAGCGGTTGCGCAGGGCTACGGCCACGGCACGCTTGGCATCCTTCTGACCGATGATGAAACGGTCCAGTTCCGAGACAATCTCGCGCGGGGTCAGGTCGGTCAAAGCGCATCCTTTCGGTCGGCATATCAAAACTTGGGCTTAGGTAATCACCGCTGAGGCGAAAACAACCAAGCCTTTTTCATTGGCAGCGTTGGTTAGCAATGCCCCACCTGGTTTGCAAATGCTTTCCATAGGTGAAACCGGCCCGCTCTGATACAGTGTTTTCAAGGCGTTGAGGGTCAGGAGCGCGGACATGACGAAAATTGCCAAGATTACTTTGCTGTTTGTGGTGTTTGTGGACCTGATCGGACAGGGGCTTGTCTTCCCGATCATCAACTCACTGATCATGGAGACGAAATCCGGTTTTCTACCCGACAGCACCCCTGACGGCCGCCGACATTTTTATTACGGGCTGGTGATCGGGTGCTTTTTTCTGTCGTGGTTTCTGGGGGTGGTCTATGTCTCGAAGGTCTCGGATTCCATCGGGCGCAAAAACGCTTTGCTGGTCTGTTTGGGCGGAGCGTTGGCAGGCTATGCGATTACCATTGCCTCGCTCTATATGGACAGCCTGCTGCTGCTGATCCTGGGCCGGTCGATCACGGGGTTCACGGCTGGCAACCAGCCGATTGCGCAGGCGGCGATGATTGACGGCAGCACTGATGCAGCCGACCGGGATCGCAACATGGGTTATATCGTGACCGGCGTTAGCTTTGGCCTGGTTGGAGGTCCGATTATCGGGGCGGTCCTGTCGGATTCGGCGCTGCTGGGCAGTGTCGCCACGCTGAAAACCCCGTTCTACGGTGCTTTCGTTCTGGTGTTGATCGCCATTTTCCTTGTGCTGTTCTTCTTCAAGGATACGCGGACCGAGCGCGCTGCCTTTGTTTTCCGCCCCCGTGATATCACCGACAGTCTGATCGCCGTGCGCGAGCATCCGATGGTTCTGAAAATCCTGCCGGTCTATGCGTTCTTCATGATCGCCAACGTGACCTTCTATGTCTTTGTCGACAATTTCCTGACCAGCCGCTTTGGCTACGGCGTGATCGGCGGCAGCGTGGCGATGGTGGTGATTGGCTTTGCGCTGGCCTTCTCCAGTACATTCCTGGTGAAACCCGCGCAGGAGAGGTTCAGCAAGCACCAGATCGTTTATACTTCGCTGGTTGTCATGGTGATCTGCGGCTTTGCCTTTGCCTTCAGCCCCAGCGGGGTGCTGAGCTATGTGCCGGTCTTCTTCTTCTATTTCTTCTTCGGCGTTTCTTACCCAACCCTGCTGGGCCTGTTTTCATCCAGCGTCAGCGAGACGGATCAAGGCTGGGTCATGGGGGTGACCACGGCGGTCTTCTGCCTCGCCGGAGGGATCATGTCCCTGATTGGCGGCGGGCTGATGAGCATCGACATCCGCGTGCCCTATTACATCGTGATCATCGCCGCGATCTTTGGCCTGATCGGGATGCACCGCCGTTGGAAAGGAAAAGAGATCAAAGCGTTGTTAGCCTGAGATTGTCTCAACCGTCAGATTGCCATTGGTGTAGACACAGATATCGGCCGCGATCGCCATCGCCTCGCGAGCAACCTGTTCGGCCTCTTTGTCGCTGTCCATCATCGCGCGGGCTGCGGCCAGGGCAAAGTTTCCGCCCGATCCGATGGCCGCCACGTTGTGTTCCGGCTCCAGCACGTCGCCTGCCCCGGTGATCACTAGCAGATCCTTGCCGTCGGTGACGATCAGCATCGCCTCGAGCTTTTGCAGGTACTTATCTGTGCGCCAGTCCTTGGCCAATTCGACCGAGGCGCGGGCCAACTGTCCTGGCGTGGCCTCAAGCTTGGCTTCCAGTCGTTCTAGCAGGGTAAACGCGTCAGCGGTCGATCCGGCGAACCCGGCGACAACCTCGAACCCGCCGGGGGACAGGCGGCGCACTTTGCGGGCGGTGCCCTTGATCACGGTCTGGCCCAGGCTGACCTGTCCGTCGCCGGCAATCACCACCTGGCCGCCCTTTTTGACGCCAATGATCGTTGTGCCATGCCAACCGGGAAAATCGCTGTCTGCCATCAGGGCCTCCGTTCTTCGCTGGCATCCTATATGGGCCGGACCCGCTCGCAGCGCAACAGTTCACAAACTGCTCAAAAGATATGCAAGAATCGCAATTCGGGGTTACCGGACTAGCAATTGTGAGACTCGGCACATGAGCCTAAATGAAACTTACAACCGACGAAGGGTCGGCTGTTTCAGTTTAAGGAATGCGCAAATGGCAACCACCGCAAATATCCATGCGCCGCTCGGAGCAGCTACCATCCTGCATGTAGTGGACGCGTTCACCGCAGCTTTTGAAAAAGCCGCCGAATGGAACAAAACCCGCAAAACGCGCGCGCTGCTGGCAGAGCTGAGCGATGCACAGCTGGACGATATCGGCCTGTGCCGCGCGGACATCGACAAAGTCTGATCCGCCGTCAGTACGACAGCAAAAGATGAGCCGCTCACCCGAGCGGCTTTTTCTTTGTCAGGACAGTTTGTATTGGCCGGAAAGATCCGGCAGGAACGCCTCGATCGCGGCGGTTGCCACAACATGTCGGGTTCCGGCCTCGGCATCTTCAACGTCCAGCCCGCCCTTAACAGCCCGTACCTCGGCCCGACCCCGGGGCAGATCGGCCGCGACCAACTCACAATCCACGCGCTCCGGCTGTTGCACGCCAACCGTGACCATTACACGCATCTCGGCATGGTCTATATCCAGCTTTGAAAACAGAGTGATCGAGGAATGGTGCAGCGCATCCTGCACCGCCCGCCGCGCCGCCTTGGTGTAGTCCTGACCGTAAAGGTCATTCCCAGTGCCCATCTCAAGGATGATACGTTTTTCGGTCATGTCACTGGCTCCATGTCGAAGGAAACAACGACGGCCGCGTTGGCAATAACCGTGCGCCCTTCGGTGTGGGGTTTTTCGATATCCAACCCGCCCTGTGTGACGGTGATATTGGGCTGGCCATAGGGAAAGATCACTTTCAACGCCTCCCGATCCACCTGATCAGGTTTCTGCACGCCAATCTCGGCATCAATGATCATCGCCTCTTTCGGGAAATCGAACAGCTCGGCCATATTGACCGAGTTGTGCCACAGCGCGTCCTTGATCGCCCGCAAAGCCGCTTCGGTGTAGTCCTCACGGCGCAACGACGTTCCCATTCCGAATTCCACAAGCACCCGTGTCCTGGGCATGTCATCTCCTGTTGTTAGTTCCTGCGCCAACCTGCACGAGTTTCTGTAAATTGTAAGAACGAAAACGATGTATGATGTCGGGCAAGGCTTGATTACCGAAAACGCATTTGTGGACAGAGCGATGTAAAATCTCGGAAATTTCAGTTAAAGTCGAAGCCATTAATCTGTGCGGTCGTGAAAGGAATTTCTGTGATGAGGTCGTTTCAGCTCATGTCATTGGTGGTGGTATTTGGTTGTGCCGTGACGCAGGCGTCAGCCGAAGAGATTGAAAGCAAACACAAGTTTATGGAACTGGTTGTTGGCAAAAAGCTTGTTCAGGGACAGGCTTGGGTGAAAATACTCAAAAACGGCGTGGTTGAGGGCAAAGGCCCCGAAGGCGGCAGCATCAGCGGCTCATGGGAATGGAAAGGCACGCATTATTGCCGGGACCTTGTGATCGACAGCGTACCCCTGCCCCATGATTGTCAGGTCGTTTCCCTCGCGGATGACTCAGTCACATTCACACACAAGGATGGCAGTGGGATTTCGGTGAGCTGGACAATCGAGTGACGGATTTTGAAAAAAGAAAGGGCGCCCAATTCAAGGCACCCTTTGCATCGATAATCTGAAGGCAATCAGATCGACTCGTCGATCCAGCTTTGCAGCGCCGCCTTGGGTGCCGCGCCCGCACGGTTCGAAATAACCTGACCGTCCTTGAAGATGAACAGCGCCGGGATGCCGCGTACGCCCATGGCTGCGGCTGCGTTCGGGTTGCTGTCCACGTCGACTTTGGCGATTTTGATCTTGTCACCATATTCAGCGGCCAGCTCTTCCAGAGCGGGGCCAATCTGCTTACAGGGGCCACACCATTCGGCCCAGAAATCGACAACCACGGGGATGTCGGAATTCTTAACCTCGGCGTCAAAGGTATCGTCGGTTACGGCTACGGTCGACATTTCATGTCTCCTGAATGGGGTAAGCTCGGGAACAGAACGTAGGGTCGCCGCAGTCCGAGGTCAAGATATCTGGGTGCGGGCCAGTGCATCCGTCACAAGCTCGTGTGGCAACCACATGAGATCTGCCGTTCGGGTCCACAGGATTGCCGTGCGGATTTCCCGACCCGGATAGATTTGGGCAAGCGCCTGCGCGTAAGCTCCCATCTGACGCAACAGACCTTCGGGGCACGCTGCGGGGCTGTTCGGAACCGTGGCATTTGATTTGAAATCAATCACCTGCACGTTCGCTTCCGTCACGATCAGCCGGTCGATCACCCCGTGCATTCGCCGCCCGTCCAGCTCGGCAGTGACAGGAACTTCGGCCAGTGCGTCGCCCGCGAATGCGGATTGCAGATGCCCCGCAGTCAGAACGGCCTGTGCCTCAGTCAGCAGCTCTTGTCGGTCTGCATCCTGCATATCGGGCAGAACCCGGGCGCAGAACTGCGGCCATTTTTCCTGCGCGACCAATGGCAAATGCTCCAGCAGCAGGTGCAGGCGTGTGCCTCGCAGCTTGGCGGCCTCTTCATCCTGACCGGACTCGCCGGGCAGTGCTTTGGCCCCGCCCAGATCAGAGGGGCTGAGCGTTTCCGGCGCAGGGTCCGGCACAGTGGCGGGGTTCAGGAACTGATCTGGCAGTGGCGCGTGGGCAATTTCGGGTTCCGCGTGTTCGACAATCGGAAGCGCGTCCCAATCCGCATGGGACAGGCGCAGCGTACCGGACCCCGGCAGCTGCGTGGCCCCTGCCCGCGCTATCGCGGCCTCAACCATCTGATACCAACTGGTTCCGTCCTTGCCGACATCCCCCGCCGCACCCACGATCAACCACTTTTCTGCCCGTGTTAGAGCCACATAAAACAGCCGAAGACGTTCATTCTCTTCCCGTGCCCGCGCCTCGGCCCTTGCCTTGGCGATTAGGCCCGGAGACGCGTCTGCGGGCACTTTCCACAGTGGTGTGCCCTCACCCACCATGATCTCAGCATCACGCGGGGCCTGCCGTTTGCCGGTGTCCGGCAGGATCACGATCGGCGCCTCAAGGCCTTTGGAGCCATGCACGGTCATCACCCGAATCATGTTGCCGACGCCGCTCATCTGCCGTTTGATTTCCAGATCGTCGGTCTGCATCCAAACCAGAAAACCGGTCAGGCTGGGGATATCCGTCCGCTCATAAGCCAACGCCTGCGACAGCAGCGCGTTGATTCCATCCTCGGCCTCGGCCCCCAGACGCCCCAGCAGTTTGCGCCGCCCATCATGGCGGGTGAGGATGCGCTCGATCAGGTCATAGGGGCGTAGAAAGTCGATCTGACCGCGCAGATCGTTGAGAATCTCCAGCGTTTCCGGGAACTCTTCGGCACGATGACGCAGCGCCGCCCACAGGAATTGCTCCTGCCGCTTATGTGCCAGATCGAACAATTGCTGCTCCGTCCAGCCGAACAGAGGCGATTTCAGCACGGTCGCCAGCGACAGGCTGTCTTCGGGCGTGGCCAGAAAGCTGAGCAGCGCGGTCAGGTCTTTCACGGCCAGTTCCGCACCCACCTTCAGCCGGTCGGCCCCGGCGATGGGTAGGCGCAGGGCCTTACACGCGCGGATGATCTCAGCAAACAGGTCCGAGCGGCGCTGCACGAGGATCAGGAAATCCCCCGGCTGCACCTTACGCCGCACGAATGTGCCGGGCGTTTTGCCGTCCTCAGGAATCGTCTCTCCGCGGTCGATCATATCCTTGATGGACTGGGCCACCTTCTCGGCCAGAATGACGGTGTGATGCCGTGTGCCGGGGCGGTCGACCGGATCGGTCCAGTCGCCGTCATCATCTTCGTCGACCTTTTCGACCACCGGCCACAGATCGACACGTCCCGGCAGATCGGATTTGAAGGCACGGTGTAGACTGTCCTTGTGAAACCCGGCCTCAGCCCGGTTTTCGAACAGGATATCGACCAGAGACAGGATCGCGCTGGAGGATCTGAACGAGTATTCAAGCGTCGAATCCCAAAGTTTAGAGCCTGATTCCGCAAGTCTGCGCCCAAATTCCTGCTGCATTCGGTCAAAGGCCTGCGGGTCGGCACCCTGAAAGGAATAGATCGACTGTTTCTTGTCGCCGACCACGAAAATCGTGCGCTCGACCCCGGATCGGGCCCCTTCCCCGCTGGTGAATTCCTGCGCCAGTTTCTCGACCACGTCCCATTGGTCGGGACTGGTATCCTGCGCCTCGTCCACCAAAATGTGGTCGATACCGCCGTCCAGCCGGTACAGCACCCATTCCGACACGGCCGGGTCGTTCAGCACCTGCCGCGCGCGCAGAATCAGGTCATCGAAATCCAGCCAACCACGCAACTGTTTGCGCCGTTCATATTCCGGTAGGAAGGCAGCGGCAAAGCGGTGCAGCACATTCGTCTTGCGCGCCGCGACCAAGGCCAAACGCTGTTCCCGAGTGGCCTCAATACGCAACATGAAAGACTCAAGCTGCGGCATCTGGGCAGCCAACGCCCCTTCGCGCAGGGTTTTGGTGGGAAAGCTGTTGATCTTGGCGGTAAACGGCTCTTTGGCCGCTTTCCCGGTCAGAAACACGCTTTCCAATGCCGGCAGGCTGTTGATCCGCGCCTCGGTAAACGCCGCTAGCTTGGTCGCTGCTTTGGCGTTGTTGCCGCCGCTCTCTGTCAGCGCTGGCAGGATCGAGCGGATTAGGTCAACCTCTCCCCCCATGAAAACGCGGGCCTGCAGGGCGTCTTCGTCAAACCCATCCGGTAGATCAAAGCGGCGCAGCAGGTCGGACCAGTCCAGCGGTTGGGCAAACAGGTTCCGTTTGTGGGTGATGGCAGCGGTCAGGTTTTCGAAGCCGGTGTCGGTGACGAAACGGGCGACATCCTCGATCAGCGAGGCCTGCGGGCCTTCGGCGAAGTCTTCGACGATCTCCTCGCGCAACAGGGCAGCGGCGCGGTCCTCCATCTCGGAGAATTGCGGGCTGACTCCGGCCTCCAGCGGAAAGCGCCGCAGCAGCGAGGCGCAGAATGAGTGGATCGTTTGGATCTTCAGACCGCCCGGTGTCTCAATGGCGCGGGCAAAGAGGGTGCGGGCCTGTGCCAACCTTTCGGGGTCGATCACACCCGGCACGCCCAAGTCGGTCAGTTGAGCCAGCAGCGCGTCGTCGTCCAACATCGCCCACTCACCCAGCCGTTTGAACAACCGGTTCTGCATCTCACTGGCCGCGGCCTTGGTATAGGTCAGACAAAGGATGTGCTGCGGCTGCACGCCACCCAACAACAGACGAGCCACCCGGTCGGTCAGAACCCGTGTCTTGCCCGAGCCCGCATTGGCTGCCAACCAGGTCGAGGCATCGGGCCGCGCAGCCTGCACCTGCCGTTCGGTTGCATCATTGCGGGCGTTCATTTCAGCACCTCCGGATCGGTCTCATCAGTGCGGTCCCATTCGCCAAAGCGGGCCAGATGATCATAGTCGCCAATATCGGTGTCCTTGTGCAGCATCCGGCGCGATGTGAACCCCTGATCAGGCTCTAAATAGGCAGAAACCAGCTCTTTCAGCTCGGCCAGAACCTTGTCGGGTGGTTCCTTGGTCAACGGTGCTGCGACCTCTTTATAGGTGCCACCCATGCCGATAAAAACTGCTTCGGCCACTGGCAGAGGGTCGATGCCTTCTATTGCGCCCTGCTCGGCCATTGCCGCCTCGATCAGCAGCTGTTTGTCGAACTTGGCCTGCTGGCTTTCGGTCGGAGGCGTGCCGGTCTTATAATCCACAAGCCGCAACGCACCTCGGCTGTTATGGTCGATCCGGTCGGCCCGGCCGGCGATGGTGAAATCCAGTGGGTTCAGTACCAGTTTCATCGCCGCCTCGAACGCCACCGGCCCCCCGTCGCCGCGCCGGGCGGTTTCGGCAGTCAGGAAATCGTCGGCAATGCGTTCCAACCTAGCCAGCCACAATTTCCGGGCGGTGGGCCAAGCGACATGCTGGTCCAGCAGGGTCTCGGCGCGTTTCAGGAAATTCTCTCGGGTCAGCAAAGCACCGTCCAACACGCTGTCCTTGACGAAATGTTCGAGGATTTCGTGGATGACGATTCCGCGCAGCAAGGCGTCCGGGGCCTGCACCAAAGGATCCAGAGGCCGCAGCCGCAGCACATGTTTGGCGTAGATCGCATAGGGATCGCGGATCAGTCGTTTGATTTCGGTAACGCTCAGACGACGCGGGCGTGCGGTGATCGGCGGGCGCGGAGACGGGCGTGGCGCTGGGTCAATCCTCGGCGCGGCCTCAAGCTGTTCCGACCAACGCAAGTATGTCTGGCCACGGGCGCGCATTGCCGACAGGGCCTGTGGACCACCCTGCCCCGGCAAGCCCTGCAACAGGTTTGTCATCCGGTTCAGCCATCGCGACGGCACGGTTTCGGCGTCATCGGACCGGGTCGCGCGGGTCAGCCAGACTTCGGGCGCGCCGACAGCCTGTTGGAAGTCATGGGCTGACAGGCCAATACGGCGCTCGGGCAGCAATAGCCTGGCCTTGTCTCGCATCTGGCGGTTGAGCCAGGGGTCCGGCGCGGCGGCCTCGGGCCAACTACCTTCGTTCAGACCGCCAAGGATCAACAGGTCGGCACCCTGCACCCGCGCCTCGAGCGTGCCCCAGATCATGATATGCGGATGCGGTGCGTCGCGGTCACGGACCTCTTCGCCGGCCAGCAGCGCCCCCAGCAGATCGGCGAAATCACGGGCGGTTATCGGACCGCCATGTTCGGCCTCATCCTCTAGCGCGGTCAGAACTTTCAACGCCTTTTGGCCTGCGTTCTTCTCCCACAGCGATCCGGTTTCGCCATCGCTACCCGCTGAAATTGCCTCGGCCAAGGTGCGCAGGCGCGTCACCCAATCCGACAAGGGTAGCTCACCGGTGATATGCTGGTCGCAGAACTGTGTCGTCAGCCAGCGCATCCAGCCCTCGGGCACCTCTTTGCGGATGGCAAACGCGGTCAGACTGACGCTGTCGGGGAACGGAGGGCCATGCCGCCGCAAGTCCAGCTCCAGGTCGCGGCTATGCAGCAAATGCGCGCCGCGATCGCCGCCACCGTGACAGAGCGGGTGTTTCAACAGGGTCAGCAGCGCCTCACCTTCCAGCCGCCGGGTGAACAGCCCCGCCACATGGCGCAAGAACCGGCCCGGAGGCGACAGCTGCAGCGGCAGGCCCGCGCTGTCATCGGGCAGGATGTTCCAGCGATCCAGCGCGGCGCTAACCTGACGGGTCAGCATCCGGTCGGGTGTGATCAGCGCGGCGGTCTGACCGGTTTCTGCCGCCTCGCGCAGGCGCAGAGCGATGGCCAGCGCTTCGGCCCGGGGGGATTGTGCCTCGACCAGTGTGAGGTCTTTGGTTGCTGCATCCAGATCGGTCAGCTGCGGGCCTTCGGACATCCAGGCATCAGTGATCGGAGCGGGACGTAAGGCCAGTGAAATCAGTCTATTACGCGCAGGTGAAGGCGCCTGATCATCGGTCCAGCGTTCGATCCGGTCGGGCTGAACCTTAAGCCGGGTCATCAGTTTGCGGAACCGGTATTGTGGGTGATCTTCCGAGGTCAGCGCGTCGTCTAATCCCCGCCAGACATGATCCGGTTGGTCGAAATCGTAGCCGGGCAGGATCAGCGCCCCTTGGGGTAAGCAGGCAACGGCCTCCATCAGCATCAGCGTGGTGCCGCGCGAGCCGGTAGAACCCGCAAGGATCACAGGGTGTTGCGGTGGCGCCACCTGCCAGCGGTCGATCAGGTTTTCGACCACTGAACGTTGCCGCGCCTGCGCATCCAGTGCATCGGGGCCAGAGTCGATAAAGTGATCGGCGATCCCGATAAATGCCTGCGCGCGGGCCCAATGACCTGACATATCGCTGACATCCAGTTTGCGGATCGCATCGGGTGAAACGCCCTCGCCCTGCATCTCGTCAATCAGTGCGGCCAGACTGTCGGACAGATCAAAGAGTGAGGACCGCGCGGCCAAATCAGGCTGTTGTTCCAACAGCTTGGCGATCAGTTGCGTCAGTTCCAACCTGCGCCGCAGGGCCGATATGGCGGGAGGAATCTGCGCCAGATCGACGCTTTCACCCAGGTCGGTGACCAGTGAAAGCCGCGGCAAGAGGCAAGCGGGCCCCTGATCGAACAGATCACGCACGCGGCGGGCCATGCGGCGGGTGTTCACGACCAGTTGCACCCGTGCTAGGGCCTCGGGCGGGTGCTCGGCGTTGCGCAGGCGAAGCCCGTCCACCAACGCTTTGGGGAAATCCGATCCGGGCGGAACGGCAAAGACGCGGGGGGCGGTGCTGGGTTCAAACATCCGCGATCAGCCCTTCGGCTAAGGTAATCCCTTCGGGGCGGCCTACATCGCACCAGCGGCCGGGATAGGTGGCCGCAAACAGGCGACCTTGGCTATGCATTTGGTCCCAAAGCAGGTTCAGCGAAAATGCCTTGTCTGGAATGGCCATCAGCCCTTCGGTTTTCAGGATTTGCACCCCGCCATAAATCAGGCCAGGGCCACGGGTGATCCGGCCCTCGGCATCGGCGGTGAAATCGCCCGTTCCAGAGTGGCCGATGGTCTGGTCAAGAGGAACGCACATCAGCAAAGCATCCATCCGATCGGGGTCCCAGGCATCGCGCAACAGGGTCAGAGGGTTGGGCCCGGCCCAGATCGCATCGGTATTTAGGGTGAAAACCGGGTTTGGCCCTAGCAGAGGCAGAGCCGCGCGCAATCCGCCTCCGGTTTCCAGAATCTCGGGCTCTTCACGAGACAGCAGTACGCCTTTGGGGGCCAGATGTGCCTCAAGCTGGTCGGGCAGGTAGTGGAGATTGGCCACCACGCGATCAGGTCCCAAGCCCTCCACCAGATCCAGCGCATGGTTGATCAGGGGGCGGCCTGCGACCTCGATCAGAGGTTTCGGGCGATCCTTGGTCAGCGCGCCCATGCGGGTGCCAAACCCGGCGGCGAACAACATCACGGCTTCGGGATGTCGGGTCATGTCTGTCTGAGCCTGTCCAGGTTTTCCGGGGTTGGCGCGGGCAGGGCCGCGCGCAGCAGATCGGCCACCGTCGCCAACGCCGGGTGATCCAGATCGCGCATCAGATGCGTCCATGTGGCCGGGATCAGATCAATATACTGAGGTTTGCCGTATTCCGTCGCCAGACGGGCAAATACGCCCAGAATCCGCAGGTTTCTCTGCGCCCCTAGCACGGCATAGGCGGTGCGGAAGTCGTGATCGTTCACGCCGGTTGCGGTGATATAGCGGTTGACCATCCGCATCTCGGTGCCCGCGGCCACATCGCGGCGGACATCCTGCAGCATTGACACGAGGTCATAGGCCGGATGGCCCAGCATGGCGGTCTGGAAATCCAGCAGGCCCACCCGTTTCACGCCGTCCCGGTCCGGCAGCCAGATCATGTTCTCGGCATGGTAGTCGCGCTGGATCACCACTTTGGTCCCCGAGGTTTCCTGATGCAGAATGTCAGAAAATCGGTATTCGAACTGTTCCTGCGCACTTGTGTCGTGCTGACCCTGAACCGCTTTCGCGTATTTGGTAAAAGACAACGCCGCCAGTTCGGTCATCAGAGATGGGCCGTAAGAGGGCAAAGACAGGGTGGGGGCCTTGTGTAGCGCGATCAGAACGTCGGTCGCGGCCTCGTATAGCTGCCGCTCCATCTTTGGGTCTTGCTTCAGAACGCGGGCAAACAGGTCGTCGCCCAGATCTTCCAGCAGCAGAAAGCCGAATTCCGTATCCTCGGCGTAAATTTCGGGAGCGCTGAGGCCAACAGAGCGCAAATGGTTCGCCATGCGCACAAAATCCGCGACCGGTTCGGCCTTACCCGGAGGGGAATCCATCAGCACGGCGGTCCGACCGGTATCGGGATCGGTCAGACGTTCATATCGACGGTTTGACGCGTCCCCGGCCAGCGGTGCACGTGTGGCGTTGGCCCATGGTGTTTGTGCAATCAGCGCCTCGGCCAGCACAGCGCGGTTTGTCATTTGCCGCTCTCCAGTTTGAGGGGCCATTTTGGATCGGACCACGACAGGGTCAGATGACGGTTTTCCATCGTATTAGGGTCTGTTTTAAAGCTTAGTTTGAGGGCGGTTTCAGGGGTCAGTGGGCCAAGTTTGTCCGGCCATTCGATCAGGCAAATTGCTGTGTCAAACGCTTCGGTCAGGCCCAGTTCCTCGATCTCTTCCACTGCAGACAGACGATAGAGATCGCAATGCCAAATCTCGCCCGCCAGGGTGTCATAGGCCTGAACAAGCGTATAGGTGGGCGAGGGCACATCCTCGGGCACGGTCATCAGCGACTGGATCAGGCTGCGGGCGAAATGGGTCTTGCCGCTGCCGATCTCACCTTCAAGCAGAACCACGTCGCCGGGGTGCAATTCCGCCCCCAGACGGGCGGCGAATTGCGATGTTTCTTCGGGCGAAGTCAGGGTGATCGAACGAGGGTGCAACGTCATGGCGCCACAATGACCTCAGGCCTTGTCGGCTGCAACCCGGTTCAGGCGCAGATTTGGCGGATCGGTTGTGTAGCCCCAAGCTCGTCCACCATGAACCTGACAATCGTCGCGCCGTTCTGCATAGGGCTGACTGTGCAGATCAAATTGGTCCCATCTCGCAACCGAAGGCCACTGGACCATTCCGCACGGGCGTCTCGGGTTTGCACGAAGTCGCGGATCTCGCCCAGAATAGGCGTGGCTGTGCATTGTTCCTGCCAGCTGCGCGTCACATCCAGTACCGACTCTGGTTCGAATCCGGCCTCATCGGATTCCCCCCACAATTTCTGATAGGCACGGTTGGTGATTGCCAATGTTCCATCATCGCCGAAGACCGCTATTGCATCGGCCAGCTTGTCCAGAACCGATTGCATCAGATCCATCTCCGAGCGGAACCGACGGGTCAGGGTAATTTCCGCGGTGATATCCTCAAACAGAAACCCCACAGCTCCGTCTGGATGTGGGCGTCCGCTGACCGAGTAAACTGACCCTGAGGGCAAAGACCACGTTTCTTGGTAATTTCCATCCTCGGCAGCTTCGAGCAGGTCGTTCATTTGAGCGCACCATCCGCGATAGTTCTTGGGTTCCGGCATCATGTGCTGATCGCGCAACCGATCGAAAAAGCTGGATAGGCTGGGGCGGCAGCTGAGGAAATCCGGGGGCAGGGTGGTCAGGTCGATCAGGGCCGGGTTAAACAGGGCCAACTGTCGGTTGCGGTCGAAGATCGCCAGCCCGATGGACAGTTGGGCAAAAGTTTTCGTCATGGTCTGGACGAATTTGCGCTGGGCGGTTTCGGCGGCAACTATAGCATTGATATCAACCGCATAACACAGGTAACCTTCGGGATGATCAACCTGTGTCAGATCGAACCATAGCTTGTTCTCACTGCCTTCGGACGAAATAGAGATGCGGGTTTTTGCTCCTAACCGCGCATCCGCGTCCGCCCCGGGAAACAGCGGAGCCGTCAGATCGGTATCCAGGCCGCGAACCTTTCTGACCAAGGCGACATAGGCGGCATTGCACCAACGGACATTGCCTTGATGATCCAGCAACCAGACGGGATAGGGGGCCTGTTCCATCGCCAGACGGATCGGATCCTGCGCGTCGCGCTGGACCGGGGTGGAACGTTCGGCGCTGTCGTGCAGTTGGACGCGGACGATGCCATCAATCCATTCGCACAGGATGTCTCGTTCGACAGTGCAGTCGATGGCGGGAATGACCAGCATGCCCTGATGCCGGATATGGTCGGGTGATTCGGGAAAGCTGGGAAAATCCCGCTGCAGCAGACGACGCAGGTCGGGCCAGTCGCGGACGGCTTCGAACCCTTCCAGCGCGATATCGGAATGGCTAATCAGGCGAATGCCATCGAATAAAAACACCGCATCATACAGTGATGCGGGTGTGGACAAGCCGAAATTGGCACCCCTCTGCCTGCGGCGGGGCAAGAGCCATTGCACTGCCAGACTGGCAGATGTCAGGCTGATCGCGGCCAGAATGATCCAGTCGACCATGTGCCCTCCGGAACTGATACCGGAGGAATTATGCGTGTGAATGGTTAACGGGGTCTTAACTCAGACCCGGATCTGCTGGTTTTCTCCGGATGGAACAGGGGTGTCGCCAGTCTGGGCATCCACCAGATTGCGCGGCCACGACACCCGCACAATCGCGCCGCGGCGTTCAGGATTGTCGCACAGGGTCTGATAGGGGTCCGAGCCGTTGGCAAAATCCAGCTCGGCACCGCTGCGTTCCAGCAGGGTCTTGGCGATGAACAGGCCCAGCCCCATGCCTTCATATTCCGGGCGGGTTCTTTGATCTTTCTCGACCCGGCGGCGGCGCATGAAGGGGTCACCGATCCGGCCGATCATCTGCGACGGGTATCCGCGCCCGTCATCCATGATGTTTACGGTGATCTGATCCGTGGTCCATTCGGCCTCGACCCAGACATTGGCGCGGGCAAAATCCACAGCGTTCTGGATCAGGTTGCGTAGGCCGTGGATGATCTCGGGCTTGCGCAGGATCGACGGTTGCTGAACATCTCCGTCGCCCGCCGGACCTTCGGCAAAGTGAACGAACTTGCCTCGATGGAGGTGCGGCTCAGCGGCCTCATGCACGACGGTGGACAGGGGGGCCTGACGCAGGTGCAGATCGTCTTTCCCGGCTCGGCCCATGTCACGCAGAATATCGCGGCAACGATTGGCCTGTTCTCGGATCAGGGCGGCGTCCTCTTTCAGGTCGGGGCGGTCATCCAGTTCCTCAATCAGTTCGGAACTGGTCAGTTTGATTGTTGCCAGTGGCGTGCCCAGTTCATGCGCAGCGGCGGCAACCACGCCGCCCAGATCGGTCAGTTTCTGTTCCCGTGCCAGCGCCATATGCGTGGCCGAGAGCGCCTCGGACATGGACTGCACTTCGGAACTGACGCGGTGGGAATAGGCGCCGATAAAGACGATGGCGATGACAACTGCCGCCCAATTGCCGAACAAAAGCAAATCCGGAATCTGTAGTATCAAGCCTTGTTCGGTGCGCAACGGCAGGTGAAACTCGGCCAGTAAGCTTGTCAGCACAATCGCCACCGCCCCCACGATCACGGTCGAGCGCGTGCTCATCACATTCGCAGAAATCGTCACCGGCCCCAGCAACAGCAGGGCAAAGGGGTTGTTCAGGCCACCGGTCAGGTACAACAGGATCGCCAGCTGAGACAGGTCGAATAGCACCATCAGGAAGTTTTCGAACTCAGTCAGGCGCTTGTTTTTCGGAAACAGCAGGATGGCGGTCATGTTGCCCATGACCGAAACGCCGATGGCCAGATAACACAGCGCCAACTCCAGCTGCACCTGAAAATACTGTTGTGCAACCGTGATGGCGGTGAACTGGCCGATGATGGCCACCCAGCGCAGGAGGATCAGCGTGCGCAGCCGGATCCAGCTGCTGCGTTCCTGACTGCGCCATAATGTGATGTTGGAATTTGCCATCGGTCGATTATGTCCTGTTGCATCGGCTGATCATCTTGATAGGTGTCCGGGCCGAAACGATCAACAACCCCTCTCATCCCAGGATTGATGCCATGATCCGCCTTTACGCCATCCTTGCAACCGTTGTTCTAACCGTTGGTCTGGGCGCCATGTGGCTGCTGACGCGAGGGGCGGGGTCGGACGATCAGTTCGCACAATGCCGGTCTGCCCAAATCGCGGGCGGTACAGCGGCAATCGGCGGCCCGTTCGAGCTGGTCAATGGCAAGGGCGAAACTGTCACCGACGCCGATGTGATCACCGAACCGACGCTGGTTTATTTCGGCTATACCTTCTGCCCTGATGTCTGCCCCTTTGACATGTCGCGCAACGCCGAGGCAGTGGACATTCTGGCCGAGCGCGGCCAGTCGGTGACACCGCTGTTCATTTCGATTGATCCCGACCGTGACACGCCCGAAGTGGTGGATGACTTTGCCTTCAATCTCGGCGGTAAGACTATTGGCCTGACCGGATCACCCGAGCAGGTCAAAGCCGCCAGCCAAGCCTACAAGACATACTACCGGGCGCATGACAAAAGCGATGAGTACTATCTGGTCGACCATTCCACCTTTACCTATCTGGTGACGCCCGAACAGGGCTTTCTTGAATTTTTCAACCGTGATGACACGGCGGAACAGATGGCCGACAAGGTCGGGTGTTTTCTGGACAAGCTCTGATCCGTTTGACCTTTGGAATGGCGCTGCTATTACTCATGTTTAAGCCAACGGCGTGAAATAGCGGAAAGAACAGAATATGGCGGACAGCACTGACCTCGATATCGGCCCCGATAAATCCCTGCTTCTGGTGGATGATGACGAGCCGTTTCTGAGGCGACTGGCCAAAGCCATGGAAAAACGCGGGTTCGAGGTTGAAACCGCAGGGTCCGTCGCCGCAGGCCGCGCCATTTCCACCGCCCGCCCGCCCGCTTACGCCGTAGTCGATCTGCGGCTAGAGGATGGCAACGGTTTGGATGTGGTCGAAGTTCTGCGCGAAAAACGCCCCGACAGCCGGGTCGTGGTTCTAACCGGATATGGCGCGATTGCCACCGCAGTGGCCGCCGTCAAGATCGGAGCAACCGATTATCTGTCCAAACCCGCTGACGCCACCGACATCACCAGCGCACTATTGGCCAAGGGCGACGAACTGCCCCCGCCGCCGGAAAACCCCATGAGCGCGGATCGTGTCCGTTGGGAGCATATCCAGCGGGTCTATGAGTTGTGTGACCGGAACGTGAGTGAAACCGCCCGCCGCCTGAACATGCACCGCCGGACCTTGCAGCGGATACTGGCGAAGCGCAGTCCTCGGTGAATTGCTGTCACTGCTACGTGATTTGATACTTCAGCTTTCATTTTCGATTGTCTGCTTTGAAAAATGAAGACAATAGAGGAGTCTCTTAAATGATCGGCTATGTGACCATCGGCGTTTCAGACATGGAGCGCGCTAAGGATTTTTATACGAACCTGTTTGCCGAAAAAGGTGCAAAAGTTGTGATAGATGCTGGTCGCATTGCCTTTATCGGCAACGATCCCTCGGCTCCGATGCTCGCTGTTTGTACTCCATTTGATGGCGAAGCTTGTACAGCGGGAAATGGTGGCATGGTTGCCTTTGCAGCCGAGTCCAAGGACGAAGCCAAGGCACTTTATGACAGAGCTATCAGTCTTGGTGCTACAGACGAAGGCGAACCCGGACAACGGGTTCCGGATCGGTTTTATGGCGCTTATGCCCGCGATCTGGATGGCAATAAAATCTGTTTCTACGTCTTCGGCTAAAGCTGATCCAGCAGAGCTTCATGTCGCGCCATATACGCTCGTCGTACTTCAACCGGCGGGCGTAAGGTAATCTCCAACCCCTCCATCACCGCCTTATCCGGCCGACCAAAGAATTTGGTCGCCTCGGCCTCGGAAAAGCCCGCGATCTGGGTGGCCTCCATCCAGGCGCTGATCTTGTCGGCCTTTTTGATCTGTCGTTTCACCGTTTTCGGCACCGCAGCAGGCAGGCCAAAGCGGATGTGGATCGCGGCGGCCAACCGATCGTCCAGCGCGCCGTAATCGGGGCCGACGGCGGATTTGACCGGAGAGATCATATCTCCGATCACATATTCCGGCGCGTCGTGTAACAAAGCCGCGAGCCGCCATTTTACCGGTGCTTTCGGGGCAATCCGGCCAAAAAGCTCTTCGACCAGCAGGGAATGCTCGGCCACGGAATAGGCAAAATCCCCTGCTGTTTGACCGTTCCAGCGGGCCACAAAGGCCAGTCCGTGGGCGATATCTTCGATTTCGATGTCCACAGGAGTCGGGTCCAGCAGGTCCAGCCTGCGCCCCGACAGCATCCGCTGCCATGCTCGTGCTTGTGTTGCCATTCTGCCATGCCTTGTGAAGTTGGACACGCTAATTTCGCGCTTTTGTGTTATGATGTACCTGTCGAGATCACCAGCTGCCAACTTTTTCTTGACCAGTCGTGCTTTGAACCAGTGCGTGGTGATACCGACATTTGTGCTGAGGGGGGTGCATGCTCCTCCTGGTGTGCCCCTCTCGGAACGTAACTCGTATCGAAGGGAGCTAGCTATGTTTAAGCGTCTGTTTGGAATTACTCTGGCCTTTGGAATGGCCGCCACTGCCCCACCCGTATTTGCCCAAAGTTGTGCGCAGCGCGAGCATGTGATCGACAAGCTACAGAACAGCTATTCAGAAGAGTTGGTCTTTGGCGGATTGCAGAAAACGCGCGGTGCGCAGACGATTATGGAGGTCTGGACCTCGAAGGAAACCGGAAGCTACACGGTTCTGGTGACCCAGGCGAATGGCATTAGTTGTATTGTCGCCGTTGGCACCGATTTTTTTGAAGCGATCCCGAAGATCAAGCTAAAGGGTCAACCCAGCTGATTTGAGAAGCGGAATACCCCGTTTCCGGCCATTCACGTTGCCACCTGCCTCAAGGAATGTTAGGGGCAATTTGGACTGTGTTTTACCGGAGTGGAGTAACTAATGGCCGGGGACTATATCGTTAAAGACATTTCATTGGCGGGCTTTGGCCGCAAAGAGCTGGACATCGCTGAAACCGAGATGCCGGGGCTGATGTCACTTCGTTCAGAATATGGTGAGAGCAAGCCTCTGAAGGGCGCCCGTATCGTCGGGTCGCTGCACATGACCATCCAGACCGCCGTTCTGATTGAAACGCTGGTGGCGCTGGGCGCGGATGTGCGCTGGGCGTCGTGCAACATCTTCTCGACCCAGGATCACGCCGCCGCCGCTATTGCCGAAGCTGGCATTCCGGTCTTCGCCATCAAAGGCCAGACGCTGGAAGAGCATTGGGATTATCTGGACAAGTCCTTCCTGTTCGAAGACGGTCCGAACATGATCCTGGACGATGGTGGCGATGCAACGCTGTACATCCTTTTGGGTGCACGTGCCGAGGCAGGCGAAGACATCATCCCTGTTCCGGGTTCGGAAGAGGAAGAGGTGATCAAGAAGCAGATCGCCAAGCGGATGGCGGCGTCTCCGGGCTGGTTCACCAAAATGCGTGACCAGATCCAGGGCGTGTCCGAGGAAACCACCACCGGCGTGAACCGTCTGTATCAGCTCGTGAAAGACGGCCACCTGCCGTTCCCGGCGATCAACGTGAATGACTCGGTCACCAAGTCGAAATTCGACAACAAATACGGCTGTAAGGAATCGCTGGTCGATGGTATCCGCCGCGCCACCGACACCATGATGGCCGGTAAGGTTGCTGTTGTTTGTGGTTATGGTGACGTGGGCAAAGGATCGGCCGCGTCGCTGCGTGGCGCCGGTGCCCGTGTGAAAGTGACCGAAGTCGACCCGATCTGCGCCCTGCAAGCGGCGATGGACGGGTTCGAAGTCACCCTGCTGGAAGACGAAGTTGCATCGGCTGATATCTTCATCACCACCACCGGCAACAAGGACGTGATCCGCATCGAGCATATGCGCGAGATGAAGGACATGGCTATCGTCGGCAACATCGGCCACTTTGACAACGAAATTCAGGTCGCCAGCCTGAAGAATCACAAGTGGACCAACATCAAGGAACAGGTGGACATGATCGAGATGCCCTCGGGCAACCGTATCATCCTGCTGTCCGAAGGCCGTCTGCTGAACCTCGGCAACGCCACAGGCCACCCGTCCTTCGTGATGTCGGCATCCTTCACCAATCAGGTTCTGGCGCAGATCGAACTGTTCACCAAAGGCGATCAGTACGAAAACAAGGTCTACATCCTGCCCAAGCATCTGGATGAGAAAGTGGCCCGTCTGCATCTGGACCGCATCGGTGTGAAGCTGACCAAGATGGACAACGAGCAGGCGGCTTATATAGGCGTAAAGCCCGAAGGCCCGTACAAGCCTGAGCATTATCGCTACTGATTTTCGCAAATGTCGGAAAAGAAGCGGCGGCCGATTGGCCGCCGTTTTCTTTTGCCGTCAACGTAGTGAGGGTATGAAGTCTCCGCGGCCTTGAGGGGTAAAATCCAATATGTTCCACAGGGGCCAGGCCGCATCCACGTGCCGCGGATGCCATTCGCTGGGCTCGAAGAACAATTCCGAGCTCCAGAAATGAGTGATGCCGTCTTGATCGCACTGAAAGACATTCAGGATCGGCAGTTGGCTTCCGTCTTGGGCTTCGGCCAGATAGTCGCGCTGATAATCCGTACCAAGCGCGGAATAGAGCGGCAGATCATTCCACTCCATCTTTGACTTGAGAGCGACCAGTTTTTCTGTGGTGTTTTGAGCCACCACTGCAAAAGCTATTTTCTGAGAGATATGTGCGACTTGTCCATTCAACCCGTCCAGAAAGGCCGAACACATCGGGCAGGGCGACTGTGCGTCAGGACCGTACATGAGGGAATAAATGGCCAACGTATCGTGAAAGCCGAACAGAGATGACAATGGTGCAGGCTCACCCCGTTCTGATTTGAAAATATAGTCCTGCAGAATTTCCCCTCCTTTAGGCAGGTTGCGCCGCAGGTTTGCAACCTTCTCGACATTGGCTCTTAGGTCGGCCTCCGCCTTCAGCAGGGTGTTTCGGGCGGCTCTGTATTGTGGGCTCTCGTTTGGTAGTGACACGGGCATTGTGACCTCCTGACTTCGAGTGGTAGTCTTTATTTAACGTAAATGTTAAATAGAGCCGAGTCAAAACCAAGTTGAGGATCGACTTCACGGTTTTAGGGGGAATGCTGTGAATTTTTCCCTTTGTGCTATTTTTTGCGCCCGTTACCGTGTTTGCGGCGCTGGTGTAGCCAGAAACCAATTTTGAACCAGGAGATGACCATGGGAAAACGCGACGATCTGATCGCCAAATATGCAGAAGACCTGAAAGACAAATGCGGGATGGACGCCGATATGGACCTGCTGACAAAGGTTACCATCGGTTGCGGTCCGGCGATCTATGACGCCGACGCGTCAACCGTGGCAGCCACGCAGGACGGTGAGCTTGAGACCGTCAAGAACAACTTTCTTATCAAGAAACTGGGTCTGACCGAAGGACCGGAATTGATGGAGGCCATCAACAAGGTTCTGGAGACCTATGGCATGTCCGAGCGCAACAAGTACCGTGCCGTGGTCTACTACATGCTGACAAAGCATTTCGGCAAAGAAGCCGTTTACGGCTAATCTGCCCGTTTTTCGATATAGCGCCCGCCCCCATCGGCGGGCGTTTTGTATTTGAGCCTTTTTTTAAGGACTTAGCATTTGAAATGGTTGCCGAAACCCGGCTATGGTCCAAGTGTGACCAGGACGGTCAGAGCCAGAGATTTCCATACGCGTGTGGTGAGTAGGGAGCACGCGGGGGTAGGGAAGGTTCTGCATCCGTCAGGACCTTCCCTTTTTATCAATCCGCTGGCGTTTCACCCATTGCGCAGATCACCTGCCATTCGGCCTCGCTGACCGGTTGCACCGACAGCCGAGAGTTCTTCACCAGCACCATCTGATCCAGACGTTCATCCGCTTTGATCTGGTCCAGTGTTACCGGCGTTGTGAACGGTCGCACCGCCTTGATATCCACGCATTCCCAGCGATCATCATCAGTAGTGCTGTCGGGATGAGCCTCAGCGCAAACCTCGACGATGCCGACAATGGCCTTGTCCTTTTGCGAGTGATAGAAAAACCCGCGATCGCCGACGGCCATCTGCCGCATGAAATTGCGCGCCTGATAGTTGCGCACGCCGTCCCATTCTTCGCCCGCATCCCCTTTTGCAACCTGCTGGTCCCAGCTCCAGGTCGACGGCTCGGATTTGAACAGCCAATATGCCATCAACCGATGACCTTCTTCCACGGGATCAGGTCGACGGACTGGAACAGCCCTGCCTTGGCATAGGGATCGTTTTCGGCCCAGATTTCCGCGGCGGCCATGTCTTCGACCTCAAGGATCACAAGCGAGCCGATCATCGCGTCACCGTTCAGCAGCGGACCGGCCTGAGAAACAACGCCGGTTTCCTCAATATAGGCCAGATGCGCGGCGCGGTTGTCCAGCCGGGTTTGCAGGGCGCCGTCCTTGTCACGGGCGATGAGGGCGATCAGCATGTTATTCCTCCTTGAGGGGTCGGTTAAGCAGGGTTTCGATGGCTTGTGTGACACTGTAGATGCCGTGGCTCAGGTCTGCCACTGTGGCGCTGATGGGCATGTCCAGACCCTCACGTGTGGCAATCTCGGACATGGCGCGCGCAGTAGCGACCCCTTCGACTGTTGTGTGGCTGTCAAAGGGGCGATTCAGACCCAAACTCAGGCCAAAACGGTAGTTTCGGGACAGCTCAGACGAGCAGGTGAGGACCAGATCCCCCAGCCCTGACAGCCCCATCAACGTCTCTGGTTGCGCGCCACGCATCAGGGCAAAGCGCTGCATTTCGGCAAATCCACGGGTCATCAGGGCGGCGCGGGCACTGTCGCCGAGGCCCGCCCCGATGGCTGCTCCGCAGCCAATGGCCATGACGTTTTTCAACGCTCCGCCCAGTTCCGCACCGATCACGTCGGTGGTGCGATAAAGGCGCAGGTTGGCCGTGGTCAGCTCATGTTGCAGGGTCTGGCTCAGATCGTCATCGGCGCAGGCCAGGGTCAACGCGGTGGGCAGACCGCGCGCGATGTCATCGGCAAAGCTGGGGCCGGTCAGAAGGGCAGGGCGGGCGTCCGGGATGGTTTCGCGGATCACGGAAATGGGGCCGAGGCCGGACGAAAGCTCTATCCCCTTGCAGCAGGCGACCAGTGTTTTCCCAGCCAGCACCGTGGCGTGTTCCTTCAGGGCCGCGCGCAGTTTCTGCATGGGTACGGCCAGCAACAGCACGTCGGCCGTAACCGCATCCTGAATATCGGCCGTCACCGTGATCGCTCCCGGCAGCGCCACGTTTGGTAGTCGCGCGGTATTCTCGCGGTTGTTCTGCATGTGTCGGGCGTATTCGGCGTTTCGCGACCACAACGTAACCGGCCCGTTTCCAGCCAGCGAGATCGCGAGTGCCGTGCCGAACGCACCAGAACCCAGTACCGAAACACTCATGCCTTTGCGCCTTTCTTGCCGCTGCCCAGCATGGCGGGGCTGGTTTGGTCCAACGGCCAGCGGGGTCGGGCGGTCAGGTCCAGACCATCGCGGGCACCGGCGCGAAATCGCTCCAGCCCGGCATAGGCGATCATGGCCGCGTTGTCGGTGCACAACGCCAGCGGAGGCGCTGTGAAACGGGTGCCTTTTTCGGCGCAAACAGTCTCTAACGCGGAACGAATTGCCGAGTTCGCAGCAACACCGCCAGCCACAGCGATCACCGGGTCAGAGGGGTCTTCCTCCAGATACAGATCCATGGCACGGCGAGTCTTTTCGGCCAGAGTGTCCACAATGGCCTGCTGAAACCCGGCGCACAAATCCGCGCGGTCCTGCCGGGTCAGGCCGCCTTTTTCGGCGACGATCTGATCTCGCATTCGCATCAGCGCGGTTTTGAGACCCGAGAAGGATAGGTCACATCCGGGGCGGTCCAGCAAAGGCCGGGGAAAGCGGAAGCGTTTAGGATCGCCCGACCGCGCCTCGACCTCGACCGCGGGGCCACCAGGTTGCGGCAGGCCCAGCAGGCGAGCGGTTTTGTCGAAGGCCTCGCCAGGCGCGTCGTCGATGGTGCCGCCCAAACGGGTGAACTGTTCCGGCCCGTGCGCGATCAGGTATTGACAGTGGCCGCCCGATACCAAGAGCATCAAATAGGGGAACGAGATCCCGTCGGTCAGACGCGGTGTCAGCGCGTGTCCAGCCAGATGATTCACGCCAATCAGTGGCAAGCCGGTCGCGGCGCTCAGCCCTTTGGCACACATGACGCCGGACATAACACCGCCAATCAGACCCGGCCCGGCGGTGACGGCAATGGCGTCGATGTCGGCCAAGGTCAGACCTGCGGCCTCAAGCGCCTGCATGACGCAGGTATCCAGCTTTTCCGCATGGGCACGGGCGGCGATCTCGGGCACCACGCCGCCGAAAGCGCTGTGCAATTCGGTCTGGCCATGCACGATGGACGACAGCACTTCGGCCCGCGCGCCATCCGTTTGGCGCACCACGGCTGCTGCCGTGTCGTCACAGCTGCTTTCCAGCCCGAGGACGGTAAGTGTTTGCACCATTGGCCTGATCCGTTACACCTTGATTGCCAAGCGGGGTATCACCCCGCGCGGATGCAAACAATCCCAAGGCGGAAGGCGCCGACTGTTGTATTTGCTGATGACTCGCCCGCGTGCGGCCTCTGAACGGTTCGTTGCGCAGCTGCCGACCCGCACCAGATCACGGGTCGACGTCATCTATTCCCCGATCCTCGAGATCAAACCCCTGCCGATCAGCGTGGATATCAACGGGGTGCAAGGGCTGATTTTCACGTCGGCCAATGCTGTGAATGCTGCCGTGTCTCTGGGTCTGACACGGGACATGCCTGCTTTTTGCGTGGGTCCTGCGACCACAGGCACCGCAAAAGGCGCTGGTTGGGATGCGCAGATGGTTGGTGCAACTGCTGAGGAACTGGTGGCCTTTCTGCTGAAGCATCGGCCTGAAAGTCCACTGCTGCATCTTCGGGGCGAACACAGCCGCGGAAACATAGCCACCCGCCTGACCGAGTCGGGCCTGACCGTGCGCGAACAGCCCGTCTACCAGCAGCGACTGTTACCGCTGACATCCGAAGCTGCGGCGGCCGCCGAGGAAAATGTGCCGGTCATCGCGCCGCTCTTTTCGCCCAGAACGGCGCGACAATTTGCCGATATCTGGGTCGGTTCGGCGCCCTTGTGGCTGGCCGCAATCAGTGACGCGACTGCGGAAGCCCTTTATTCCTTGGACTATGCGCGCCTGAAGATCGCCAAAGAGCCAACCCCGAAGAAAATGCAGAAAGCGGTTAAAAAACTTGTGAAACACGCGATGCGGGTTGAGGGCGGCGAGGCCACCGATTAACCTAGAGTGGTCTGTTATTCATGTGAAATTGGATTCGATAAGGGGAATATTGCGGTGGCTCGTAAGAAAAAAACCGATCAAAAGCCGGTGGAAGACCCCAAGTCGGATGAAGTGGTTGAAACCGTTTCCTCGCAGAACGATGCGCCTCTTGACGCGACCCAGCCGGTAGAAGAGGCCCTTTCCGAAGCCGAAGCCGAAGCCGAAGCCGAAGCCGAAGCCGAAGCCGAAGCCGAAGCCGAAGCCGAAGCCGAAGCCGAAGCCGAAGCCGAAGCCGAAGCGGCCATCGAGCCGGTTGTGGAAGAACCTGTCGCAGCGGTCGCAGACAAACCCGCCGAACCTGAGCCGGAAAAACGCGGCGGCTTTGTGCCGGCCCTGCTGGGCGGTGTGCTTGCGGCCGGGATCGGGTTTGCAGCAGGCAGCGCAGGTTTCTTCGGGTCCGGCGAGTCCGATGGCCTCGCGGCGCTTGAGGCGAAACTGAATGATCAGTCCAGCCAGATCGAGGCGCTGAGGAAATCCTCCTTGGCCGACAGTTCAGATAGTTCGGATGTGGACAGCAAAATTGCCGCCCTGACGGATCAGATCACGCCGATCAGCGCGGAACTGGACACGGTGAAGTCCAGCCTCGACGGGCTGGCGGGCAAGATCGATCCTCTGGCCAGCCGTCTGAGCGATCTGGAAAGCGGCGCGCTGACGCAAGGCGCCTCGCCCGAAGTGTCAGCCGCTTTTGAAGCCGAACTGAAGAAACTGCAGGATTCACTGGCCGCGCAGCGGGCCGAGGTCGAGAAAATGGTCTCAGACGCGCAAGCGCTTGAGGCGCAGGCCGCTGCCAAGGCGCAAGCGGCCACCAATGCATCGATCCTGTCTCAGGTGCACAGCCAACTGGACGCTGGCCAGCCTTATGATGGTCTGGTGGCCGAACTGACAGCTGGCGGCGTGACCGTGCCCGAGGCATTGTCGACGCCGGCAAAAGATGGTGTTGCCACCCTGGCCGCACTGCGGAGCTCTTTCGCGCCTGCAGCCCGCGCGGCACTGGCCGATGCGCGAGATGCGGACAAGGCCACGGGTCTGGTCGCGTTCCTGCAGCGCCAGACCGGCGCGCGCTCGGTTACACCGCAAGAGGGCGACAGCCCCGATGCGGTCTTGTCGCGGGCAGAGGCTGCGCTGGCGGGCGGTGATGTTGGAACCGCGTTGAGCGAACTGAAATCCCTGCCCGAAGCGGCCCAAACAGCGATGGCCGATTGGGAGCAGGCGGCTCAAACCCGTGAGGCTGCGGTAGACGCCGCAAATGCGCTGCAATCCAGCGTAAACTCGAACTGAAGGACCTGCCATGCTGTGGTCATTGTTAAAGATCCTTGTTTTTGTAGCGATTATCGGCCTGCTGGCCATGGGCGCCATGTTCCTTATGGAAACCAGTGGCGGTGTGCAGATCACGGCGTGGGGTCAGGAATTCACCTTGGGGCCGTTGCAATCGGTGATTGCGCTGGGCGTTCTGATTGTCCTGATCTGGGTGTTCTTCAAGCTGCTGACCCTGCTGATCGCAACGCTTCATTTCCTTAATGGCGACGAAACTGCGCTGTCGCGGTATTTCGATCGCAGCCGTGAAAAGCGGGGCTATCAGGCGCTGGCCGATGGTCTGATGGCGCTGGCCTCGGGCGAGGGTCGCGTGGCGATGAACAAGGCCTACAAGGCCGAAAAGCTGCTGAACAAGCCGGAATTGACCAACCTGCTGGTGGCGCAGGCGGCTGAGATGAATGGCGATACCACTAAGGCGTCCGAGACCTATAAAAAGCTGGTCACCAACAACGCCACCCGGTTTGTCGGCGTGCGCGGCATCATGAAACAGAAACTGGCCGAGGGCGACGATGACACCGCTCGCAAGTTGGCCGAAAAGGCGCTGGCGATCAAACCGCGCCATGCCGAGACGCAGGACATTTTGCTGGGTCTGCAAACCAAATCGCAGGATTGGAGCGGTGCGCGTTCGACTCTGACCGCCAAGCTGAAGGCCGGTCACCTACCGCGTGACGTGTTCAAGCGCCGCGATGCGGTGCTGGCTCTGTCCGAGGCCAAGGATATTCTGGCCGAGGGCGCAACGGTTGAACAGCAAGAACACGCGATCGAGGCCAACCGCCTGTCGCCCGATCTTGTGCCCGCCGCTGCGATGGCCGCGCGGGCCTATATCGAAAAGGGCAAACCGCGCGCCGCGACTAAGATCCTGAAAAAAGCCTGGGAAGTGCAGCCGCACCCCGATCTGGCCCATGCCTTTGCCGAAATCGCGCCGGATGAAACGCCCGAGGCGCGGATCAAACGCTTTACCGCGCTGACCCGCATTCACCCGGAAAACCCGGAAACGCGCCTGATTCTGGCTGAGTTGAACATCGTGGCCGAGGATTTCCCCGAGGCCCGCCGGGCGCTGGGCGATGTGGTGGAAAAACAGGCCGACGCGCGCGCTTATACCCTGATGGCGGCGATTGAACGGGGGGAAGGTGCCTCGGACGCCGTGGTGCAGGGCTGGCTGGCCAAGGCGCTGAACGCGCCGCGTGGGCCGCAATGGGTCTGTGACAACTGCCACGACATTCAGTCCGAATGGGCCCCGATCTGCCAGAATTGCGGCAGCTTTGATACGCTCAGCTGGCAAACCCCGCAAACGCCCGAGATCGCAACGGCCACAGGCGTTCACATGCTGCCGCTGATCGTCGGCGCGCTTGAGGACAAACAGGAAGCCGAGCCCGAGCCGGAACCTGAAATCGAAGAGGTCGAGGAAACGGTTGAGCCCGAGGTCATCGAGATGCCGGTAGAACCCGTCCGGCCCGATGCCGAACCGGCTGTAAATGCGGATGGAGAACCAGTGGTCGAGAAACAGGCCTAGCGCGCGGTTTCGACGTCAAAGGCATCGTTCCACAGTTTGAACAGCTCTGCCCGGCGGTTCTGGTCCCGCGCGACCAGCAGCGCCGGGGACAGCGCGATAAAGCGGCGGGCGCTGGGGGTCAGGCCAGTCTCGGCCGCGTCCATCTGGGCCACGAGTCCCGAAGCCGCCAGCAGGTTTTGCGCCTCGGGTGACAAAAGGAAATCCAAAAACCCGGTCGCGGCATCCTTGTTGCCCGCCTGCGCTGGGATCATGAAGGCGCGGGACAGGACCAGCGTGTAATCCTCGGGCAGGATCACGCCCACGCCGGGGGCATCGGCATTGGCGACGTAGGACCCCAGAACATTGTAGGCGATCAGGAACCGCCCCTCGGCCACGTCGCGGATGATCTCGGATGAACAGCAGGTGGCCACGGCATCGATGCGGGCAAAGCCTTCGATCAGGGAACCAAAGGTCGTGGCCTCAAGACTGTCACCATAGGCGAACAGGTACCCCAGACCGGATGCCGCGATGTCATAGGTTGCCACCCGACCCCGCAGCAGATCGGGCTGTGTGCGCATTGCGTCCAGCAGGGCAAAGCGGTTGCGAGGCACGTGCTGATCGTCCAGCAGCGCCTTGTTATAGGCGATGACGGCAGGTTCGGTAGTGATCCCCCACAGCTCATTCCGCCAGCGGCGTGCCTCCGGCAGGGCTTCGGTTCTGGGGGAACGGTAACGGTGAGCACAGGCGGAATTGACCAGCCACACCATCTGCTGAATGGCCGAGGAAAACACCACATCGGCGGGGCTCTGGCCACCCTTGCAGACCGTGCGGCTGTGCTGGAACAGCGCATTCGATCCCCATTGTTCGTAGGTGATCTGCAGGTCAGGGTTCAGCTCGGCAAAGCGTTCTAGCACCGGTGCAATGATGGCGATGTCGGTCGTTGATCGGATCAGCATCGGGTCATTGCCGCCGCCGAAACTGGCGGTGGCTTCCTGCGCACGCGTGGTGCCGGGCAGGGCAAACAAAAGGCAGAGTATCAGGGCGCGGATCATTCCATCCCCCTTGTGGCCGGAAAGCTGAGTGCTGCGCGAAATCCGGTTTCGTCGCGGGTCATCTCGACCTTGCCGTCAAAAGCCTCGGCGGTGGATTTCACGATCGACAGGCCCAGCCCGCTGCTGTCCTCGCCCGATCCGGTGGTGCGGTTGAACCGGTCCCCGATGTGATCGGCGATAGGGGTGGCGGGGCCGAGGCCATGATCGCGCACCCACAGAACGGCGCGGGTGCCCTCTTGCGTTGTACCGATGCTGACAGGTGGTTCACCGTGCCGCAGCGCATTGCCCAGCAGGTTCTTTGCGGCCTCACCAAGGGAAAAGGCGTCGGCGTTAATGAACACCGGGGTTTCACCGATCTCCAACCGCACTTCGACGCCGGGTGCCACCAATTCGTGATCGCTTTGCTCCAACACGTCCAGCGCCACTTCGCGCAAGTCAACTGGGCGCCGGGGAGCGCTGTCGATGCGGTGGATCACCATGGCGCGCGACAGCAGCTGATCCAGCAGAGTACCCAGTGACCGTGTGCGTCTGAGCAGCCGGTCCAAGGCGCGCGCGCGGGCCGGGGGATCGGGATCGTCCTGCGCGATCTCGGCCTGCACCCGGATGGCAGCAACGGGGGTGCGCAACTGATGCGCGGTGTCGGCGATCAGGTTGCGCATCGAATCCACCTGCCGGTCGAGCCGCCCCATGAACCGGTTCATCGCGGTTAGCATCACCTGCAGTTCACGCGGCAGCCCATCACTGGCCATTGGTGTAAGGTCGTGCGGGTCGCGACGGGTGAGGTCGTCGGACAGCGCCTCAAGCGGGCGCAGGGCAGAGCGGGTGACGAACCACGACATGACCAGCAGTAAAACTCCTGCAAGGGCCATGGGCAGCAGCGCATCACGCATCAAACCGGCGGTCATAGACTGACGTGCGCGCAAGGTCTGGCCAACCAGAACCTCAACTTCGCCTGAAAACTCCCGTTCGGCAAACAGGCGGGCCACACGGACAAAGCGGGCGGGTTCTCCGTTCAGGTTTGCCGCGAAATAGAAGGGCGCGGTGCCGGGTTGCTGCGGGACGTCAATTACCGTGTCGCGATCCAACCCAGTGATGAAAGGGCCATTCGGCACCTGCACCGCATAGAAAATCCGGTCATCCGGCGCCTGCGCCAGCAGTTGGAAGGCAGAGACCGGCAGGTCCACGAATGGCTCGCCATCCTGAATGCGTACGGATTCGGCAATATCGCTGGCCGCGCCCAACAGCAGCCGGTCATAGGCCTGCCGCGCCGCCAGCCGACCATTGGCCCAGATTGACAACGCCACAAGACAGCCGCCGAGGATCAGGATAAGCATTACTGCGCTTAATACCCGCGCCGTCAGACTGTGGGGCAGGTGCAGCCTAGCCATCCAGACCGATCCGATACCCGACCCCGCGCTGGGTGGTAATGCTGACGGCACTGCCGGTGAATTTCTTTCTTAAACGCGCGATATAAAGCTCAATGGCGTTTTCGCCCACATCGGCATCCTCGAACCCGTAAAGCGAGTCATAGAGCCGTGTTTTCGACAGGAATTGCCCCTCATGCCGGATCAGCGCGTCCAGCACGGCGGCCTCACGGGCGGTCAGGGTCAGGCGCTTGCCCTCCAACGTGGCGCTGCGGTCCTTGGGGGCATAGATCAGCGGACCCAGCGTGATCTGTTCGCTCTTGCGGTCAGCGTCCCGGCGGACAAGGGCTCTCAGGCGGGCTTCCAGTTCGCGTTGGTCGAAGGGTTTGCCCAAATAGTCGTCGGCACCCTTGTCCAAGGCGGCCACGCGGTCCTCGACCGAGGTGAGCGCGGTCAGCATCAGTACCGGTGTGCGATCCCCAGAGGCGCGGATTTTGCCAAGGAAGTTCAACCCGGACCCGTCAGGCAGATTGATGTCCAGCAGCATGGCGTCATAGCTTTGTACCGCGCGGAAATCGCTGGCAGATTCCACGGTGGTCGCCAGATCGCACACCACACCAGATCGCGCCAGATGGGCCACAACGCCCTCGGCCAGGTCTTCGGCATCTTCGATCATCAAAACGCGCATGACCCCTCCCAAAGCCGAACGCAGGAACCATGACAGGTTCGTGACAGCATTATTCGGTAAACAGGTACGACCTGCAAGGACACGCGCCTGCGGGGATCAGTTTCGGTCGCTGAGACGCGGCCCAAAAAGACCTGAGGAGGAGACACGAATGAAACTGTTTGGAACCAGTGGCGCAATCGCGGCTGCTGTCTTTGCTCTGTCCGGCGTTGCCGCCAGCGCGCAGGAATGTATCGCCCCGGCCAACCCTGGCGGCGGCTGGGACTTCACCTGCCGTCAGGTGGGTAAGTCGCTGCAGGATCTGGGCCTGATCGACCAGACCATGCAGGTGGTGAACCTTGCCGGTGGCGGTGGTGGCGTTGCCTTTGCCGAGGTGGTGAACAAGCGTGGTGAGGATAACGAACTGATCGTTGCCGCCAGCGCGGCCACCGCCACCCGGCTGGCGCAAGGCGCCTATCCGGGCAACACCATGGATCAGGTGCGCTGGTTGGCCGCCATTGGGGCCGACTATGGCGTGATCGCCGTGGCGGCTGACAGCCCGGTCAACACGCTGCCCGAACTGCTGGACCAGATCAAAGCCGACTCGGCCTCGGTCTCGGTTGCTGGCGGGTCCGCAGTGGGTGGCTGGGATCACCTGAAGGTGCTGATCGCGGCCAATGCCTATGGCATCGACGACGTGCGGGCGGTAAAATACATCGCCTTTGACGGCGGTGGTGAAGCCGTAACCCAGCTGCTGGCCGGCTCGGTTCAGGCCTTCACCGGCGATATCTCCGAGGCCAAGGGTTTCGTGGATTCCGGCGACATTAAGGTGATCGCGGTGCTGGCCCCCGACCGCCTACCGGGTGAGTTTGCAGATTTCCCGACCGCCAAGGAACAGGGCGTTGACGCCATCGGTGCCAACTGGCGCGGGTTTTATGCTCCGGGTGGCATGACCGATGAAGCCTATGGCGACTGGGTCGGTAAGATCGGTGACCTCTATGCCTCGGAGGAATGGAAAGAAGTGATGGCCGCCAACGGCCTGGCCCCGCTGGACCTGCAGGGTGAAGACTTCCAGAACTTTGTCGCTGAATCCGTGGGTCAGATCCAGACGATTTCGAAAGAGATCGGGATCATCAAGTAACACTACTCACAGCGATCCGGGCACCAAGCCGTGCCCGGATCATTAGATTTACCCGAACAATAGGAGACACCGATGAGTGACCGCATCTTCGGGGTCGTCGGACTGCTACTCGCCATCGGATTTGCCTTTTCCGCATTGGCGATCGAGGAGAGCTTTTTGTCCGATGCCGTCGGACCCAAAGCCTTCCCCTTGATCATCGCCGCCATTCTGGGTCTGTCGAGCATCGTCATCGCCCTGCGCCCCGATACCGAACCCGAATGGCCCGCGCTGGGCCGTCTGGTCGAGGTCGGCGCCGCCGTGGTGATGATGATCCTTTATGCCGAGCTGCTGCCTGAGATCGGCTTTGTCATCGCCACCGCTTTTGCCGCTACGTATCTGGCCTGGCGTCTGGGCTCTGGCCCGATCGAAAGCGTCCTTGTGGGCATCGGCACATCCGTTGGCATCTACGTTATCTTCCATTTGGTTCTGGGCCTGTCGCTGGCCCGCGGCCCGTTGGGGTTCTGAGGAAAAAACATGGAAACTCTTGCATCCCTCGGAGACGGTTTCGCCATCGCGCTGACATGGCAGAACCTGATGCTGGCCCTGCTGGGCTGTTTTCTGGGCACGATCATGGGCGCACTGCCCGGTCTGGGCCCGTCAAATGGCGTGGCCATTCTGATCCCGCTGGCCTTCACGCTGGGGCTGGGGGCGACGCCGTCGCTGATCCTACTAACCAGTGTCTATTACGGGGCAATGTATGGTGGACGGATATCCTCGATCCTGCTGAACATCCCCGGTGACGAGCCCGCGATGATGACCTGTCTGGACGGGCATCCCATGGCTAAGAAAGGTTTCGCAGGTGAGGCGCTGTCGCTGTCCGGCATCGCGTCGTTCGTTGGCGCGTTTCTGGCCACATGGGGCCTGATCTTCCTTGCGCCGCAACTGGTGAAGATCGCGCTGTTGTTCGGACCAGCCGAGTATTTCGCCCTGTTTGCGCTGGCCTTCATGACTTTGGGCGGCGTCTCCTCGACCAATCAGGCGAAGTCTGCCTTTGCGGCTGCGCTGGGCCTTGGTTTGGCGACGATTGGCGTGGACACCCAGACAGGCGTGCCGCGGTTCACGTTTGGGGAGGTGCATCTGTATGACGGTCTCGATTTCCTTGTGGCAATCGTAGGTCTGTTCGCCCTGTCCGAAGTGTTTATCTTCCTCGAACACCGCCACGGCGGGTCGGATGCCGAGGGGCGTAAGCTGAACATCGGTCGCCTGTATCCGCCGATGTCGATGGTCAAGAAGTGTACCCCGACCATGCTGCGGACCTCGTTCCTTGGCTTCATCGCGGGCGTTCTGCCGGGGGCGGGGGCGTCTTTGGGTTCGTTCATTTCCTATTCGATGGAGAAACGGCTGGTCGACAAGGAAAACACCTTTGGCACCGGCGATCCACGTGGCGTGGCTGCGCCTGAGGCTGGGAACAACGCCGCCGCCGGGGGTGCTCTGGTACCGATGCTGGCGCTGGGCGTGCCGGGGTCGGGGACAACGGCTGTGTTGCTGGCGGTTCTGTTGGCGCTGAACATCACACCCGGTCCGCTACTGTTCACGCAGAACCCGGATGTGGTCTGGGGCCTGATTGCGGCTCTATTCATAGCCAATTTCATGCTTTTGGCGATGAACATCCCGATGGTGGGGCTGTTCACCCGTGTTCTAATGATCCCCTCACGCATCCTGATGCCCATCGTGGCGATGGTCAGCTTTGTCGGCATCTACGGTATCTCGGGGTCCAGCTTTGACCTGCTGGTGATGATTGGGTTTGGCGTGATGGGCTGGGTTCTGCGCAAGCTGGACGTGCCGCTGGTGCCGATCATTCTGGGTACGCTGCTGGGCAACTCGATGGAGAACAACCTGCGTCGTGCGGTGACCATCGACAACGGCAATTGGTGGACACTGATCGACAGCCCGCTGTCCATCGCCCTGTGGTCCATTGCCATCATCGGCTTTGTCCTACCCCTGATCGTGGGTGCACGGGTCAAAGCCAAAATGCACCAGCGCCGGGATGAGGAAGGCGCGATCAGCGATTGATAAAGTGGGCGCCGCCAGTCTGGGATTGGCGGCGCCGAAACAGACTCTGGTAAGATGCGGCGGAACCTGTAACTTTGCTGAACAAGGCAAGCCACTGATCAAAGGACGCGCGCATGGACCTGAGTGATGAAATCCGCATCTCGGCACCACGGGATGTCGTGTACCAAGCCCTGAATAACCCCGAGATCCTGCAGGAGTGCATTCCGGGTTGCGAGGAACTGACCCAGAACGCGCCCGATGAGCTTGCGGCCAAGGTTGTGCTGAAGATCGGTCCGGTCAAAGCCAAGTTCGCCGGTGAGGTCACGCTGGACACCTCCAACGCTCCCGACGGGTTTTCCCTATCTGGTGAAGGCAAGGGTGGGGCGGCGGGCTTTGCCAAAGGCGGGGCCGACGTGACGCTGACCGAAGACGGGGATGAGACGATTCTGTCCTACACCGCCAAGGTCGATGTTGGCGGCAAAATCGCCCAATTGGGCAGCCGTCTGATCTCGGGCACCGCCAAAAAGCTGTCGGGCAAGTTCTTCACCCGGTTTGGCGAGATCGTGTCCGAGCAATCGGCGTCCTGACCGGCAGGACACCCTGCCCGCTATATCTTATAGAACTGCTGCGCGGTGCGCCCGAAAACCCGATCGTGTTGGGCTTCGGGCACCAGCGCTTTGTGTCTGGCAATCAGGTCCGCGTAATTGGATGACAGGCTGTCGACCGGAAAATTAGACCCAAACATGCAGCGTTCGGGCCCGAACTGGGTCAGACAGGTCTCGACGATGGGCCTGACGCTGTTGGCGCTCCAATTGTGATCGAACATACCGAGGCCCGAGAGCTTGCAGGTGACCTGTGGTAGCGCTGAAACAGACTTCAACGCTTTGGACCAAGCTTCCAGCCCTTGATCGGACCGGTCATGCGGTGAACCCGCATGGCACAGCGCCACTTGCGTTGAGGGTGCTTGTGCCAAAACGGCGGCGGTCCGCTCCATCAACTCGGGCAGCAATTGCAGGTCAAAGGACAAGCCGCGTTCGCCCAATTGTTGCAACCCGGCCAGAAACTTCGGGTTGTCCAGCAGATCGTTGGTGCCCGAGATTTGGTCCTCACCCGGTGCCCGACCGATGATTTGACGTACACCACGCAGTGAGGGCAGGGATTGCAGCTGGTCCAACTGTTCGGCCAGATCGTCCGTGGTCAGGTCACAAAAGACGACCTGCACCAGAGGCCAGTCGGTATATTGATCGGCGACGGATTGAACCCATTGTGCCTCGGCCCAGGGATCGGCGGCGCCGACCTGAATGTGAACCGAAGCGGAAAAACCGGCAGCCCCGGCATCCTTGCGGAACTCGGGCAGCAGATAGTCGCGCTGAATCGGGGTGGGATCGCCAAAGAACCGTACTGCGCCCTTTTCCATCAGCCACGGATAGTTCACGGCGTTCAGATCCCACAGGTGGTGATGCGCATCAATCCTCATGGTATTTCAATCCCTGTCGTGCGGGCTAGAATATCGACCCCTTGTTGTTTCCAGAAATGCAGGAGGTCGATGAAAATCCAGTTCTCGGCCAGCTTATTCCCAGCACGACGGTAGATGTCGATCACCCGGAACTCACCGGGTATTCCGGTGGCGGGCATCCCCATGAACCCGCCCGTCGGCACTGCGGTGAAATTGGGCCAACCGAAGAACCCGCCATAATGCCCCTCGGCCAGACGGCAGATATGCTTGGTTTTGGAACGTTCGGTAAACCCGGCGCGGAACGGGCCGGAATGCTGTTTGGCATAGCGTTCAATCGTGTAGGTGGCGCCGATACCTTCGGGGCCCCACCAGATCATGTCATCATACCATGTGCGGGCCAACTCGTCTTCCAACGACAGGCCACTATTCCATTGGCCGAGATCCGAGATCATGGCGTTGATCGCCGCCAGCGTCCTGCGGCCTTCTTCTTCGGGTTGGTCTTCATACAGCAGACCATCATGTGTCAGCGGCCCGGGCTGGATCAGATGTGCTGCGGTCTGTGGCGGGAACGGGTTTTGTCCGGCCTGAACCATCAGATGCGGGATGTCGAAATACATTGCCGTCTCGGCAATCTTGCCGTCGGCGATCCGGTGAAACTCGCAATAGCGCAGAAACGCCATCTTGCCGGTGGGGCGAATCCCCAACCATGGCGTATCGAACAGGCCCATAAGGTGACCCATCGACACCACCCAGACATCCGCGCCCGGTTCCAGAGAGTTCGTGCCCGCGAAAAACACATCCTGACGACGCTGCATTCGCTTCAGGCTGGATTTCAGCGGCTGCCAGAACATCTGCGCCACTGCATCTGCGCCGATAATTTCATTGAATGGATGAAAACCGCGCCACAGCAAATCCTGGGCGCAAAACTGCCCAAAAATGTCTGGCAGGTTCGCTTCGCTGGCTGAGTCGAGGGCCTCGAAGAATGAGGAGGCGAGTGTTTTTTCTTGCTGAAAGCTCACGTTTGCACCGTTTTCTGATGGCTTGCTTCGAATTTAAGCGATTGAGAATCGCTGGTTAGGGATTTTTTGCATACGTATGCAAAAAAGTCTTGCCAGAAATGTTTCACGAAGAATACAGTTTTGCAAACGTATGCAAAGCGAATCCTTTCAGGGGGCACCATGGCGGAAATTCAACTGCGTAACGTCGGCAAACGCTGGGGCAATTTTGTCGGGGTCCACAATTTCGACCTGACCATCGCGGATCGCGAGTTTCTGGTGCTGCTTGGCCCGTCAGGCTGCGGCAAGACGACCACCATGCGAATGATCGCAGGTCTGGAAGACGTCACTGAAGGCGAGCTTTTGATCGACGGCAAAGTGGTCAACGACCTTGAACCCAAAGACCGCGACGTCGCGATGGTGTTCCAGAGCTATGCGCTTTACCCGAACATGAACGTCTATGAGAACATCCGCTTTCCGCTGAAAGTGCGCGGTATCGATCCCGCGACCCATGACGAAAAGGTTCGCCGCGCCAGCGCAATGGTCGAGCTGGACGAGTTCCTGCATCGCAAGCCCGCCGAACTGTCAGGTGGCCAGCGGCAGCGTGTTGCACTGGCCCGTGCCATTGTGCGCGAACCCAACGTTTTCCTGATGGACGAACCGCTGTCGAACCTTGACGCCAAGCTGCGGGTTTCGACCCGGGCCCAGATCAAGAACCTCAGCCACGAACTGGCAGTTACCACCATCTATGTGACCCACGATCAGATCGAAGCGATGACCTTGGCCGACCGCGTTGTGGTCATGAAAAAAGGCGTGGTTCAGCAGGTTGGCAGCCCGACCGAGATTTATGATCGCCCGGCAAACACTTTTGTCGCCAGCTTCATCGGCTCACCGGCGATGAACCTGATGGACGGTCAGGTGTCGGGCGGTGTGTTCCGCGCCGAGAATGCGGAAATTCCGGTCGACGCGCCGGACGGCCCGATGACTTTGGGCTTCCGCGCCGAAGACGCCAGCATTGCCGAAGGGCAAGGCCAGATCACAGCTCCGATCTACACGCTGGAACTGCTGGGCGACGCGACCATGATCTCGGTCCGGGTTGATGGCGCGCTGGTGTCGGTCAAGGCCGACAAAGCCTTCCGTGCCGAGATTGGCGAGATGGTCTCGTTCTCGGTGCCAACAGATATCTGTCACCTCTTTGAAGCTGAAAGCGGTGCTCGGATTGGGGAGCAATCCCACGAACAGCCCAAACGGGCGTAACAGCGGTCCGGACGTCGACGACGGACCGATCCTGACAGGGAGAAACACATGAAACTCAAATCACTCTTCATGGCAGGCGCCATGTCCCTCGCAGCAACCGGCGTGTGGGCCGAATGTGCGTATGAAAACGAAGTGCCGCTGAAATCGCTCTCGGCTGGCTTTGAGGCTTGGAAGGCCGTTACGGATGCGATGGCCGAATGCGGCAACTTCAGCGCCTCGCTGGATCAGGAATTCCGCGAGAAGCAGCCCGAAGCCTTTGCGGCGAACCCCTCGCTGTATCAAATTGGTGGTGTTGCCAACGAAACCATGATTCCGCTGCTGAACGCAGGCTCGCTGCGTCCGCTTGATGATCTGGTCGAGAAATACGGTCAGGACCTGCTGCCGAACCAGCTGATCAAGGTCGACGGCAAGGTTATGGCGATTGCCATGATGGTGAACGCGCAGCACCTGATGTATCGCGACGACGTTCTGGCCGATCTGGGCATCGAAGAGCCCAAGACCTATGACGACGTTCTGGCCGCCGCTGCCAAGATCAAAGAAGCCGGTGTCATGGAATACCCGATCGGCGGTACCTTCAAGACCGGTTGGAACCTGGCTCAGGAATTCGTCAACATGTACATGGGCGAAGGCGGTGAGTTCTTTGGCGAAGGCAACATGCCTGCGATCAACAACGAACAAGGCGTCAAAGCGCTGGAAACCATGAAGGCCATGACCGAGTACATGGATCCGGAATTCCTGGTATCCGACTCGACCTATGTTCAGCAGCAGTTCCAGCAGGGCAAGATCGCCATGGCGAACCTGTGGGCCAGCCGCGCCGCTGCGATGAACGACGAAGCCGAAAGCCAGGTTGTCGGTAAAGTAACCATGGCGTCGGCGCCGATGGGAGCGGCCGCTCCGGCGACCACCATCTGGTGGGACGGTGTTGTTCTGGCGGCGAACATGAGCGACGAAGAAGCGGATGCCGCGTTCCGTCTGGTACTGGAAGGTATCGATGGTGAAATGGTCAGCGCCAACAACGACACCGCCGTCTGGCTGAGCCCCGCCTATACGCCGGGTGATCTGGCAGCCGGTGCCGCAGCTTCGGCAGAGAACGGCGCCAAGGCGTATCCCGCGTCCGCCCCGATGGGCGTACTGCACAGCGCGCTGGGTAACGGTCTGGCCGATTATCTGACCGGTGCTAAGGATGCGTCGACCACTCTGGCCGATATCGAAGCTTCGTACCTGACCGCTGCCAAAGAAGCTGGTCTTGTCAACAACTAATCCTCCCGGGGGGAGGGCTCCGGCCCTCCCGTCCCCTCCTGATCCCTCGAGAACCATGAGAAAGGCAGAGCCATGAACTTCCGGACATTTTCCGCCTTTGTTGGCCCCTCTGTCTTTATGATGCTTCTCTTCATCGCTTTCCCGCTGGTCAGCGTGTTCAAGCAGAGCTTTTACATTACCCAGCCGATTTATGAGACGGTCGAGGTTGAAACCTGCACCCCCGGTTTCCTGACCCAGACCTGTACGACCGAGCTGAAGTCGCAACCGAAGCTGGACGAACATGGTGAGGTCATCACGAAGACCGAGTATGTCGGGCTGCAAAGCTATCGCAACGTGCTGGAACCCGAGCGCGCCTGGCGTGCGATCAGTGAAGGTAGCCTAAGCGTTCTATCCACGATCGACTTCTGGAAGGCGTTGCGGTTCACGCTGACTTTCACGCTGATCACTCTACCTTTGGTGATCGTCTGCGGGTTGGGCATTGCGGTCCTAATCAACAACGCTGCGCGGGCGATCCGCGGGCCGGTGATCTTTATCTCGCTGCTGCCCTTCATCATCACACCGGTGATTGGGGTGCTGTCGATCAACTGGCTGTTCCGGGGCGACGGAATTTTGACGGCAATGCTGGAATGGTGGCTGAATCGAGATATTGCCCTGTTCGCGCAGGCGTGGACGATTGAAATCCTGATGATGCTCTACCGCGTGTGGCACGTCGCACCTTTCGCTGCCATTATCTTCTACGCTGGTCTGCAGACCGTTAATCAGGACAGTCTGGAAAGCGCCGTGATCGATGGCGCCACGCGCTGGCAGCGGATGAAATACATCGTTATCCCGCATCTGATGCCGCTGATCATCTTTGTTGCGATGATCCACCTGATGGACGCCTATCGCGTGTTCGAAGAAATCGTCGGTTTCTCGAGCCAGGGTTATGTCATCTCGCTGCAGTGGCTGACCTATGACTTCCTGGTGCCAGATCAGGCCGGTAACCGGTCGATCAGCCGGGCCTCGGCCAGCGCCATGCTGACCATGATCGGCATCGTCATCCTGCTTATCCTTCCGCTGCGCCGGACATGGCGCGATCACAAAGGGGGTCACTGATATGTCCTCGCGCGCGCTTCAACAACCGTTCGGCCTGCGGCTGACCTCGAACATCTTCCTGGTCTTCTGGTGCCTGGTCGCAGCCTTCCCGATCTTCTGGATCGCGGTAATGAGCTTCAAATCCCCGGTGGATGCATTTGACAGCAATGCCCTGAACGTGATTTTCGGGCCTGAGACTCTGGCCAAGGGCAACGGCCTGTCGCTGCTGGATATCATTCTGGGTATCGCGGTCTTCTGGGGTACGATTATCATCTCGACCAAGACCTTGCCCTCGATGGTGAAGTCCTACTCCAAACCCGGTCAGGAATGGATCGGCTGGGTGATCGGTGTACTGGCGGTCGCCGTGGGCTTTCTGGTCGCGTTCTTTGTGATCCTGCCCGCGATCCTTGGTGTGCTGAACCCGCTCTTTGGCCCCTTGGGCCGGGACGTTCTGGGCCTGACCACCGAACACTACAAAACCGTCTGGATTGATCGCGGTTTCTCGGACAACTTCCGCAACTCACTGATCGTGACCACCGGGGTTGTGACCGTCTCGCTGACAGTCGGGACGCTGGCAGGATACGGTTTGGCACGTTCGGGGTCGACCTTTGCGTTTTGGATCCTGATCGTGGCGCTTGTGTTCCGTGCTCTGCCGCACTCGGTTCTGGTGGCGGGCTACCTGCCGGTCTTCATCAACTCGGCCGAATGGCTGAGCCCGATCCTCGGCGAAAACGCTCCGACCCTGTACGGCAAGCCCTTTGCGGTGATCGCGGTTCTGGTTGCGATCAACCAGCCCTTCACCATCTGGATGCTGCGCTCGTTCTTCCAGAATATCCCGGCCGAACTGGATGAGGCCGCCCGCGTTGATGGCTGCAGCCACTTCCAGGCCTTCCGCCGTGTCATCATGCCGGTGATGTGGCCGGGCGTCATTACTACTGGTCTTTTCAGCTTCCTGCTGGCCTATAACGACTTCCTCGTGACCTCACTGCTGCTGGACGCGCAGAACCAGACCATGGTTCCGGCCATCGTCGGCATGTTCAACCGCGAAACCACCACGACCGATCAGGTTGTTGCCGTGGCTGCCGCCGTGTCGATCACTGCGCCGCTGATCTTCCTTGTGCTGATCTTCCAGCGCCAGATCGTTAGCGGTCTGACCGCAGGGGCGGTGAAAGGCTGATGAGCAGTCGGTCGCGCAACAGTGCAGTCTCGCGCCATCCGGCGCTGAACAGAATGCCGAGGGACTTTTTGTGATGGCGGGTCATTGACCCCCCTCACACACTTCTTGCGATCTGAAAGGATAGAAAAATGAAAGGTTCCCGTCCCGAACAAGCGGTCCTGACCCGCGACACGGACCTGAGCAAAACCGAAGACACCCGCCGTGTCATCGAAACCATGGTTGACGGTCTGAATGACCATCGCATTGACGATATCGGCGAGTTCTTCTCGGAAGGCTTCCGCTGGCTGGGCAACCAGGGCTGCGGCACCAAGACCGGCCTGAAAGAGTTTCAGGACAACTGGCAGCGCCCGTTCCAGGCGGCGTTTTCGGACAAGACCTGCATCGACGAAGCGCGCCTGTATATGGGTGAGTGGGCGGCGGCGTTCGGCCGTCAGGAAGCCACCCATTCCGGCGAATTCCTGGGTATCGCGCCCACCGGCAAGCGTGTCGAGATCCGCTACATGGACTTCTGGAAAGTGGTCGATGGCAAGATTGTCGACAACTGGGTGAACGTTGATTTCGCTCATGTCGCCGCGCAACTGGGTGTCGATATCTTCAACGGCGAAGGCTGGGAAGCCTATGACCGTGGTGAAAAAACCGCTTCTCGTCCTGAATAAAAAGGGTTTAGACAATGGCAATTGAGTATCTCAAACGCGGTAAGTCTGACGCCGACCGGGCCGAAGACGACGCCAAGACCCGCGCCGTGGTGGAAGCCACACTGAAAGACATCGAAACACGTGGCGATGCCGCCGTGCGCGAGCTGAGCGAGAAGTTTGACAATTATTCGCCCGCCTCGTTCCGCCTGTCGCAGCAAGAGATCGACGACCTGATCGGCCAACTGACCGAGCGTGAGCTGGCAGACATCAAGTTTGCACAGGAGCAGGTGCGTAACTTTGCACAGGCGCAGCGCGACTCGATGCTGGATATCGAGGTTGAAACCCTGCCGGGCGTGATCCTTGGTCACAAGAACATCCCGGTGCAATCGGTGGGTTGTTATGTGCCCGGTGGTAAGTTCCCGATGGTGGCCTCGGCGCATATGTCCGTGGCCACGGCCTCGGTCGCCGGTGTGCCGCGCATCATCGCCTGTACGCCTCCGTTCAACGGCAAGCCGAACGCGGCTGTGATTGCGGCCATGCATCTGGGCGGCGCGCATGAGATTTATGTCATGGGCGGCATTCAGGCCATCGGCGCCATGGCGATCGGGACCCAGACCATAGATCCGGTTCACATGCTGGTTGGTCCCGGCAACGCCTTTGTGGCCGAAGCCAAGCGCCAGCTGTTTGGCCGCGTCGGCATCGACCTGTTCGCCGGTCCGACCGAGACCATGGTCATCGCCGATGAAACCGCAGCCGACGCTGAGTTGTGTGCCACCGACCTGCTGGGTCAGGCCGAGCATGGCTATAACAGCCCCTGCGTACTGCTGACCAACTCGCGCAAACTGGCCGAAGAAACCCTGTCGGAAGTTGACCGTATTCTGGGCATTCTGCCAACCGCGGGCACCGCGAAAGTGTCGTGGGATGAGTATGGCGAAGTCATCGTCTGCGATACCTATGACGAGATGCTGCAGGTTGCCGACGATATCGCGTCCGAGCATGTTCAGGTCATGACCGACCGTGACGACTGGTTCCTTGAGAACATGACCTGCTATGGCGCGCTGTTCCTTGGTCCGCGCACCAACGTCTCGAACGGAGATAAGGTGATTGGCACCAACCACACGCTGCCCACCAAAAAGGCGGGTCGCTATACCGGTGGTCTGTGGGTTGGTAAATACCTGAAGACGCACAGCTATCAGAAGGTTTTGACCGATGAAGCGGCGACGCTGATCGGTGAGTACGGCTCGCGCCTGTGCATGCTCGAAGGCTTTGTTGGCCATGCCGAGCAGTGCAACGTGCGTGTGCGTCGCTATGGCGGGATCAACGTGCCTTACGGTGAGCCCGCGCCCTATCGGGATGCCGCTGAATGAGTGACAAGCACACACATCACAAATCGCTGATCGCGCCGCTTCGGGCGGCGACGTACGACTTCAGTGAGGACGGTGTGCGCAGGGCGCTGGCAGATGTCAGCGCTCCTGACGCTGTTTACAGACTGTGCCATCCTTTTGGAGACAGCACTGGCGGCGACGCGTATTACGATACCGCCTATAAAGACCTGTTGTCGGCTTGGCCTGATCTGGAACGCCGCGACTATATCGTCATGGCTGGCCCGGATGAACATGGCGCTGATTGGGTCGGTTGCGGCGGTTACTACACCGGAACCTTCACCGGGCTTTGGCTGGATATCCCGCCAACCGGCCATCAGGTAACGATGCGGTTCCATGAATTTTACCGTTTCGAAGACGGCAAAGTGGTCGAGATGCAGGCCCTGTGGGACATCCCCGAGGTGATGATGCAGGCGAATGCCTGGCCGATGGCGCCCAGCCTTGGCCGCGAATGGCATGTGCCGGGACCCGCCACGCAGGACGGTTTTGTGCCGGGCCCGTATGATGAGGCCAAAGGCAAGGCGACCTGTCAGCACATCATCGACATGCTCGAATACCTCAAGAAACACCCCTCACAGGGTGGGCCAGAGGTGATGGAGCCTGAGCGGTTCTGGCATCCGCGTATGAACTGGTACGGCCCGGCGGGTATCGGAACGGGGCGCGGATTCTCGGGGTTCCGCAACTGGCACCAGATTCCATTCCTCAACGGGATGCCGGATCGCGGACAATATGTGGACGACATCACCTATCACTTCTTCGGGGATGGCGACTATGCCGCCGTGACGGGCTGGCCCAACATGATCCAGACTGTGACCCATGACGGGTGGATGGGGATTGCGCCCTCGGGCAAACGGATCACCATGCGCAGCCTTGATTTCTGGCGCGTTGAAAACGGCAAGATCCGCGAAAACTGGGTTCTGGTCGATCTTCTGGACGCATATCGCCAGCTTGGCGTTGACGTTTTCGCCCGACTGCGGGAATTCAACAAGGCCCGCAACATGGGGCGCATTAATATACCGGATGGAATGAGCTGATGAGTGATCTGCCCCGCACCCCTTCGTTTTCTCTGGCGGGCAAGACCGCTCTGGTCACCGGTGCATCATCGGGCATCGGGCAGGGCTGTGCCGTGGCCCTGGCCGAAGCGGGTGCGCATGTGGTCTGCGCGGCGCGCGGTGCGGATCGTTTGAACGAGACAGTGGCCGCGTTCCAAGAGCAGGGTTGGTCGGCTGAGGCGGCCGTGGTGGATCAGGGCGATCTTGAGGCGCTGCGCGGGCTGTTCGAAGGCCGCGTCTTTGACGTGGTGGTGAACTCGGCCGGAACAGCGCGTCATGGCCCGGCGATTGAAACCTCGGCCGAGGATTTTGACGCAGTGACCAACGTCAACCTGCGCTCGGCCTATTTCCTGTCATCCTATGCGGCCAAGGCGCTGTTGGCGGCGGGCAAGCCGGGGTCGATCATCCATATCTCAAGCCAGATGGGCCACGTGGGCGGCGTTGACCGGGCGCTGTATTGTGCCACCAAGCACGGGCTGGAGGGCATGGTCAAAGCCATGGCGATCGAATGGGGCAAGCAGCGCATCCGTATCAACACGGTGTGCCCGACTTTCATTCGCACGCCGCTGACCCAATCCACCTTCGACAACCCCGAACGGGCCGCTTGGATCATGGAAAAGATCAAGCTGGACCGGATTGGTGAGGTAGAAGACATAATGGGCGCGGTGACGTATCTGGCCTCGGACGCTTCGGCGCTGGTCACGGGCACTTCGATGCTGATTGACGGAGGATGGACGGCAGACTGATGGCTGAGAAAGTCACCTCACTTCAGGTTGCGCAGCTGGCCGGTGTCAGCCAATCGGCGGTCAGCCGGGTGTTCACACCCGGCGCGTCGGTCAGCAAGAAGACCGAAGAAAAGGTGCGCAAGGCTGCGGCCGAGCTTGGTTATCGCCCCAATGTTCTGGCCCGCGCGATGGTGTCGGGTAAAAGCCGTATGATCGGTTTGGTCGTAGGATATCTGGACAACTACTTCTATCCCGAAGCGCTTGAGAAATTGTCCAACGCTTTGCAGGAAAAGGGCTATCACGTCCTGATCTTCATGGCCTCGCGGACTGCGGGGAATATCGAAGATGTGATGGCGGAGATCCTCGACTATCAGGTGGATGGGGTCATTCTGGCCTCGGTCGCGATGTCGTCGGAAATTGCCATGCGCTGCCAGCAGGCCGGTGTTCCGGTGGTACTGTTCAACCGCAGTCAGGATATCGAAGGTATCACCTCGGTCACGTCCGACAACTATGTCGGGGGGCGCAAAGTGGCTGAGTTCCTTCTGGCCGGAGGGCATCAGCGTATTGGATATATTGCGGGCTGGCAGGGCGCCTCGACCCAGCGCGACCGCGAGGCAGGGTTCCGCGCTGTACTGACAGAAGCCGGGCAGAGCCTGTTTGCACATGAAGTCGGAGACTTTCACACCGAAAAGGTGCGTGCGGCAGCGCGGCGGATGTTTGACGTCCCGCCTGAAACCCGCCCGGATGCGGTCTTTGTCGCAAATGACCACATGGCTTTGGCGGTGATGGATGTGATCCGGTTTGAACTGGGGCTGCGCGTGCCCGAGGATGTCTCGGTCGTGGGCTATGACGATGTGCCGCCCGCCGGGTGGCCTGCCTATAACCTAACCACGATCCGGCAACGCGCCAATCTCATGGTGGCGGAAACCGTCACTGCATTACTTGAACATATCGACGCCCCGGCATCGGCGAAACCGCGCAAAGTGGCCATCGATGGGCCGCTTGTCGTGCGGACCTCGGCCCGTTTGCCCAAAGGGTGGATTCCACAAAGGACAGAGACATGAAAGGCTTCGACGCCAAGTTCCGGGACTTTCCCGACTATATCATCGGTATCACCAAAGAGATCTGGGAAGACCGGGGGATTTCCACGCTGCACGAATACTATGGGTCCGACATTGTGGTGCGGATGCCGGGCAGTGTGTCGACTGGCAATCAGGGCGTAATTGGCGCCACCATGGCCACACTGGCCGAATTTCCCGACCGCACCTTGTTGGGCGAAGATGTGATCTGGTCCGGCACCCCGGAAGACGGGATGCTTTCGAGTCACCGCATCATGTCTACCGCGACCCATCTTGGTGACGGCATGTTTGGTCAGGCGACAGGTGCCAAGCTGCGCTATCGCATTCTGGCTGACTGCCATGCCCGCAACAACACCATCGATGACGAATGGCTGATCCGCGACAACGGTGCGGTGGTGCGCCAGATGGGCTGGGATCCGAAAGATTTCACCCGCGATCTGATCGAACGCGAGGGCGGGCCGGAAAACTGCGTCAAACCGCTGACCCCTGCCAATGACTTGGAAGGTCCGTATTCCGGTCGCGGCAATGACAACGAATGGGGTCAGCGCCACGCCGATCTGCTGACCCGGATGATGGGCGCGGATATGGGCGCGGTCGAGCGTGAATATGACCGCGCGGTTCAGACCGAATATCCCGGCGGCGCAAGCGATCATGGGCGTGGTCCGGTTGACAGGTTCTGGATGTCGCTGCGCGCGGCAATGCCCAGTGCGACCTTCACTATCCACCACCAGATCGGGCGTGACGATCCGAACATGCCGCCGCGCTCGGCCATCCGTTGGAGCCTGCACGGTAAGCATGACGGCTGGGGTGCCTTTGGCGTGCCGACCGGGGCCGAGCTGTATGTGCTGGGCATCAGCCACGCTGAGTGGGGTGAGCTGATCGGCGGCGACATCAGGTTGCGCCGCGAATGGACTCTGTTTGATGAAACGGCGGTCTGGAAACAGCTGATTCTGGCGACCGGGGACGTGTAATGCCCTTGGTGCCTGCCCCTTTGGATACCAGCGAAGGAACCCGGCGGTATCACTGCCACCGGGCCTCTTTGCGGGCCAAGCGGCTGAACAACCGCCCTCCCGGGGCAACGGGCTGACCCCCTGTTGCAACATCAAACCCGTTAGGAGACTAAAATGAGCACCATCCAACAACGCATCGTCCGCTATGGCGAGCTGCAACCCTGCAAAACCGCTTTCATCGACGCCCACACACCGGGCAGCGACCAGAAAGAGAACTTTACCATCGTCGGCGGCGGCGTGTCGGAATCCCCCGATCAGCACGTCCACATCACCGACAAGATCGGCTTCAATATCGGCGCTGCGGGTCAGCCGCCGAAATGCCGCAACTCGCTGCACAGCCACACCACGGCCGAGGTGTTCTTTGTCGCCAAGGGCCGCTGGCGTTTCTTCTGGGGCCGTTACGGTACTGCGGGTGAGTTCATTGCCGAAGAGGGCGATATCTTCAACATCCCGACCGGCATCTTCCGCGGGTTCGAGAATGTGGGCGACGACTACGGTATGATCATGTCGATCCTCGGTGGCGATGATGCGGGCGGTGGCGTGACATGGGCACCGCAGGTGATCGAAGACGCACAGGCGCATGGCCTGATGCTGGGCGACAACGGTGTGCTGTATGACAGCAAGAAAGGTCAGGAACTGCCGCACAACGTCCGCCCGATGCCTCTGCTGACCGAAGAAGAACTGAAAGCCTATCCCGAAGTGCCCGTCGATGCCGTGATCGGCAAATACGTGGCGCGTTACTGGGACCTGATGGCGCTGGGGGCGGACAAACCCGCGACTGTGATTGGCGAAAACGGCATCATCAAAGACAAGCCGGGCTTTGAGGTTGATTTCCTGACCCGCGGCTCGGCCCAGAATGATGCGGTCAAAGCCGAGAAGCCTGTGGTTCTGATGCCGGCAAGCGGTCACTGGTGGATCACTGTCGATGGCTATTCGACTACATTGTCGAACGGTGACACTGCAGTTGTCATGCCGGGTGAAACTTACACTGTCGCGCCCTCCATGACCGGTCAGGCGGGTCTCTATCGTATTACGGCCACCGACGATCCTGCCGGTGCGACTTGGGTTGGATGACCGTCGATCCCGACGATACCCATGCCGTCTATGAACGGCAGGCCAGGGCCTATGACGAGCAACGCTCGAAGGCCCTGTTCGAAGCGCGCTGGTTGGCGCGCTTCACCGCCAGTCTGAAACCGGGCGATCATGTGCTGGATCTGGGCTGCGGAACCGGCGAGCCTATCGCCCGCTGGTTCAAGGCCGAAGGCTTCACCGTAACCGGCGTCGACTTTTCGGAAGCGATGCTTGAGATCGCGCGCAGCCGCTGGCCCGATGGCGATTGGGTGCAGGCGGATATGCGCGATTTTGAGCTGGACCGCAGCTTTGATGGTATCATCGCCTGGAACAGCTTTTTCCATCTGACAGCGGATGAGCAGAAGGATTGCATCGCCCGCATGGCGCGCCATCTGCGCCCTGGCGGGATGCTGATGCTGACTGTCGGTCCCAGCGCGGGCGAAGATCAGGGAACCGTCGGAGGAGAGCCGGTGTACCACGCCTCCCTTTCGCCTGCGGCCTATGCCACCTGCCTTGAGGAAAACGGGCTGATCCTGACCGGATTTCTGGCCAAGGATCCGGAGACCCAAAGCCATACCGTGCTGATGGCGCGCAAAAACTAACGGAGGTTTCATGTCCGTAAAAACAACACATGTCGGATCACTGCCACGCTCGCAGGAAGTGGTAGATTTCATCTTTGCCCGCGAACGCGAAGAGCCGTTTGAACAGGGCGCCTTTGACGCGAGCATGACCGCAGCCGTGTCAGAAACCGTGCGCAAACAGGTTGAAGCCGGGGTGGATATCGTCAGCGATGGCGAGACCTCGAAGATTTCCTACGCCACCTATGTCAAGGATCGCTATACCGGGTTCTCGGGTGACAGCCCGCGTAACGCTCCGGCTGATCTAAAGATGTTCCCCGGCTTCCTGCAACGGCTGGCCGATGACGGCGGCACGCCGCAATATGCCCGGCCGCAATGCACCGGAGTGGTGCGCTCGAAAGGGCAGGGTGAGTTGGAGAAGGACATTGCGAACCTCAAGGCTGCAATGGCGCAGCACGGGGCCAAGCACGGGTTCATGAACGCCGCATCTCCGGGTGTGATTTCGCTGTTCCTGCAGAACGCTTTCTACCCCACGCGTGAGGCCTATCTGGCCGCACTGGCGGATGCGATGAAGGAGGAATACGAAACCATTGTGGCCGCCGGGCTGGACCTGCAACTGGATTGCCCCGACCTTGCGCTGTCGCGCCACATGTTGTTCACCGATCTGTCCGACGCGGAATTCGTCAAGATCGCCGACATGCATGTCGAGGCCCTGAACCACGCGCTACAGAACGTGCCGCAGGATCGCGTGCGGGTGCATATCTGTTGGGGCAACTACGAAGGGCCGCATTGCTGTGACATCGCCATGGACAAAGTGTTCACGACCCTGATGAACACAAAATCCCGCTATGTGCTGTTCGAAACCTCGAACCCACGCCACGCGCACGAGTGGACCGTGTTCCGCGACCGCAAGGCTGAGATTCCGGACGACAAGGTTCTGGTGCCCGGCGTTGTCGACACCACAACAAACTTTGTCGAACACCCTGAACTGGTCGCGCAGCGCATCGCGCGTTTCACCGATATCGTCGGTGCGGACCGGGTGATCGCTGGTAGTGACTGCGGGTTCGGAACCTTTGCAGGCTTTGGCGCGGTCGATCCCGACATCGCCTATGCCAAGCTGACCGCGCTGTCCGAAGGCGCTAGGTTGGCCTCGGCATGACGCCTCTGGTTCTTTTGCCCGGCATGATGTGCGACGCGCGGCTATATCAGCCGCAAATCGCCGCGTTCTCCGGGTCCAGACCCCTGGTGACCTTTCCGCTGGCGACGAAGGAAAGCGTTCAGGCGATGGCCACCGATATTCTGGCCGAAGCGCCGCCGGTCTTTGCACTGGCGGGCCTATCGATGGGCGGCATCGTCGCGATGGAGGTTGTGCGGCAAGCCCCCGAACGGGTCGAACGGCTGGCCCTGCTGGACACCAACCCGCTGGCCGAAAAGCCCGAGGTCAAGGAGCGGCGCGGCCCCCAGATGGCGGCTGTGCGTGATGGTAAACTGCGGACGGTGATGCGGGACGAGATGAAGCCCAATTATCTGGCCGACGGACCCAATCAGGGTGCCATTCTGGACCTGTGCATGGCGATGGCGATGGATCTTGGCCCGGACGTGTTCCTGCGCCAGTCCCGTGCGCTGATGGACCGTCCAGACCAATCGGAAACCCTGAAATCTTATACCGGAAAAGCGCTGGTTCTGTGCGGTCGTGACGACGGCTTGTGTCCGGTCGAGCGGCACCAGTTCATGCACGATCTGCTGCCCAATAGCACGCTGGAAATCATCGAACAGGCTGGGCATCTGCCTACCTTGGAACAACCCAATGACACGACAGCGGCTCTGATCCGCTGGCTGGAGGCCAAATGACACCGTCCCTTCTGACCCTGTTGCGTAAGGTCGATACCCCCACTGTCTGCAATGCCATCGAGGTGGCGCAGGGCAAGCGCGGATTCGACGCGTTCACCCGCGGCACCATGCTGTGTTCGGCTCCTTCCGAGCCCGCGATTGTGGGTTATGCCCGTACCGCCAAGATCGCCGCGGTTCAGCCACCGTCTGAGGCGCCAGAGATCATCCGGGAACGCCGCATGGCTTATTACAAGTATATGGCCGAAGGCCCCGCGCCCTCGGTTGCGGTGATCGAGGATGTCGATTTCCCCAACTGCATCGGCGCCTATTGGGGCGAAATCAATACGACCGTGCACAAAGGCTTTGGTATGTCGGGTGCCCTGACCAACGGCGTCATGCGCGACCTCGGCGATCTGCCCGAAGGTTTTCCGGTGGTTGCCGGGTCCGTCGGACCAAGCCATGGCTTTGTCCATGTGCGCGAACTTGATACGCCGGTTTCGGTCTTTGGTTTAACGGTCCATCCCGGTGATCTGATCCACGCTGACCGCCATGGCGCGCTGGTGGTGCCAGAGGATATTGTCGATCAGCTTGAGGCCGCGATTCAGAAACTGCTGACGACCGAACGCATCGTTCTGGATGCTGCCACCCAGCCGGGCTTTGATTTTCCGGCCTTTCAATCGGCCTGGGAAAAATTCGAAAAATCGAGGGTTTAAATCAGTTCCGGGTCACGGAATAACACCGAAGAGCAGTGAGGTCAGGCGCGGGTCACTTGCGCCCGGCCGGAAGGTCATCGCGTTTCTCTTCCAGAACGGAGTGGAACAGCGTGGTCAGTTCGGATTTTTTGATCGGGGGAACTCTGCGGCTCTTTGCTGACATGGGTTCTGTATCTTCTGCAGCAGCAACTTGCACAGTTTTGGTCGCTTTGAAGCGATTGAGAAATGAACTGATCTTCATTTTACTTTCCTCCAAAATTCCGTTCCAAAAATTGCCGCTGCGGACCTGATCCGAACCCGCTGGTTTCGGGCTCGAGGATCGATGATCCGTGAGTGGTGATCCGCAGCGACACGGGGCATTTACGCAGTGGCTTTCTTGGTACAAGGGGGAAGAATCCGCCTATTTACGTCATTTTTTAACTCTTCGGTCAAAAAGTGTTTTCAACGCTTACCTTTACGTAAGGATGTTGAAGGAGAAGTTTACGTTTCTGGACGTTACGTCACTTTTGGACCTGTCGTCGCAACCGCCTGAGCGGGGCTTTCCGGCCCGAAGAATTAGGCTGGATTCGAAAGCCGAAACCACTGCCTGCTTTCGAAGCAGCAAGGCTTATGCAACGCAGGATTTATCCCGCAGACAACGGTGATTTCCGCAAATGCGGATTGGTCTTTTACTCTGTACGGGATTTGGTGCCCAGGAGAAGCATTACGCGGAACAGAATTTACGCATAAGTATTTGAAAATAGATGATATTGCAATACAGGCTACCCCGTAGCGTCACCTTTTGTGTCACCTATGCAGGGGGTGCGTGGGTAGGAAACTTGAAAACACACTCCGTCACGCCACAAGAGCTCATTGACGTTGGCTTCCGAGCCTGTGCGCACCCGGGCTAGGAGCAGTTAGTAGAATATTGCTAAACGATCTAGCTAATGTAGGTTTATTCGGTGGTTGGCAAACAAAGACAATTTCACACAAGGACAGTTGCAATATCCCAGTTTAAACACGTTGAAGCCATCCAAGCTTGACGCCTTTGGACTTTGCCTCAGGGGCCCCTCAGGCGGTCCTACAAGCAGTGTCTCAGGGCGAAGTCACACCTTTGGAGTGGGCATCGGGACATTAAGTTTGCTGCCCTCAAGTCCCAACAAGTGGACTGGGTCGCATGAGTGAGGTTAGTGGATTCAACTTATAGAAACTTCAATCATTGCTTTTACAACCTATTGAATTTTGCGACAGGGTGTGAGTACTCATCCTAAAAACTACAGGGTACTCATATGCAGATTTCAATTGGGCTTAGTGGGTTACTGACGCCTCGTCGATGGAGAATGGCTCGAAGAGGGAGTGCGCTACTTGGTGCCGTCTGGGGTGGGTTTGTTTTCTTAACTGTCGATCTGGTTCGAAACGACGCGCACTTTTCGCCAGGTGCGTGGCTCACAGACGGTTCAACTCTGGAAGTCGAACTTCGCAACAATGCTACCGTTCCGATGCAGAATGCAAACATTTCATTTCGCTTCTATGACGCAAATGGTTCGCTCATTATTCAAGACTTAAACGAGGATGGCGTGTTTTCCGCCGAGGACCTTCCGGAACATCGTTTTGATCCGGCCAACATGCTTATTTCGGGTGTCTTTGCCCCCTAAAATTGTGCCACTACTTTGGCCGAGAAGGGGGAACAAGGGATGGCTCGGAAGCGATACTCGGACGAAGACATTCTG
>NZ_JBQFQR010000010.1:0-182088 GCF_056536985.1 Ruegeria sp. CH8 | reverse complement strand
GTCTCCACCCTGCCAGGCTGCACTACCGTTTCCCGGCAACCGGGACATTTCTACTTTGCAGACCCAGGGACATTTCTACTTGGTTGCAACACTAAGGTGTAGTCGCAAAGCTTGTCGGAGTACGTAATTAATGGGACTGAATTATTGAGACTCGCCTCCCATTGAATTCAACACCTTAGGATTTTTGCGCTTATTTAATGTTTTGATGGTTCAAGCGCTTCAAGTCTACGTCAAACGAAGGCCAGTAAGCCTCTTAGCAACCTGGAAACCGGCGCAGTGTGTCTTACTTGAGTTTGGTTGATCAGCAGAATGCTCTGCCCTAGCACACGGCCCAAAGCCACCGCTCATCGCTGATCTGGGTTACCGCAACCGCAGCCCGCATTCCGGTCATTCGCTGCAGTCGCGAGACCTGAAGGTCCTCGTGCTCACTTGTCGCAGGCTGCGGAGACACTCCCCGCAACCTCCAGTCTAGTGGTCGTTATTCATTCGGCATCTTTGTCAGCCCGTTGGCTAGCGTAGGCTTTGAGCATCATTTCCGTGTACTCGATAGTGCTTTTGGTGTGCTCACCAAACCGGGCCAAGCAAAGGGCAACTCCCGCAGACAGAGTTCTTGATCAACATTTTTTCCGAGTTGAGCCGCAACTGCGAGTGCTGAAATAGGTTCCTTGTGCTCCGGCCAGAGGTCTTCATCAAAGGTGATGCATACATCGTTGTCATCATGAACAAAGATATCGGCGAATAAAGCACCCAACCGTTCGAAGCATCCTCTACAAGTGCACTTCGCATGAGTAGAGTTATCTTTTCGGCATCTAATTCCAGTTTCAGTCGTGTGCAGTTTGTAAAGTCTGAGAGCACCTTTAGCTATTTCGAAGCGCTTGAGAGCTATCTGCATACCCACGGCCGTCCGGTGGCGTTTTACAGCGACAAACACACGGTGTTCCGTGTGGCTAGGCGAATACAGGTTGATCCATGGTTTTCTAGCGAGATTACGGAGTCGCTCCCGTCCTCTGCAATCTGTAGATCGTCATACGATCTCCCCGTTACTCCTATTCGTAATAGATCCACGCCGTCTTCGAAGTCAGTAATCGTGTCTGACCCAAAGTTGTTCTAGAATTGAAATACATCGGCACCTGAACGGTCCGTGACATAGGCTGCGGGACGATATTGCCGCGCTTCTCGATGGTAGAGACTGGCAAGTTTTTTGGGGGGGGCGGCATGCTTTGTATAGCCGTTTGAGACAATCGCGTTCGAAAAGTTTGTGGACCCCAATCTGAACCAGAAGGGACAAGCGCCGCATCATTTGTCTTTAAGCGTGTGTCATCGGACGCGCGCCAGGTTCTCTAAACCATCCCCCGATTTGCGCCTCATAGGCCAGTGCGGCGCGGAAAACGGTCGGGTCGTCGAAGGTTCGTCCGACTATCTGCAGGCCGGTCGGGACACCGGTCGTTGCAACACCGCTGGGCACGGCGATGACCGGGCAATGGTGTAGCATGTTAAAGTGGTATGTCAGAATCCACCCATATTCCGGATCGACCTGAATTCCGTCGATTTCGAAATCCGTTGCGGTCGCATCGTGGTCTGCTTTGACCGCGGGTATCGTTGTGGTCGGGCAGAGGAACAGATCGAACCGCTCCATCAATGCGCCGAAGAATTGATACATATCGTGCTGGGTCTCCCAGGATCGGGACACATCGTCCAGCGTGGTGGCCTCGACGCCTTTTGCTGCGGCCAGAGTGTAGTCGTTCAGTTGATCGGCGTGCTTCTTTGCCGCCCAGGACGCTTGCCTGAGGTAATGCATCGTGTTGTACCAATGGGTGGCCGCCACGTCGCAAGCGCTGGTCCAGGGGACATCGACGTCTGTGACTTCGGCACCAAGTGCGCGAAAGTGATCCAACGCGGCCAGAGTATTTCGGCGCACCTCCGGATCGACGGGACAGTAGCCAAGGTCCATCGAAAACGCGATTTTGACACCGTCCAGCCTGCCGGCCTCACGCGGCAGGACGACAATCTCGCGCAGGCTGTCATGGTCGCGCGGATGCGCGCCCGAAACCACGTCCTGCACCAGAGCCAGATCCGCGATGGTCCGGGCCAGCGGACCACAATGGTTGTAGCGATCGAAATTGGCTGGTGGGCCGTCCGGGTTGCGCCCGTGGGGCGGTTTGAACCCCACCACGCCGCAACAGCTGGCCGGAATGCGGATCGACCCGCCGATGTCGGTGCCGGTTGCAATCGGCGCAAACCCTGCTGCCAGCCCTGCCCCCGAACCGCCGGACGATCCTCCGGTTCCATAGTCAGGATTAAACGGGTTGACCGTGTTGCCCCACGCGAGGCTGCGGCAGACGCCCGAGATGCAAAACTCAGGTACGGTCGTGCGGGCGAGGATAATTGCTCCGGCATCCTGCAGACGTTCAATCATCGGGTCCGACATCTCATCCGGTGTGGCGTCCATGTGCAGCAGTGACCCATGCGTCGTGCGCTTGCCTTTGACACGTTGCGCATCTTTGACCAGCACCGGAATACCCAGCAACGCTCCGTTGGCCGAACCATCCACATAGGCAGCATCGGCTGCAAGAGCCTGCTCCCGCGCCTCATCGAAATAGGTGTCGGTCAGAGCGTTGATCACCGGATTGACCTGCTCGATCCGCGCAATCAAGGTCTGCAGCAGGGAGCTGGGTTTCAGGCGGCCCGACCGAAACGCTGCAAGCGCCTCGGTCGCTGACATGTAGCACAGATCGAGGTCAACGGGCGTTGTGGATTTCATGCGGCTTACCTTGTTGTCAGACGGCGTTGTCCAGCTTCACACCAAGACGCGCCTGAATTTGCTGGCTGAATCCTTGGGTAATGCGGTCGGCAATCATGGCGATGATGGCCATACCGATCCCGGCGGTCATGCCAACCCCGAAATCACCGTCGCCGAGGCCGATGTAAATTTGCTGCCCAAGATCGTCGGTGCCCACCAAAGCGGTGATCACCAGCATCGAGATGCCGAACATGATCGTCTGGTTCAGCCCCAACATGATCGACGGTACCGCCAGCGGCAGTTTTACCTGCCATAGCAACTGACCTGGTGTCGTGCCAATGGCCGTTGCGGCCTCGATCACGTCATGGGGCAGGTTGCGCAGACCATGCTCGGTATAGCGGATCGCAGGGACGATGGCATAGACAATGATGGCCAGAAGAGCCGTGAACTCACCGATTTTGAACACCATCACAAAGGGGATGAGGATTACGAATAGCGGCATGGTTTGCAGCGTGTCGATCACGGGTCGCACCATGCGCGATACGGTGTCATTCTCGGACGCCCAGATGCCAATCGCGCTGCCGAACAGGAAGGACAGCAGCACCCCGACGCCGCACAGATAGAGCGAGACGACCGAAGGCTCCCATATCCCGGTAAGCAACAGGAACGCGACTCCAGCTAATGCCCACAAAGCGAGGTTCGTGCCGCCCGCCTGCCACGCCAAAGCGATGATGATCGCGCAGAGCGCGACCCAAGCCAGTCCGGTCAACCCGGAATACAGAACCAGAGCAAACAGGATGACCCAGAGCGCTGGCAGCAATCGCCCTTTGAAGGCCAGATATCCGGCCACTGCAGCGACGATTACCGCGTAGCCAGCGGTCACAGCAGGGGTCATTGCAAAGCCCCACGTGAACGGGCTGACGGCCTGAGCTAGGCCAATCTTGATCGGCAGCATCAGGTAGAACAGCGCCGCCCGTTTGATCGCCTCAAGAACGGTGCGGAATTCGACGAAGACCCATTCCAGACCCGCGTTCATCGCCGGGGCCGGGTTCAGGATCCATGCCTCGGGCCAGTCTTTGAGGGGCGAAAAGACCAGCGCCAACAGCCAGGCCGCGCCAAACAGGAAGGCGCAGGCAATCCAACCGGACGCCTTGCGCTGCGTCGAATTGGTCTGAACTGCAAATCCCCATGTGATCCGGTCCAGCACCATTGCCATCAGCGCGATCACAATCCCAGCCAGCAGGCTTTCCCCGAACTGTGCCTTACGCATGGTCGACAGCACTTCCCAACCGATATCGTTGGTGCCCCCGATGATCGAGGCGATGATGACCATCGACAGGGACGCCATCGTTGTCTGGTTCACCCCCAGTAGAACTTGCCGCTGCGCCGTCGGCACCCGCACGCGCCAGAACAGCTGTGATGGGGTGGCACCGCTCATCAGGCCGGATTCGATGACCTCATCCGGTACACCGCGCAGACCGACGATGGTGTTGCGTACCATTGGCGGGAAGGCAAACAGGATCGAAGCGACCAGACCCACCGTTGTGCCAAAGCCGAACAACAGCAAGATCGGCAGCAGGTAGGCAAAGGCAGGAACCGTCTGCATCAGATCGAGGATCGGCATGATGATCCGATAGGCCCGCTCGGACATGAAGCCCCATGTTCCTAGCGTAAAACCCAAGGCGACCGCCATCGGGATCGACACACATACCAGAGCGAAAGAGTTCATTGACTGGGTCCAGAACCCGAATGTGACCATGTAGAGCAGGCTGGCCGCGGTGAAGATAGCCAACCCCTTGCCCCCGGCGCGCAAAGCCAGAAAGACCCACAGCACAAACCAGGCTGCCCAGGGCACCGCGTGCAGCACCGTCTTGGCCAGCAGGATCGGCCAGTCCAGCAGCCAGGAAATGGCCTTGAAGAACCACCCGAACGTCACGACGAACCACCGCATCGCGGTGTTCATCGGATCGGTCACCGGCAGGACCAGCGCATCGGGATAGGTCACCAGCGGCCCAAGACTTTTGGCAAACACGACGCAAATTGCCACCAGCGCCGTGACCGCAAGCCAGACCACCAGCGATCTGTTCGAAGCTGCATCCATGGCGTCAGTCCTTGACCGCAGAGGCGTCCGAGACACCGCTGGCCAATGCGGCAATCACGTTCTGGCTGGTCATGTGCACCAACGCATTGTCATCCCGGCGCACCGCAACGCCGGTGTCGTGTGAGGCCAGATAGGGCAGCAGGTCGGCCACATTGGTTGAGGCCGGAACCTCTTTGATCCCGGCGGGTGGAGTGCTGTCCGAAGCCACATCGCCTGCGGTCAGGATCAGCTCCCACGGGACGTCATTGGTGAATTCGCGGACGTAATCATCAACCGGGTTCAGGATCAGATCCACGGGGCGTCCGATCTGCACGACCGCGCCGTCCTTCATGATGGCCATCCGGTCGGCAATGCGCAGCGCCTCGAGGAAATCATGGGTGATAAAGACGATCGATTTGTGCAGTTCCTGCTGCAGCCGCAGGAATTCGTCCTGCATCTGGCGGCGGATCAGCGGATCCAGCGCGCTGAATGGCTCGTCCAGAAACCAGACCTCGGGCTCTACGGCCAACGACCGGGCAATGCCGACACGCTGTTGTTGACCGCCGGACAACTGACTGGGAAAGCTGCTTTCCCGCCCTTCCAATCCGACCAGCGAAATCACCCGTTCGGCCCGTTCCAAACGCTCCTTGTCGTCCAAACCCTGCAATTTCAGCGGAAAGGCCACGTTTTCCAGAACATTCAGATGTGGCATCAGGCCAAAACTCTGGAACACCATCCCCATCTTGTGGCGGCGAATGTCGATCAGTTCCTTCGAGGACACTTTCAGAAGGTCCTCTCCATCCAGCAGAATCTCTCCGGCGGTGGGCTCAACCAGACGGGACAGGCAGCGCACGATGGTGGACTTGCCCGATCCCGACAGCCCCATGATCACGAAAATCTCGCCCGGCATGACGTCAAAGCTGACATCGGTCGACGCGACGATGCCGCCGTTGTCCCGAATGCTCTGCGCCAGAGCCTTGGCCTCGTCGGCCCCTTGCCCGGCAACATCGACGTTGCTCAGATGCTGATCCGCCCCTTTGCCGTAGAGCTTCCAGACATGTTTGCAAGACAGTTTTGGGGTGGTGGTCGGGGAAGATGTGGTCATTTCGGCAGCCTTAAAAAAGGTGGAGCACGCAGAAACATGCTCCACCGGAGTCAGTTTTGGTTATTGCTTTGCGGCTTCAACCCAAGGCTGCCAGACGTCCTGGTTCGCGCCCATCCACTCGGCCACGACCTCTTTCACTTCGCGGCCGTTCTGGTCCACTTCGAGGATCAGAGCGTTCTGCACGTCGTTGGTGAGGCTCATCAACTCGACCATCTTCATCGCGTCCGGATAGGTCGAGGCGAAATCCTTGGCGACGATCTTATCGACGGTTGCCTGCTGGAAGCCACAGGCCTCACCGCGTTTCTGGCTGGTCTCGTCGCAGGTGCCGTGGGGCGTATCCCATTCGACCCATTCAACCTCGGTATCCGCAAACACCCAGTGCGGCTGCCACATCATCATAAGGATCGGTTGCTCTGCGGCCACGGCACTTTTAAGTTCGGCCAGCATCGCGCCTTCCGAGCCACCGGGCACCGGCTTGAACGGCAGGTCGATCAGTTCCACCAGATCGGCCGAACGGGTGCCCCAGTCTGCCGGATAGGTGATCAGACGGCCATCGGGGAAGGTGTCCGCGGCGGCAAAGGCCTGGGCGCAGTCATACAACGCCTCATAGGCAGGCAGACCCGGGCAAAGATCGGCCATGTACGGGGGGTAAATCCAGCCTTCCTGCGGTTCGAGCCCCAAACCGCCGACAACAATGATGTCCCCGGCCTCAACAGCTTTGGGATAGATGTCACCAACGTTGTTGGTCCACAGCTCGGGCTGATAGTGCAGGCTGCCTTCGGCAATCGCGGCCAACTGCGGCACCGCGCCGGCGGTGACAAATTCGACCTCGTGGCCAAGCTCTTCGAACAGCGCACCTGCGAAATGGGCCGAGATATGCTGGCCCGTCCATTCGTTGACGGCAATCTTGATCGGTTCGGCCAGAGCCGCGCCCGTTGTTAGCATAAGCGTGGCGGAGGCCAGCAAAGCGGGCCTCAGTTTGCGTGAGAAATTCATGGTTAACCTCCGTTGGTGCGTTGGCCGTTTTCGACCTTTTAGTGTCCGTATCGAAAAACAGTACGGTTGCAGGTAATTTGGTGCATCAGACCGTTTTTTGTCAACAGTGTTTGTTTTTTGCCTTCCCGAATGATACTTTCGCATGCATTACGCTGAGCATGAAAGCGATCCTAACATGAGAAAGCAGACCATCAAGAACATGCGTCGCAAGCAATTGACCGAGGCGGCGTTCGAAATTCTCAAAACTCATGGAATCGCGGGGACGACCTTTGACAAGGTCGCCAAAGAGGCCGGTGTGTCCAAAGGAGTCGTGCAGCACTATTTTCCCGGCAAGGAAGCTTTGTTCGAAGCTGTTTTGCGTGAATCCAACGCAGAAGCGCGCCGTTGCGTGACCGCGCTGTTTGCGCATAGCGACACACCGGCGGAACGGCTTTACGCGATCGTTTACGGTAATTTCGCCCCACCGCTTTTCCAACACGAAATCTGTCATGCTTGGGTGTGCCTGTGCGCAGAGGTGCCGCAAAACGCCCAATACTTACGTATACAGAATGTCATCCACTCTCGGATGCGTAGCAACCTGATGAGCGCATTGCGCCATATGGTTGAGCCGACCTTGGTTGAACGGATTGCCTTTAACCTGACAACACTGATCGACGGGATCTGGATGCGGGCCGCTTTGCAGGCACAACCGATGTCCTCGGACGAAGCTCTGTCTCATATGGAATTTGGGCTGTGCCAGTTGTTCAAAAATACTAAGGTCAAAAGCTCCGATCTGCAGGCTGCACGTGAAAAGATCGCACAGGTCAGCGGAATCTTGTTCAAAGTGTGAGGAGCTCAAAACTCGTTAACCTTTGATTTCGAGTTGATTTAGCCAGATTTCTAATACAGCTTGGCGCTGTTTTTTACCTTACGCCTCGGCCTGATATCTTCGGAGACAGAATTTGCCTGACAGCTGCTTAGGTCCTGTTTTGCGCCCCAATGCTGGTGCTGATCGATTTCATCAAGGACAGTTTCGAAAAAGGCAGCATCGAACGTCTGGGCAGTCAGGTTCTGCTGAACGTCGTTCTGGTGGTTGCAATCGTTGCTTCGGGCTATCGCTTTCAGGCCCAGCGTCAACTTTATCATTTGCATCAAAGGGCAACCGGGCAAAAAAATTTGGGACTGCCCTCTGCCCTTCTGATCCTCATCCCGTCCTGGTTTGCCACCGGGATTATGCTTGCCGTCTTTCCACCCTTGGGTGAGGCGATGGGCGGTCTTGCCTATTTTATGAACTGATCATGATGCTTTCCAATAGAGATCTCCCACTTGCTCTCGCAGCCACGGACCGGGGCAACTACACCACCGCGCTCGGGCATTTTCGCAAGGCGTTGAAGGAAGAGTCCGAAAATGCCCTTATTCATGCGCATCTGGCGTATTGCCTGCTTGGCCAAGGTAAATGCTTTGCAGCATCGCGCGCCATGGATACTGCCTTGTCCCTCGATCCAAACTTGCCCATTGCTAATGTGGTCCGATCCATGCTGGATACATTTTTTGGCGACGACAAAGCGGCGGCGGCAGCGCTGAAAGAAGCCTTGCGTCTGGATCCCGAGAACAAAAACGCGCTGGAGATGCAATGTGCCAGCGCATAATTCAACCGCGACATACCAGCGTTGAGCGCGGCGGTTGACGCACTATTGCCGTCATCGCCAGATGACGATCAAGCTCATTACTATGCGTCCCGACTGGCAACACTGCGCTTGGATAACGAGGCCGCAGAGCGGCACGCAAGAGCGGCGCTCCGGATCGCGCCGAACAACAGCTTGAACCATGTGGCCATCGGTTGGGCGTTCTGGGTTCGAAAGGAATTTGACAAAGCGCAGGAGGCCGCGCTCAGCGCCTTGGCTCTGTCGCCGAACAATCAAGGTGCTCATGACTTGCTGGCGGCAATCGAAATGCACCGCAAACCTCTTACCGGCTGGTTCCATCGCATTGGATACATTGCCAACAACACGAATATCAAAACAGCCGCACTGTATTTCATCCCCGCGCTGTTTCTGTACATGACAGGCAGCGACATCCTGAATTTTCTAGGTTATGAAGGGGTTTCGAATGCCATGCTTCGAGGTGTGCAGATCGGTGCGCTTCTACTGTTGGTGAGTACACAGCTTTATTCCCAGAAATCGGTAAAGCACCAAAAAGCAGCGACCCTCAAGATGGATTACTAAGCGTGCGTTCGGGCGCGGCTCGGAACCTGGCTCACGTAGCGACAGATACCGGTTTCCCAATTTAGGTTGAAAAACAAATCCCTATAGTCGTAGGTTTTCAAGGTATTGGAAAGGAAAGCTATGGATTTCACCCGAATTTTGCGCGTGCTCTTCCTTCCACTGGCTCTGTTGTCCCCCATTATCGCGCAGGCCGAGCAACAAGACATAACGTTGAAATTCTCGGCCAAAGATCCAAACCTCTTGTCGGTGGCGATCATAGCCACCGGCGGCACGATCGCCGAACGCACAGATCCAAAAACCGGCGGTGCCGTACCCGCCGTTTCCGCCAAAGATCTGGTAGCCGCAGTGCCTGGGTTGGCCGAACTCGCCAATATCGGCGTCTATCAGTTCAGCAATATCGATTCATCGCAAATGACCCCCAGGGACTGGGCTGGTCTGAGCGTCGCACTGGACGAGATCCTATCGCGCCCCGACATCAGCGGTGCCGTGGTCACCCATGGCACGGACACCATGGCAGACGGCGCGTTTTTTGTGGATGTAACTCTGAGAAGCAATAAGCCAGTAGTCTTCACCGGTGCCATGAATGACGCGTCCAGTCCAAACCCGGACGGCCCGGGAAACCTCCATGACGCGGTTGTTCAGGTGCTATCGCCCAATGCGCAAAACTGGGGGGTTTCCGTAACGCTAAACCGATACGTAAATTCGGCCTGGCATGTACGCAAGACCCAAACAACCAATGTACAGACCTTCAATTCCGGCGAAAAAGGCTACCTAGGCTACGTATTTGATAACCGTGTACAACGTTTGAATGAACGCCTGCACCGGGTACGTGCTCCCCTGCCCGGCCCGCTGCCCAAAACACTGCCGGATGTGCCGCTGATCATGGCTTATGCCGGTTCGGATGGTCGCTTGCTACGCCATGCTGTTGATACAGGTGCGAAAGGCATTGTCGTAAACGGCGTCGGCGCGGGCAATGTCAACGCTGAGGTCTTTGACGCGATCAAATACGCATTGGCCAAGAACATTCCCGTAGTCATCGCAACGCGAGTCTATCACGGCAGCGTCGAACCCATTTACGGGGACTCCGGAGGAGGTGACACATTGCAAAAGATCGGCTGCATTCTGGCTGGCGACTTGCCGGCAACGAAGGCTCGGCTGTTGCTAATGATTGGCCTGTTGGCCCCTGATGCCGATCAGGAATCGTTGCGAAGATTGTTCGAGCCCTGAAACGGAAGCTCGGGCGAGATATACTTTGCACAACTGTCGTTGCTTGCAGACTGGCGGTCGGCAACCACCTAACATGTCATGTCTATTAGTGCGAACGGTTCGGCCACCCATTGGACGCGAGAGGTCCGATCATCTCTTTACGATCACCTTTGACGCCTTCACGCACCTAACAGGACGCAACTGAGCTGCCCTATTCCGGTTTTTAAAGTGTTTAGCTTGGCCGCACCGCAACGAGAACAACGTCTAGCTCATCCTCCAAAGCCTGCAACTTCTTCAGGTCGTCTTGCGGTAGATTGGCGGTTTCGGCATCCACGGCGGCAAGCGCAACAACCGGACGTCCGATCTCCTGTTCAAGTGCCCGAACTGCGTTGAGTTTGTCGGCCTCAAGCGTAGCAAGTGGATAAAGCATGGCAGTCTCCTGTCTATTGATGGTTAGGAGTATAGCCTACATTCTTGTTTTTGGTGCATTTGTTATCAGGGCTTCGCGGGTACGGGATTTTCTGGGTGGAAATAAGGAAAAGCGCGACGGCACCTTAGGGGTCCAAGGAAAAGGCTATATTGCATCCACTCAAAGACGGTTTTTCGCTTGAAATCAAAGTGGTGCGGGTGGAGGGACTTGAACCCCCACGCCTTGCGGCGCCAGAACCTAAATCTGGTGCGTCTACCAATTTCGCCACACCCGCAGTACCGACACTGTGTGCCGGATCGAAGTGCTCAATAACAAAGCCTGCGACCGAGCGCGAGAGGGAATTTCACTAATACGCAAGATTGTTGGGCACGATCCAGCAAAAGGCGAATGTGGATGGTTGCCCGCAACCCGAGTATCGATTCAGACTTCGGGACAACCTCCGCGTCACTGATCAGGCATTTTTGTTCTGCCTGCCCAGAGCAGGTCATGCTGACTCTTTGATATTAATCAAAAATAATCCGATAGCTTTGGAAAACCCCACCAAATTTAGAAGATTCGAATTCTGCGCAAAGCAGATTTGAACGGGCAAATATTAAACGCGCTTACGTTGAGTAACGGCAAGGCTCGAAGAAAACGTTGAACCTGGCTTTTTCGATCAGCGCTCAATCGAGATTTATAGATAAGCACCCCACTGCTTTCGACAATTGTTCTGCATAAGCACGCTAAACTGCAACGAATTCTGCGATCATTGCCGCACAACCCTACTGCGCGCCCATAGCTGCCAACTGCCGGAATCGGGTCGCACGCCCAAGGGTTGAGAGTCCGCCAAAAGTCACGTCCATATTTACGCCACATTTCAAACGCCAAAATATCTTATTCGCGTCAAAATAACACCGCCTTGCCAGTAATTGATAGCGGATGGGAGTTAATGAGTCTTTCCCGCCTTCGGGCACCGTAAGAGTTTTTTGCTCAACTCGAACACAAGGGTCTAAGCCGTGATCAACATGACGAACTCTGCTGCTGCTGAGCAAGACGCCATTGGTCTTGCACGCGAAAGTTTTCTTGGTGAACTGAAGTCCTTAAACCGGGATCATCCAAATACTGGCTTTGGTGTCTCGTTGCGCACACATTCGGGGGGGCATTATCTGCTGGCAAACTCTCGTATGCCGCTGCCGAAAACCAAATCTCAGGGCTTTCCAACCGGGCGTCGCCTGGCTTTGCTGGAAAACAGTGAACAATTCAGCTCGATCGAAGTGCTTGCGGATTCGCAGGCTTACGAAGAAATCACACCAGGGGACGAAGCCGCTATTTTGGGTAACGCTTTGAACCTGATCGCACGGATCGACATCCTGACCAGTTCTCCTGAGGGTCAGAATCAACCCCACATTGCTGCCACTGGAACCGGAGGCTGACCATGGCCCGCAACGATCACCTTCTGTCCGTAGGGAACGAAGCCCTGACGCCAATGACGTCGGCCATGACCGCGTTGTCGACTCAGATTGACCAACTGACAGAGGTGGCAGACGCGCGGTCCTCGGCGCGGCTGGCGACACTTAGGACGCGTATGGAAAACTTTACGGCCAGCGTGACACTGGTCGGGCAGGTTAAGGCTGGCAAGTCTTCGATCGTGAACATTCTGGCCGGGCGCCCTGCCCTGTTGCCCTCGGATGTGAACCCGTGGACCTCGGTGGTGACGACGCTGAACATCAACACCCGCACCGAAGGCGACAAAAAAGCCAAATTCACCTTTTTCGAACAGGAAGAGTGGGACAATCTTATGGTTGGCGGTGGCCGTCTGGGCGAACTGGCCAACCGGGCCGGTGCTGATGACGAGATGGAGGACATCCGCCGTCAGATCGGTGAGATGAAGGCCAAGTCCGAAGCGCGTCTGGGTCAGCATTTCGACCTGATTCTGGGGCAAAGCCACCAGTATGATTATTTCGACGACGAATTGATCCAACGCTATGTCTGTCTGGGCGATGAAGACGATCCGGATATCAACCCCAAGACCGGGCGTTTTGCTGACGTCACCAAATCGGCGGAACTGTTCATGGACATTCCGCAATACCCGATCTCGCTGAAACTCTGCGACACGCCCGGTGTGAACGATACCTTCATGGTGCGCGAGCAGATCACCCTGCGCAGCCTGCGTGGGTCCGAGGTTTGCGTTGTGGTTCTGGCGGCCAGCCAGGCGCTGACCACGATGGACATGGCACTGATGCGGATCATTGCGCAGTTCGAAAACCGCCAGATCATTCTGTTCGTGAACCGGATCGACGAATTGTCCGATCCGGTGAGCCAGGTGCCAGAGATTCGCGACCGGATTCAGGATACGCTGAAGCAGAACAACATTGACACCAATACCAGCGTTGTATTCGGCAGCGCCCTCTGGGCCGAGGCAGCCCTGACCGGCAACCCCGACATCCTGTCCGAGGAATCGCGCGAGGCCCTGAACACCTTCTATCTGGCCGCCGGGTTTGGCGATCAGGCCCCGTCGCTCGATAAAATCTGGGCGCTGTCGGGCTTGCCTGACCTGCTCCTGGCGATGAATGAACGCATCGCCGAGGGAGCGGGCACCCGGTTGTTGGACAGGGTGCGCCACCGGGCACGCAACATCGCAAGTCAAATTCGTGCAACCGCAGTAGCCAAGAACCTGTCTGACGGTCAGGGCGTCGTGCGAGATCTGGACGGTGCGTCACCGGAAGAAGCAATCGCCAAGGTTATCGAGGAGTATGAGAAAAAGGCCGCTGATTTGACGACGTCGTTGCGCGACAAAGTGTTGGAGCGCTTGAATTCGGCCGAGTCAAATTTTGTCAAACGAGCAACGGACTCCTTGATTTCCCATCTTGAGCAGAACGGCGAGCAAGGCACATGGCAATACGACCCGGCGGGCCTGCGGACCCTTCAAAAGGCGGCCTATTTCAGCTTTGCCCGCGCTATGCGCAAAGACGCCGGAGCACTATACAATTCCGCCGCGGCAGACGTTCAGGCGTTGTATCAAAAGCTTCTGGGCAACCATTTGGGCGAGTTCAGCATCGAAGCCCCCATTGTGCCTCGTGTGCCGCCGCCACTGGGTATCGGCCGCACCATCGCACTGGATTTGCAAAGCACGTGGTGGCGCCGGTGGTGGCAACGCCGAAAAGGGTTCGAGGCTTATGCCGCTGACTACACCCGCCTGATTGCGTCCGAGGCGAACTCGATCACAAAAGACCTGGAGGAAAACCAGGTCGCAGCGGTCCTGGAAAACGTTCGGGCTGGTTTGTCGGACTTCCTGCGCGAGCAGAAAGAAACTCTGCTGAACATTTCAGCTTCTGCCGACCAGAATCCAAACCAGGCGGCCCTGACGGCAGGTATGACCCCCAAGAAATCGCGCGACGACATCCTGGGTGACATCCTGAAAGATCTTAGTAACGAGGCAGCATAAGTAGCGATATGGCAAAAGATTCACAAACCCGCTTCGTCTCTCCTAAGGCATGGGAACGCATCGAAAAGTGGTCCCGACGCAAACCAATCTTTGCGTTGATGGGAGAGTTCAGTGCCGGGAAATCGACGCTGATGAACTTTTTGCTGCGCTCGCAAGCGTTGCCGACACAGGTCACCGCCACGCAGCTGCCGCCGGTCTGGTTCAGTTGGGGTAAAAAATCAGCCTATGTGCAAAGGCCTGACGGAACCCGCGAGAATATCACGCTGGATCAGCTGGAATCCGTTGGCGTCAATGACGCCCAGTTTGTTCGTATCTTTCTTGAGGCCGACATTCTGGAAGCGGTGGACCTGATCGACACCCCCGGCATCTCAGACCCGAAGATTTCAAGCGACGTCTGGCGTCGTGCAGTCGGGCAGGCCAACGGAGTTTTGTGGTGTACTCACGCAACCCAGGCCTGGCGCGAAACCGAGCGTGCGACATGGGTGTCTCTGCCGGAACGGCTGCAGCACAACTCTCTGCTGTTGGTAACCCGAGCCGACGTGCTGGGTCCCAAAGACCGTCAAAAGGTTCTGCGGCGGGTCAACCGCGAAGCTGGCCATCTGTTCAACCGATCGATTCTGTTTTCAGCCCGTGATGCAATCACTGCGCGCGACAAGAGCGGAGATGCCGAGCTTTGGGCCCGCAGTGGCGGCGGTAAGATGGTCGACAGCTTCTTGCAGATCACCGAACAGATCATGGACAACCGCGCCGACATACTGACGCGTTATCAAATCGACAACGGCATGTCCGATGCTCCGCGCATTCAGCCAGTCCGTCCTAAACGAAAGGATGTACAGGCAGACGAACCAGCCCCGCTGAAACTGGTGAACCCTGTTGCCGAAATCGCCAAGGATGATGAAGTCGTCACAAGCTTTCCTGTCCGTCCTGCCCGTGTAGAGCGTCGCACCGAAGATCCTGTCCGCGAAGAACGCATTGACGCGGCGGAGGCCGGGCGCCTGCGCGCTGAAATGGAAGCTGAGACGCAAGTGCCAGAGCCCCAACCGGACATTGAAGGGGACGATCTGCGCGCCTTCTTCCGGGATACTGAAAGCAACAGCCTGAACCTGGCCGAATTCACGGACACAATGTCAGAGGAAGACTCGTTCGATTTGCTGCAAGAGGACGACCTCGAAGACGACGACGTCAATATCCTGGCTGATTCCGAACCAGTTGAGGCTTCGGAAAAGCCCGCCGCTGCACCCTCGGACCCTTTTATGGAGTCGTTGGAAGACAAGTTGGCAGACGCGCCGGAGCAGGCACAGGAATCAGTCGACGAGCCCGAAGAACAGCCGGCGGAAGTATCGGTGTCGTCAATTGCCGCTTTGTTGGCAGAACAGCCAAATGGCTCAGATGAGGAATACGAAACTGAGCCGGAATCCAGCGGCCTTGTGAACATGCAGGTTGTTCCGTTGTCAAACGGAGCCACTGCAGACGAGCCAGCCACGGGCAAAGACACAAGTGAAGAACTGGTGTTGGATGTTTCAGAGGGCACTCCGCTTAGCGCGGCAACAATGTGGCGGGACGTTACCGCAGATGAGAACTTGCCAGACGATGTCGAAGGCATGAAGAAAGTGTTCAGAGCGTTCCTTGAGGAATTCGACCAGATCGCAGCCGAGCATTTCGCGCGCTATGCTAAGACCCCCGCCCGCCCTATCCCCAACACCGCAGAAAACGGTGGCGCGGAGTTCCGCGTACTATGACCAAAACCTCAGGTAGCAAACGATGACGATCGAAGCCGCACTGAACGTCGCAATGGAAACCATACCCGACTGTATTGCAGCCGGGTATGTCGATATGGAAACAGGGATGTTGCTGGGGACCAACACCCTGGATCCTGACGCTGCGGACGTGCTGGACAGCCTGGCCCTGGCCGTGGCCAACCTGTTTCAAGGTCGCGGTGTCAAAGCCTTTGAAGAATTGCTTCAAAGGGCCGGTGCCCAAGAGAGCGACAATCCGGGATTTGGGGAAATCGCGGTGTTTTCGAATGACCGGTTGAATATCTTTCTGCGGACCCGGGAATATCCCGATCATGTGGTCTGCTACATCTGTCGCAGCAGCGCCAATGTCGGGTTGGCGCTGACCAAATCGCATCTTAGCCTGGGGCCCGTCGCGGCCGCAGTATAAACGGGGACCAGAGGGGGTCACTGCATGGTGGATACGAACATACTCGAGATGCTCGACGACATCGGGCGCTCGGCTGTGGCGCGCCTAAACCCGGCGGTCACGATTCCCGGGGAAACTGCCCGGGTTCGGCGCGAAAAGGTGTTGAATACCATTCGTGGCACTATTCTGCCGCGCCGGTTGGAATTTACCGCCGCCAATGGTGATTGCCTTGCCATCGAGGTCAACAGTTCCCGCATCACGGATGTGTTCAAGGTTCAATCCGGCATTGCTCCGGATTTCGAAACCGAACCTCGCGAGGAACTGGCTGATAAACTGGCAAAACTGGTGACCGACATTGCCGCCGCCCCCGGTCCATTGGAGTTGATTTCGCTACAACCCGACACCGCGCTTGAGGCCGACGATGTGGGCATTACCTTCAGCGAGATCGAAAGCGCATGCCAAAAGATCGAACTGCCTGCGGACCCGGTCATTTCCATTGTCCCGGATGAGCCCGAAGAAACCGCGCCCGCTGACGAAGCAGTAACGGAAGAACCCGCCGACTCGCTGGCGCAGCGGTTTTATGACGGTTCGGAAAGGTTTGCCCAGAGCCGGGTTCTGGCCCAAGCCACAGACGGGGCATCGTTGCGTATGGATGGTACCTTTGATGAGGGGGGGGCGCTGCACCCGAGTTCCGATCTGCTGGCCCGGTTCGCCAGTGACCTTGCGGGATGGGACAACGACACGGCCAACGTGATGGACCATCCGCAGTTGATTGTCATGCGCCCCTCGGGTGGCAAGGGCGCCGGGCTGGCCATTCTGAATGACGGTGAGAGTTTTTCAATCGCTGTACACGAGACTCGCAAGCTGGGTGCTGTTGTCAATTTGTGGGCCACTTTGAAAAGGCCAGACGGATGATTACTCCCCATTCGTTCAATTTTTCGATGAATTCGATCTGTGATTATGAGTTACCAGGGTAAGTTTTATGAGTGAAATCAATCGTCGCGAGTTAATCCGCATTGCCGAAGACATGAATGGGTCGTCTAATGACGAGACCCGCCAGTTCATCTCGCGCATTGTCGGAGATTTGACAAATCTGAAACCTTCGATCGCCTTTGTCGGGCAGATCAAGGCGGGTAAGTCCCGTCTGATCAACGGTTTCACCGGTCAGGCAGAATATCTGCCGTCAGATGTGAACCCCTGGACGACAGTGATCACCGACATGCATTTCGGCCACCCTTCTGGGCGGACCTCAGGGGCCGAATTCCATTTCTTCGACAACCGCCAGTGGCAGGCGCTGATCGCCGAAGGCGAAGAACTGCGCAACATGTTTCCCGATGACGAGGACAGCTATAAACGCGAGATGATCGAAGAGCAGGTCGAAGCGATGAAGACCCGCGCCAAACTGCGCTTGGGCGAAAGCTACAAACACCTGCTGGGGCAACATCACGACCTTGAAAAACTAACCTCGGACGATCTGGCGCGCTATGTCTGCGCCGGAGATGATCCAACCGAAGAAGGCGAACACGATCCGGGTTCGGATCGCGGCCTTTACAGCGACATCACCCGCAAGGCCGAGGTCTTTTTCGACATCGGTCATTTCCCGTTTCCGCTGACAGTGACAGACACGCCGGGCGTGAATGACCCGCTTTTAATCCGCGAAGAAATCTCACGTCAGTATCTTAAGGAATCCGATTTCTTTGTGGTTGTCCTATCCGCGCATCAGGCGTTGTCGCGGGCAGACCTGAAACTGTTCCGCCTGATGCAGGCGTTGGAATTGGGTCAGATCGTGGTGTTCATTAACCGAGTCGATGAACTGGGTGGTGGCGCAGAAGATGCTGGCAAAGTCCGGGCCGATGTTATGGAGGGTCTCGAGCAGGCCCTTGGGAACTCAAACATCGATGTTCTGATGGGTAGCGCACAATGGGCGCATTACGCATTGACGGGTGATGAAACCGGCATCAACCACGATGAAATTCTTGCTTGGCTGCGTGCACATCCAGAGCAGATGAAGCAATACCTGGATGGCGTGGAAGAGATCAAAAAGGGTCCGGGACCGATCAGCCGCGAAGGTGTGCTGCGGTTTGCCGCAATGATCGCCTCGGGTCTGCCAGACCTGCGTCGGCACGTCACAAATGCCCTGACCCAAGGACCTCGCAACGAGCATCTTCGGATGGCCTGGCAACATCTAAACACTTTCGCACAAGGCGACGTTGAGCGCAGCAGGGCACATCTGCGCGCTATCGAGGAGGAAAGCACTCCGAGCGCTGATAACGGGAGCGAAAACAACAAAACCCTGGCGGATCTACGCGCACTTGTTGCCGAGAAGACAGCTGGAATCGTCAACGACATGGATGATGTTCTGGCCAATCTGCGCGGCGTCATGGACGACACTGTTGCCGAGGCCGTGTCGGTCGTGGTGCGAGGTCCGAACGGAGATTCACCGTTGCTGGCAAAGGGCGGCGATACAGAGTTGAATTTCACGCCGCTGCGGGACCGCATGCGCGAGCTTGTACAGGGTGCGACTCAGGTCGTGCGCCAACGCATGCTGAGCGAACTGTATTCAGTCGACATGCAAAGCAACGCGGCCCTGCGCGCCCTGCCCGGCTGGCAAGATCCGACCGATAACCGGATGAACACCAGCGCAGTTCGGTGGTTCCGCCCGGATACAACGGCGCTGACCCGTGGCATCACTGTTGAATTGCGGGTCAGTTGGCTTTCTCGGCTCATTTCGCGCAAGAGCGTTGTCTCGCGGGCCGAACGCATGATTGTACAGGAATTCGAGATGATCGGCGACGATCTGGTAGACACCGCACGCGGTGATTTGCTTGAGCGTTTAAACACGGTTCTGGATCACTATCTGGCGCTGCTGGCCGGTCATCTTGAACATCGCGCCGGAAACGGTGAAACCAACGAGCGGGCAAAGGCACAGGCGGCCTTTGACAACGCGCAACGCATCGCCGAAGAATTGGGTGCCGTCTTTGGCTCGGATGACATAGACAAAAGATTAGCAGAGGCTGCGGAATGATCGAATTTCCCGGAACCGAACAGGAAGTAAGGCAACTAGAACGCTTTCTGACCGCGACCGAAAACCTGCCAAACGACACGGCACTGGACGAGATGCGCGAGCGCGCACTTGCCCATGCCGGACGGCTGTCCAACGCGGTCAATATCGGTTTTGCCGGGGAATTTGGGGCGGGTAAATCTAGCCTCGCCAACATGCTGGCCGGGGCGGATATTCTACCTACGGGACCACAGCACCTGAAACTGCCTTTGGTGATCGTGGCCTATTCCGACACGCCGGAAACCACCGTTGGCTGGTGGGACAAAGAACCCAAAGTCTATTCCGGTATTGCGTTGGAAAAAGCCGCCGCAGATGAACCTGACTTTATTTCCGTCGGGCTGAACACTCCTGCGCTGCAGGAGATTTCCTTGTTCGATCTGCCCGGAACCGGGGCGTTGGACGACACCTATAAAGAAACACTGGATCTGCTGAAATTTGTGGACTGCGCGATTTGGTGTACCAACGGCACCAACGCCTGGCGCGAGACCGAGCGTCATCTCTGGACGCGGGTGCCGCAAGAGCTGCGTACCAACAGTCTGCTGGCTGTGACCCACGCCGATCTGCCGCCGGTCCGAGACGCGCTTGACCGTGTTCTGTCACGCCTCAATAAGGAAAAGGGTGATCTATTCCGCTCGGTCGTGCCAATCGGCACCCCGGTTGCCGTGCGCGCAATGGCGCAAGAGCCCGAGCCGGATTTCGCTCTCTGGGAAACATGCGGAGGTCAGGATCTAGCTGAACAGGTCCTGCAGATTGCTTCCGACCGCCGGGTGGCTGACCTGGAGGCCGCGCGGGCCGATTTGAAAGAGGATTTCCTGCCGTTTTTGGAAACCATTGCTGGCCCTGAACTCGAGGCAACGCAATCGGACTCCATGTCCATGCACGCTACTTTGGAATCCGCGTTGCCACCGTTGGAAAATCCTATCCTCGAGGACTGGCTGGCCGCGATTGCCAGCATCTACGAAGATCTTCGTGAATCATCCGATATCGAACCTTCGGCATTCCTGCATGCCTGTCAGGAAATCGTCGAAGATTTTGCCGAACGTCTGGAACAAGGGCACGAGATTGACCCCAAGGCCGACTGGATACCCGGTGAATTCGAAAAGGCGACGGATCTTTTGTTGTTGCTTCAGTTCGAATCTGGTGAAGCGCCACTGAAGGACGCGGTTAGCATCCTTGCTCAGCTCAGCGACAATCTCGCATGGGCGGGCAGCCGGGTGGATTCGCTTCAGCCCAAGACCGGCACGTAGAAACCTTCTGTTAAGATTGCGCCGCATTGCGACGATTCGAACCTCGTGGAATCACGCTTTGAGTTTTTCGAGTCCGTTGACCAACCGGGGACAAACGACCGATGGCCTGCATTTTGTGCAGGCCTTTTTTCTGTATTTAGTATTCAGAAGGCATCATACGACCATATGTAGTTTGCTCTCGAAAACGGTCCATAGTGAAGCCATGAGGCGGCCCCAATAAAGTCAAATTTGAAACGTCTAACGGTCTCAAGTGTCCTGCGGTTGTGTTTGGTTGTGAGTTCGCGGGTAGATTTGCCCAGTTAAGAAAACCGCAAAACGATTAGAACGGGCGGAAAGAAATGAGCCACAACCAGGCGGTCGGTGCATCGCACGACGAACCGAAAATTGAAGGACTTCAACCCGGCGCCAAACTGTTGCACGGGCAGTATGAAATCCTGCGATACCTTAGCAATGGCGGCTTTGGGATAACTTATCTTGCACGCAACAGTCTGGACCGCGAGGTCGTAATCAAAGAGTGCTATCCAGGTGCGTTGTGCCAACGGAACGGCGACTTGGTCGACGCCACCAATCCGGATCACAAAGACGATCTGCGCGCGATCATCGAGCTGTTCATTCAAGAGGCGCGCAACCACGCACGTCTGGTTCATCCCAATATCGTCGACGTTCATCAGGTGTTCGAGGACAACGACACAGCCTATATCGCGATGGACTTCATCAAGGGCTGCGACCTGCTGGACTATGTCGAAAACGCCGACAACAAGACCGGCCCTGATTTCATCGTTCAGGTCACCGAAAAGATGCTGTCGGCCGTGTCGTTCATCCACCAGAGCGGCATGCTGCACCGGGACATCTCGCCCGACAATATCCTGATCGATGAAAACGGCGAGCCGATTCTGATCGACTTCGGTGCCGCGCGCGAGCAGGCCGCGAACCAGTCCGCTGCGTTGTTGACCCTGCGGGTGATCAAGGACGGGTACTCGCCCCATGAGTTCTACGTTCGCGGGGCCGATCAAGGACCCAGCAGCGACCTCTATGTGCTGGCCGCCACGTTGTACCACGCCATCAGCGGCGAGCGCCCGATTGACGGCCAGACCCGCCTGAGCGCCTTCAACAACAGTCAGGCAGACCCCTACACCCCGCTGGCCGGTCGGTTCAATGGTTATCCCGAAGGGTTCCTTGAGGCGATCGACAAAGCGATGGAGGTGCACGTCACCGACCGTCTGCAAAGCGCGCTGGACTGGCTGCGCATGTTCCGCGGTCCGGACGTCATGTTCGATACTTTTGCCTACCGTCCGGTCTCGGTCATCGTGGGCATGGACCGCAAAGATGAAGAGGCCGAAAAGGCCCGGATCAAGGCCGAAAGCGAGAACGCCGAAGCTGTGGTTACTGCCCTGCTGGCAGGCAACGCAGATCTTACACTTGGGAATGAAGACAAAGACGAAGATGAACTTGCCAAGTTCACATCCAAGGAAGACGCGGACACCGCAGTGGACACTGTAGTCAAGAGCGGTTCCGGTGGCAGTGGCAAGCTGCTTGCCGGTGCAGCTGTGGTCGCAGTTGGTCTTGCTGCGGGCGGTTATTTCCTGATGTCTGGTGACAAGTCCGAACCTGCTCAGGACGTTGCAGTTGCATCCGCACCTGCGGCGCAAGAAACGGAAGAACAGGTGGCAGAAAAGCCAGAACCTGTCGAGCAGGTCGCCACCGCAAGTATCACGCCGGACGAAGCTGATCCGGCACCCGAAAAGGCAGAACCAACTCAGGCGCCTGTCGAGCAGGCACAGGCCCAGACGACTGAAACAGAAGAGGCCCAAGCCCAAACAGTCGAAACCACACCTGCCCCCGTTGAAACCGCGATCCCGGCAGAGACACAGGTATCCTTTGCGCACTGGGATGTCGAAATTCCTTTCCAGACATCCAGACGGCGTGCGTCGACGGGCAGCATCATCGCAGTTACCGGTGTTGATCCGTCGCAGGACATGTCGGTGATCGGTGACTGGGTCAAACGCGGTGCTGCGATTTACACTCTGAATGGCGAACCCGTCCGCGAGAATGCAAGTTTTGCAGCACAGGTACTGGACGAACTCGCAATTGATCCCGACGGATACATCCGCGTAACGGCCCGTTATCGCCCACTTGGCAAAACTCTTGCCCAGAACGGCCTGCTGGCCCTGCCCGCCATCCGCATGGTCGGGCTGGAAAACGGCTATGGCTTCACTATCCGCAATGACGATGGGCAAAACTGGGCAACAGTCGTCACCACCGTCCCTGCCGAAGCAGCCGGAGACCTGCAGCGCGGCGATGTTTTGATCTCTGAAGCACAGACCGGCGCGGCCATTGATGGTCAGGAAAGCCTGGACGCCATGCTGGACGCTTTGGTCGCAGAAAAACAGGCACAGGCTCAACTGACTGTGATGCGCAATGGCGCTGAAACCGATGCCGTGATGCAGTTGGCGCAGGAGTAATCTGATCGGTTCGTATGTGATCTGCAGCTAGCGAATGCTGAGGGTGGCGCCCGGAAATCCGCCACTCTGACGAGGGTCGACTCGTCGCGAAAAAAGGACGGTTTGATTTCCAAAACAAAAGTGCCGTTGTGCCGATGCGCGCAGAGGCGAGTAGAAGCCCCACGGGACTCAGTTCTGTGAAAAGAAGCAAAGGTGTCGACACCATGTTCAAATACAAAAGCCCTCTCAGCCGGCTTCTCGAAGGTGCCGGCAAAGCCAAAGAAGCTGAAGCCAAAGTGGAAGAAGCCGCGCCCGAGGCCGAAAATCCCCAGCCGATTGCGGATTTCAACGCGCTGCGTGCCGCTCTGGGCGGTGGCAATATGTCCTCGACATCGGAAAGCTACGAAGATTCGGATGATCTGCTCCCTGAAGAAGAGATGCCCGAGTTTTCGGAAGACGAGACCGACACTGCGGAAGACGACGTTGTGATAACTGAGGTCGTCGCCGAAACTCAGGATAACATTTTCGAGGCCCCGGAAACTCAACCCGAGCCGGAAGAGCCGGTCGTGACGCTACACGTGGCCACTGCAGAAGAGTCCCTAGCAGAACAACCGGTTCAGGATGAACAGGTTGTTGAAGTGATCGTTGAAACGGTTGAACCCGCTCAACCCGAGCAGGTGGCAGAGGTCGAACCCGAAGCGAAGGCAGAGCCCGTAGCGGAAGTTCAGGCCGAACCGCAACAACCGGTGGCGGCTGCGGCCCCAGCGGAAGACCGTCGTGGTCGCGTCAAAACCACTTTCCTTGGCTTCGAACGCGCCGACACTCACGTTCAGGATCTGATCGAAACCTCTGAACCCGTTGCCAAAACGGAAACCGCGCAAGAAACCTTTCCTGTTGGTTGGTTGGTTGTAACCGCCGGACCGGGACGTGGATCGTGCATCACGTTGACCGAAGGCCTGATGCAGATTGGGCGCAATGATGATCAGGCCATACAACTGGACTTTGGTGACACAGGCATTTCGCGCAGCAGCCATGCGGTGATTGCCTATGATCCCGAGGATCGCAAATGCTACCTGGGTCACGGCGGCAAGGCCAATCTGGTGCGCCTGAACGGTAAGCCGGTGCTCAGCACCGTGGCTCTTTCCAGCGGCGACCTGATCCGCATCAGCGAAACCTCAATCCGTTTTGCTGCTTTCTGCGATGACGGCTTTGACTGGCGGGATGCCTGATAGATGCTGGCGCAACCGGCATATGATATTGCGCTGATCCTGGATCAGGGTCAGCGGGAGACACAAGAAGACGCGATTGCCGCGCGCATGTTCGATGCTGCCAATGCAGGCTACGTCGTAATTGCGGACGGCATGGGCGGGCACGCGGCCGGCGAGGTTGCTTCGGAATACGTGGTTTCATCCTGGCGCGAAGCTTTGGACACAGAGCTTGAGGATGCCCCCTTGTCCGAAGCGACAGCCATTGACGCGTTGCCATTGGCGGCGCTTCAGGCCAATGCTGCCATTGCACTTCACTGCGACGGCAAAGGCGACAATTTCAACATGGGATCGACCCTGTTGGGGCTGCTTTTGCTGGACAAGCGCGCATTCTGGATTTCGATCGGCGACAGCCCGTTGTACCTGTTCCGCGACGGGGTACTGCAGCAGATCAACGAAGACCACTCCATGGCTCCGGTGATCGACGCGCAGGTTGCCGAGGGCAATCTGACAGAAGTTGAAGCACAGGCCCATCCCGATCGTAACCAGCTGACATCGGTCATAATGGGGGGCCCGATCCCCAAGGTCGATTGCCCCGAAAAACCGTTGGAACTGACGGCTTCGGACTTGCTGATCCTGGGCAGCGACGGGCTGCAATATCTCAGCGATACGGAAATCGAGACCATTTTACAAAGCAACAAGCACGCTTTGGCGCAGGACGTCGCCGACGCGCTGTGGAAAGCCCTTCGGGCCAAAAACGACCCGGATCAGGACAATGCCTCGATTGGCGTTGTGAAACTTACAAAAAACTAACGAAGGCAAAGCTACAGGACTCATGAAACCCCATCTGTTCATATCCAGCCTGGCACTGGCTGCCGCAACCGGGGCCGCTTCGGCCCAAGAAGCGTGCTCCACCTACGAAATCCAGCGCGGCGACAGCCTGCGTGAGTTGGCAATTGAGGTGTACTCAACCGAAGACTTCCGCATCATCTTTGACGCCAACCGCGATGTGATTGGCAACAACCCGAACATCATCCGCGTTGGCGACGTCCTGACCATGCCCTGCCTTGAGGATATCGGACGCGCACCCGCCGCACCGCAAACCGAAGCCGAAGCGATGGCGGCGGAAATGGCTGCAGAATTGGTACAGGCCGCGGAGAAACGCGCTGAAAAAGCCATTGCTGAAGCCGAAGCCCGGGTTGCCGAAGCTGAAGCCGAAGCAAAAAAGGCCAGTGAAGACGCCGTGATCGCGGCCAAAGCCGATGCCAAGAAAGAGATCGAAGCCGCCCGCGCCGAAGGTGCGGCCCTGATCCGCAACGCCGATGAAGGCGAGCGTCCGGAAATCCGGGACCGTCAGTTGCTGCTGATCACCGGTGGCGACTATGCGCCGTTCACTGATGAGGCGCTGCCCAATCGCGGGCTTTATACCAATCTGGTGGAGACCGCGATGCTGCGGGCTGCACCTGAACAAGGCTATAAGATTCAGTTTGTCAACGACTGGTCGTCGCATCTGGACCTGTTGATGCCAACGCTGGCATTTGACGCCACGTTCCCATGGTCGCGCCCGAATTGCGAAGAGACTGCGGCACTGTCCGAGAAAGACCGCAAGCGCTGCGAAACCTACAACTTCTCGAACCCGTTCTACGAGGTTGTGGATACGTTCTTTGCCCGCGATGGTTCGGGCTATGAGCAGACTCTGACCTATGCCGACTTTGCAGGAACCACGATCTGCCGTCCCGAAGGCTGGTCGCTGTCGCATATGGATGCCGTGGGCCTTTATGAACCTGCAATCACTCTGATGCGCCCGGTTTCTCCGGATGAGTGCTTTCACGCAGTCATGGAAGGCACAGCAGATATCGTCGCGATCGAGGCCCATCTGGCCGTCGAGGCAATCGCACGTCTGGGCTATGAACATCGCATTATTGAAAACCCCAACCTGGCGGCAATCAAGTCGCTTAACGTCATGACCCACAAAGATAATCCGGATGGTGAAGCGATCCTTGAGACGTTGAACCAGGGTCTGGCGATCATGCAGCAATCCGGAGAATGGCGAGACATCGTCTCGACCGCCCTACGCTATCAAATGGAAAACGGCTGAAACACCAACAAGCCGCCTCAAATACTATCTGGAGAAACTAACTAATGTCTCAACTACAGCTCCATAACGTTGTGATGACCTCTGCTGCTGTCATCGCTCTAAGCGCCGGAGCCGCTGCCGCCCAGCAAGCGTGTGCGAATTATACCGTGGAAGATGGTGACACCATGGCATCCATCGCAATTGCTGCCTATGGCACATCGAACTACCAGCCAATCTTTAACGCCAACCGCGAAAATATCAGCAATCCGAACGCGTTGACTCCTGGGCTGTCTCTTGTGCTTCCCTGTGAAGACGGAAGCCTGCCGAACGGCCAAAGTGCACGCGACATTATCGAGGCACAACAGGAACGGTACGCCAATTCTTCGACTAATAGTGCGTTCAAGCAACCAATCAAACTGGTCACCGGCAACGGCTGGGCGCCCTTCGCGGACGAAACTCTGAACGGTGGTGGCTTTATCACTCGTCTGGGCACAACGACCCTGCAACGCGCTGGCAACAACGAGCAATACTCGATCAGCTTCGTCGACGACTGGAACTCGCACATCGAAACACTGTTGCCCTTGGGCGCGTTCGATATTTCGATGGCCTGGAATATCCCGGACTGCACCAACAGAAGCTATGAATGGTCCTGGGAAACCGAAGTTCGCTGCACCCAATTCCACGCATCGGCGCCGGTCTATGACATCGTTTTTGGTTTCTACAGCCTTCCCGAAAGCCAGTTCGCAAGCGCGACCAGCTTCGAGGATCTGCACGGTGCCACCATCTGCCGAATGGAAGGTTGGCCCTTGCACGATCTTGAACAGGAAGGTCTGCTTCGCGATGACACAATGACCGTGCTGCAACCCGCTACTGCGCGCGAATGCCTGGACGCGGTCATTACCGGTACGGCCGACGTCGCCACGTTCGAAGTACAGTTGTTCGCAGACGCCATGAGCCAAATGGGTTTGAACACTAACGACATCGTCGAAAACCCCTATGTCTCAACGCTGTCCGCACTTCGGTTCATCACCCACCGGTCCAATCCTCAGGGCAAAAAATACCTCGCCCTGATGAACAAAGGCCTGAACGAAATGCGCGAAACGGGGGAATGGTACGCCATCATCTCGGACACCCTGAATGAACACAACGAAAGACTGCTAGAAGCGATCAACTAAAACCTCAATTCCAAATTCCAACTTATGGGAGGAATAACAAATGCTTAATCAAAAACTAAACGCTAAAGTGATGACGGCTACGGCCGTCCTCACACTCACCGCAGGCGCAGCCGCAGCGCAGGAAGCCTGTACAAACTATACTGTCGAAGACGGCGACACGATGGCCACTATCGCAATCGCGGCCTATGGCACATCGAACTATCAGCCGATCTTCAACGCAAACCGCAACTTGATCACGAACCCCAACGACCTGGAGCCCGGCTTGGTTTTGGCACTGCCTTGTGAAGACGGCAGCCTGCCCAACGGCCAGTCCGCACAGGAAATTATCGCCGCAGAAGAAAAACGTGCGGCTAACGTCAAACGTTCCAACATTTACGCGCCGCCGATCAAGCTTGTGGCCGGGAACGGATGGGAACCGTTTACAACTGAATCGTTGAACGGTGGCGGGATTATGACCCGTTTGGCAACAACCAGCCTTCAACGTGCGGGCAACCAACGCGACTATTCAGTCAGCTTCGTTGACGACTGGTCATCGCACCTCGACACCCTTTTGCCGCTCGGTGCGTTCGATATCTCGATCGCATGGACGCTGCCAGATTGTACCAACCGCACATATGAATGGTCGGAAGCAACCAAATCCCGTTGTACGGAGTTTGTTGCCACTGTTCCGGTCTACGATGTTGTCGGTGGGTTTTTCACTCTGCCCGAAAGCGAATACACAAACGCGACAACCTTTGCAGATTTTGAAGGTGCAACCCTGTGCCGTATGTCCGGCTGGAGCATGGTTGTACTGGAGGAAGTCGGCCTGAACAGCAAAAACCTGAATCTGGTCCACCCCAACTCGGCGCGTGAGTGCCTTGATGCTGTATTGACCGGTTCAGCTGATGTGGCCGCTTTTGAAGTGGAACTGTTTGCGGCAACAATGAATGACATGGGCCTGACCTCTCAGGAAATCGTTGAAAACCCCTATGTATCCACATTGTCGTCGATGAGCTTCCTTGCGCACCGTTCGAACCCGTTCGCGCGTGAGTATGTTGCGATGATGAACAAGGGTCTGAACGAAATGCGTGAATCCGGCGAATGGTACGCGATCATTTCCGATACCCTGCGTGAGCAGAACGAAAAACTGAACGCAGCGTCGAACTGATCCCTCGGTTCACCTGACAACTAAGGGGCTGGTCTCAGGACCGGCCTCTTTTTTGTCCGGAATCTTCTGAGTCCGTGATTTGGTCAGCAGTAACTACGGGAAACCCCTAATACCCGGAAAAATCCAAAGTGATAGTCTGGATGTAACTATACCGGTGAGGCCCAGCCTCCCCACTCACTCAAAAAGGGGCTGACTTTGGGGGTCAGCTCCTTTTTCTATTCAACACTCTGATCTGAAACGAAAAAAGCCACGCCTTTCGGCGTGGCCTTGATGTATCAGCCGATGATCGCGTTCAGAGTCGCGCTGGGGCGCATCACAGCTGCAGTCTTGGCGGGGTCGGTGTGGTAGTACCCGCCCAAATCAGCAGGCGCGCCTTGTGCAGCGGCCAGTTCACCCAGGATCTGACCTTCCTTGTCGGCCAGTTCCTTAGCGATGGGCGCGAACTCAGCAGCCAGTTCCGCATCGTCGCTTTGCGCTGCCAGAGCCTCGGCCCAGTAGCGCGCAAACCAGTAGTGGCTGTCACGGTTGTCGGGCTGGCCAACCTTGCGGCTGGGCGAGCGGTTGTTGTCCAGAATGCCCTGCGTTGCGGCCTCGGCCGCGGCACCCAGAACACCAGCTTTGGCGTTGCCCTTGCTGTCGGCCAGAAAGTTCAGCGATTCACCCAGCGCGCAGAACTCACCCATCGAGTCCCAGCGCAGGTGGCTTTCCTCGACCAGTTGCTGCACGTGCTTCGGCGCCGAACCACCAGCACCGGTTTCGAACAGACCGCCACCATTCATCAGTTTGACGATGGAGAGCATCTTGGCCGAGGTGCCCAGTTCCAGGATCGGGAACAGATCGGTCAGGTAGTCCCGCAGCACGTTGCCGGTGATCGCGATCGAGTCATTGCCCGCCGTGATGGTTTCCAGCGACTGACGGGTCGCTTCACGTGGCGCCATGATTTGGAACTTGTCGGCCACGCCAGCGGCCTCAAGCGCTGGTTTGACGTATTTGATCAGCTCAGCGTCATGGGCGCGGTTTGCGTCCAACCAGAAGATCGCCTCGGACCCGGTCAGGCGCTGACGGTCCATCGCCAGCTGAATCCAGTTCTCGATCGGCGCCTTTTTAACGGTGCAGGACCGCCAGATATCACCCTTTTCAACATCATGGCTGAGCAATGTCTCGCCATTGGCCAGAACGATACGGATAGCCCCGTCGGCAGGCGCCTGGAAGGTGGTCGGGTGCGAACCGTATTCCTCGGCCTTCTGTGCCATCAGGCCGACGTTGGCGACGGCACCGGCGGTGGCGGGGTTCAGCGCGCCATTGGCTTTGAAAAAGTTAATGGTCTCGTCATAGACACCGGCATAGCAGCGGTCGGGGATCACACAGTTGGTATCGCCCTTGGCCCCGGTTTCATCCCAGCCCTTACCGCCCGCACGGATCACGGCAGGCATCGAGGCGTCGATGATCACGTCCGACGGCACGTGCAGGTTGGTGATGCCCTTGTCGCTATCGACCATATACATCGACGGACGGTCGCCTTTCAGCGCGTCGATGGCGGCCACGATCTCGGCGTTGTCCTTGACGCGGTCCAGCAGGTCACCCAGACCCGAATTCGGGTTCACACCCAGCGCGTCCAGCTCGGCGCCGAATTTCTCGAACACCGGGGCCAGCCACGCTTTGACTGCATAGCCAAAGATGATCGGGTCCGACACTTTCATCATGGTCGCTTTCATGTGCAGCGAGAACATGGTGCCATCTTTCTTGGTGTCTTCGATGGCTTCAGCCAGGAACGCAGACAAAGCTTTAACCGACATGAAGGTCGCGTCAGCCACAGTGCCTTCGTCCAGCGTCCAGCCGTCTTTCAGAACGGTCACGCTGCCGTCTTTACCGACGAATTCGATTTTTGCATCGCCAGCTTGCGCAGCGGTGATGGTGGCCGATTTTTCGTTTGCGTAGAAATCGTTATCCGACATCGACGAGACTTTGGTCTGGCTGGACGAGGCCCATTCACCCATCGAGTGTGGGTTTTTCTGAGCGTAGTTTTTCACAGCCTTTGCCGCCCGGCGGTCGCTGTTGCCTTCGCGCAGAACCGGGTTTACGGCTGAACCTTTGATGGCATCGTAACGCGCACGCACAACTTTTTCGGCATCGTTTGCGGGCTCTTCAGGATAGTTCGGGATGTCGTAGCCCTGTGCCTGCAGTTCTTCGATCGCCGCCACCAGCTGTGGGACCGAGGCCGAGATGTTCGGCAGTTTGATCACGTTGGCCTCGGGCGTTTTCACTAGTTCACCCAGTGCCGCCAGATCGTCAGTGATGCGCTGTGCGTCGGTCAGGTTCTCCGGGAAGGTCGCCAGAATACGGCCCGCTAGCGAAATATCCTTGGTGCCAACGCTGACACCCGCGGCGCCAGCGAACTTGCGAATGATGGGCAGGAAGGACGCGCTGGCCAGTTCGGGCGCTTCGTCTACAATGGTATACAATATATCGAAGTTCGATTTTTCTGCCATATTCTTTTACCTTTTTTAAGCCTTTCGGGGCGTGCGATCCAAGAGTGTGCCACTTGTGCGTGGCGCGGATGGGGCGCGAGAATCCTGCTGCCCCAATGGTGACTCTGATTTGACAGGGCCTCCCATAGAACAGGTTGGGTTTCGGATCAATCCTTTAGAGGGGGTGCAAATTGACACGGGGTCGGGAAAACGGGAATTCGCCCAATATTCGTGCGCAGTTTTTCGTCAAACGCCCCACGTATCGCTCAGCCGATACCCGCCGGGCCAGGGGTCGTCCGGGTCCAACATATGCTGATGCGAGCCAGTGATCCAACCTCGCCCGCTGATTTCGGGGATGATGGCTGCCCGGTCACCGACACGGGCCTCTTCCACTATCATTCCCGTGAAGCGGGACCCGATGATTGAGACCGCCTCAAAGGTCTGCCCAATCTTCATCTGGCCATTCGCCGACATCAGCGCCATACGTGCCGAGACTGCGGTTCCAGTTGGAGATCGGTCAACCTTGCCCGGTTGGATGGCGACTGCGGATTTGCCCGTCAGGCCGGTTTCGGTTTTCTCAAGCGGCCCGCAGAACGCACAGAATGAAATGTGGTCCCAATCCGGATTCTCGGGATGCGTAAATCCAAGCTGTTCATTGGCTGCGTTGGTGATGGCCACACCCATGCGAGCGATGTCGCGGGCTTCGTCTTCGACGATCTCAAATCCTAATGCGGCCGCATCGACTACCGCGAAACTGTCCCCGCCATAGGCCGTGTCAACGGTCAGCGTGCCGATGCCTGCAACCTCCAACGGAACAGATATCTTATCGGCAAAACTGGGCAGGTTCTGCACAAAAATACGCTCGGCCTTGCCGTTTCGGCATTCGGCCCGGACCTTGACCAACCCACCCGGGGCCTCAAGCGTCATGAGGGTCTCGGGTTCTTGCATCGGGATGATGCCGCCGTCCAACAGAACGGTGGACACGCAGATCGAGTTCGAACCGGACATGGGCGGCGTGTCTTCGGGCTCCATGATGATAAAGGCCGCTTCCGCATCGGGATGTTGCGGCGGCACCAAAAGGTTGACGTGCCGGAACACACCGCCGCGCGGCTCGTTCAGTACAAAATTTCGCAGGGTCTGGTCCTGCGCGATGAAGGCGCGTTGATCCCATATGGTTTCTCCGGGCGGCGGCTGAACACCCCCGACGATCACATCACCCACCTCGCCTTCGGCATGAGCCGAGATCACATGAATGGTTTTGCTGCTGCGCATGTTCTGTCCTCAAAAGCGGGTGGCCGAGAAGGGCGTCAGGGAAATCTGGGCGGGCTGTTCGTCAATCAGAGCGCCGACAAGTTCGGCGGTTCCTGCCGATTGCGTCAGGCCTAAATGGCCGTGCCCAAACGCATAAATCACGTCCCTTGAGCGCTGCGAGGCCCCGATCACCGGCAGGCTATCGGGCAACGACGGGCGGAACCCCATCCATTGTTTGCCCCCCTCGGTATTCAAACCCGGTAGAAACTGCGTCGCCTTTTGCAACAGCGTATCGGCCCGTTTGAAGTTCGGGGGAAGTTCCAGACCGCCCAGTTCAACCGCACCGCCGATCCGGACGCCACCGTTGATCCGGCTGGCCACAAAACCGTGGCGCGAGAATGTCAGGTGCATCCGCAGATCAAAAGCGCCCTCGGGAAGGGTTGTGTTATAGCCGCGTTCGGTTTCCAGCGGGATGTGATCGCCGAGTGTCCGCGCAAGGTGATGAGACCACGCCCCGGCGCACAGGACGACCTTGTCCGCCTCGACCTCACGGTCTGCCAACGTAATCCTCACACCATTGTCTATCGGAGTCAGTGTACGAATTTCTTGACGTTCAAGCAGGCCACCTCGGTCAAGGAAAGCCTGCGCCAGATGCTCGACCCATTTCTTCGGGTCGACGGTGTTGATCCAGTTCGGCGTGATACCGGCATGGGTGAAACGGGGACTGAGGCCAGGCTGTCGTTCGGCAATCGCCTCACGGCTTTCCAGCAATTCAAAGTCTATTCCATGCTGGCGGCGTAGGTCCCATGTGGGCAGGCTTGCGCGGTACTCGGCCTCGCTTTCGTAAAGCTGCATCTGCCCGTCGCGTTGCAACATCGCCTCGCCATCTACCGATGTACTCAGCCGCGTTAGAGCGGCACTGGACAGTTCCATCAGGCTGGCTTGGGCGCGCAGGAGGTCCTTGTAACGGCTCGGGCGGCTGGCCCGCCAGAACCGGTACATCCACGGCGCGATCTTCAAGGCATAGGCGGGCGGAATGGACAGCGGTCCCAATGGGTCCAGCAGCCATTTTGGTGCCTTTTTCATGATGCCGGGGGTTGCCAGCGGTTCCACCTCGGAAAAGGCAAAAGCGCCGGCGTTTCCGGCCGAGGCCTGCGAGGCGATACCTACTCGATCCAGCACCAGAACGGAATGGCCCCGGCGCTGCAGCTCCAGCGCCGTTGTGATGCCGATGATACCGGCGCCGATCACAACGACCTGTTTGGTCATAGTTCTATGCCCTCTTTGAATGGGTCAGTGTCGTCAAAGATCAGGGTCGCCTCGGCCATGATATGAGCCTGCCCGGTGATCGAGGGGATAACCCCTCCGTTCAGGCCCGGCTGATAGGACAGACGATAGGCGCTGCCGATGACGCTGTGCTGGACGATTTCCTCACCGGGGGACAACGCGCCGTCCGCGGCCAGACAGGCCAACCGCGCTGAACTGCCGGTGCCACAGGGTGAACGGTCATAATTGTCGTCCGGGCACAGCACAAAGTTGCGGCTGTGGACCGCTGGGTCGGGCGAAGCGTCCTGAAAGATTACGTGGTCGATTGGTTCACCCTGTTCTCCGCCGATGCCTTGCGCGATCGAGGCCTTACGGATCGCAACTGTCATATCGGTCAACTGCCGGATATTCCCGGTTTCGACGGGTATCGGGCTGGGATCGACGATGAAGAACCAGTTCCCGCCATAAGCAATATCCCCGGTCACTGTGCCATAGCCCTGCACATCCAGTGTCACACTAGAGTGGACCCGGCGGCTTTCGATATTCGTGACGGTGACGGTGTTGGAGTCATGAAGTTCAACCGTAACAACTCCGGCGGGCGTTTCGATCTTGTGTCGACCGACGTTGATCCGCCCCAGATGCGCCAGTATTACCGTCAGACCGATGGTGCCGTGGCCGCACATGCCCAGCACGGCGTCCACGTCGAAATAGATCACGCCTGTCACGCAGGATGGATCAACCGGTTCAACGAGCAGCGCGCCCACCATGGCAGGCTGGCCGCGTGGTTCCAGCATGATAGACCGGTAAAACCCCTCATGTTCAGTCGCCAGCCTGCGGGCGCGTTCGGCCAAGGGGCCAGAACCCAGATCCGGCGCGCCGTCGAGGATGACCCGCGTCGGCTCACCCCCGGTATGGCTGTCGATCACATGCATTCTGCGATCACTCCGCCCTGTTTGGACCAATCTGCGAACCATGTGCGGAACAGGCCGTATTGCTGTTCGCAATAGTTGCGCTGCGCATCGTTCAACTCATCCGTTTCGTTGAAGTGCAGACGGTATTCCTGTTCGCCGTTCAGCACCAGAAGATGCTTGTAATACAGCACCAAATCAGAGCCTTCGTCAAAGCTGGAAAGCACCTGGATCGCCTCGGTCAGTTCCTGCGCCCGCTGGCGCGCCTCGGCACTCCCCTGCGCCGCCTTTTTGGAAAGGGACGCTAGCAAAAGGGCCTCACGCGGCAGAGCAGTGCCGATACCGGTGATCGACCCGGTTGCACCGCAGTTGACGAAACCGTGGTAGACCTCGGTATCGACGCCCACCATCAGGGTCACCTGGTCGTCCTGGCTGGTGATGTTCTCCGCCGCATAGCGCAGGTCATCCTTACCACCGAATTCCTTGAAGCCGATCAGGTTGGAATGCTCGGCCCTTAGGGCAAAGAACAGATCGGCGCGTGTGGCAAAGCCGTAATAGGGGCTGTTGTATATGATCGCAGGCACATCTGGCGCAGCCGACAAGATCGCTTTGAAATGGTTCTTTTGCGCCGCCGGGGACGTGCCGCGCGACAACACGCGCGGGATCACCATCAGGCCCACCGCCCCGACTTTCTGCGCGTGGGCTGCATGGGCCACGGCGGACTTGGTGTTGATAGCCCCTGTGCCGACCACAACGGGCAATCCGGCAGCGGCCAGACGCTCGACACCTTCCATCCGCTGCTCATCCGTCAGCAGCGGCCAATCACCCATCGATCCGCAATAAACCACCGCCGACATGCCCGCGTCGATCATCTGTTTCCCTTTGCGCACCAACGCATCAAAATCCGGGGTGCGATCCGCCTTACAGGGGGTCATGAGCGCAGGCATGGTGCCGGTGAAAACATTGGTCGACATCGGATCTATCCTTTGAAAATGCAGGGTCAGGACGGGCGGAATGGGCCCTTTCAAATCGCCATAACGGATATTGGATACAAAATCCAGAACAAATGAAGCCAATAAAACGCGCCAGACCACAGGATCGGCGCGTTTCGTTTGGGGTGCTGTGCGATGGTTACCGGAACCGCTGACCGGTCGCTGGATCGAACAGCATCACGCGTTCCGGACGAACAACAAGTCCGATCCGCTCTCCTTGCTTGCTGCGCTGGTCTTCACGCTCTTCGACGATCAGTTTGTCGCCATTCGGCGTTAGCAGGTATGAATAGCTCACCCCGCCTAACGCCTCGGTCAGATCAACGGTGCAGGTGTCGCCCGTTCGGTCGACCTCAATATGTTCCGGGCGGATACCCAGCGTGACCTTGTTCAGCTCCGCTGGCACATTGGCCGCCACGTCGAGCGGCGCGCCAAGTGCCGGGTGTGAGACCTTGCCGTCGGCATAGTCGCACTCAAGGAAATTCATCGCCGGAGAGCCAATGAATCCCGCCACAAACCGGTTGTCCGGATCACGATACAAGTCCATCGGCGCACCGACTTGTTCGATCCGTCCATCCCGCAGCACCACGATCTTGTCGGCCATGGTCATCGCCTCAACCTGATCATGGGTCACATAGATCATTGTCGCGCCGATTTCATTGTGCAGCCGCGCAATCTCGACCCGCATCTCGACGCGCAACTCAGCGTCGAGGTTGGACAGAGGTTCGTCGAACAGAAACACCTCGGGGCCGCGCACGATGGCCCGCCCGATGGCTACACGCTGACGCTGACCACCTGACAAGGCCTTGGGCTTACGCTTGAGATATTGGTCCAGCTTCAGGATATTCGACGCCTGCTGTACCTTCTGGTCGATCTCAGATTTGGCCACGCCGTTCATGCGCAGGCCAAAACCCATATTCTCGGCCACAGTCATATGCGGGTACAGCGCATAGGTCTGGAACACCATCGCGACGCCGCGCTTGGCAGGGTCCACATGGGTCACGTCGCGTGCACCGATTTGGATCTGTCCTTCGGTGGTTTCCTCAAGCCCAGCGATCATCCGCAGCAGAGTAGATTTGCCGCAGCCCGAGGGGCCAACGAAGACGCAAAACTCCCCGTCCTCGATTTCCAGATCAATACCGTGAATTACCTGCGTCTCGCCATATCGCTTGATCGCCTGATTCAGAGTCACACCCGTCATGTCGCTTGCATCCTGTCTGTTTCAGCGCTTGGACGGGTCTCGGGGAACCGCCAGGCCTGTGCTTCGGCTCCGATCTGTTCGGCCACGCGGCGAACTCGGGGAACCCAGGTTTCCAATTGTTCGAAATTCATTCGTTCGGTCGATCCGGTCACAGATATCGCCCCCAGCATTCGCCCGCCCGAGGTCAGGATGGGGCAGGCAATGCAGATGATGCCGGGCTCATGCTCTTCGTCGTCGACGGCATAGCCGCGGCTGCGGATCAATTCTAGGTCAGCGCGCAGTGCCGCCTCAGAGGTCAACGTCTTGTCGGTAAACCGGTGATAGCTTTGCTGCGACACCGCGCGATCCAGCGCCGCCTCATCCAGAAAAGCCATCATCGCCTTGCCGACACCGGTGCAATAGGCCGGACCAACCTTGCCGGCCTGCGAATACATCTCGATAGGTTGGGCGGCGTTGCGCTTGTCGACATACAGCACTTGGCTGGAATCAAGCTGCGCCAGATGCACCGTTTCCCCGGTCTCTCGGCTGAGGGCATCCAAAAACGGCCGCGCAATCGGCGCCAGTGAGCTTTGCGTCCACGCTGCATGGGCTAGTCGCACTAGCCGCAATCCCGGCGTATAGGTCTGCCGCTCAGGATCATAAGACAGCATCCCCTGATTGGTCAGCGTCTGCAGGAACCGATACAGCGTCGCCTTGGGAAAATCACTGCTCTCCAGCAATTCCGCGAATCGGACCGGGCGGGCGAAAGCCGCCACCTGATCCAACACGTCACATGCTTTTCCTATTGTTCCGTCACCAGCCACGGGCGCCTGTTCTCCTCCCATTAACCCACCGCCATCCTCACGAGGGTCTTGACAAGACTAACCGAGTCGATGTGTAGTTTTCAATATGTAAAACACGGTTTCATTATTTGGAACTCAAAAGCTACAAATGGAAGCTAAGGGAGGAAACCATGCATTCCATGTTCAAGCGCACAGCGGCGGCGCTGGCGGCCAGTGTGGCACTTGCTGCGCCTGTTGCGGCCGAACTTACCGGCGAGCTGAGGATCTTTCTCGATACATCGAACCCGGCGCCGCGCGCGACGATGGAAGCGATGATCGAGCGGTTCGCGGCCAAACACCCAGGGTTGGAGATCGAAACAACGGTGATCGACCGCGAGGCCTACAAGACGCAAATCCGCAACTTCCTGACTGCGGATACGCCGGACGTCGCCAACTGGTACGCAGCCAACCGGATGAAACCTTATGTCGAGGCTGGCCTGTTCGAAGACGTCTCGGATCTTTGGGCCGAACCCGAGATTGCCGACAACCTCGCTTCGACCAAAGGCGCGATGACCATCGACGGCAAGCAATGGGGCGTGCCCTATACCTATTACCAATGGGGGGTTTATTACCGCAAAGACATCTTTGACGAGTTGGGCCTGACCGAGCCGACGACTTGGGAAGAGGAACTGGCCAACTGCCAGAAGATCGTCGATTCTGGCCGCGCCTGCTACACCATCGGCACCAAGTTCCTATGGACCGCTGGTGGTTGGTTCGACTATCTGAACATGCGTACCAATGGCTTTGATTTCCACAACCAGCTCGCCAATGGCGAAATCAGTTGGGAGGACGACCGAGTCAAGCAGACCTTCGCCAACTGGAAACAGCTGATCGACATGGGCGCGTTCATCGACAACCACCAAACCTACAGCTGGCAAGAGGCCCTGCCCTTCATGGTCAACGGCGATGCCACGGCTTACCTGATGGGCAACTTTGCAGTGGCCCCCCTACGTGAGGCTGGTCTGACTGATGATCAACTGGACTTTTATCAGTTCGTCGCCATCAACCCCGACGTTGAACTGGCCGAAGACGCGCCAACCGATACTTTCCACATTCCGACAAACGCTTCGAATAAAGAAGCCGCACGCGAATTCCTGCGTTTTGTCGTCTCGGCAGACGAACAGACCGAGATCAACAATGGCGCGAACCTCGGTCAGCTGCCGGTAAACGCGCAGTCTAAGGTGGATGATGACAAGTTCCTGCAACAGGGCTTTGAGATGCTCTCGTCCAACAGCCCCGGCGGTGTCGCCCAGTTCTGGGACCGCGACGCACCCGCCGAAATGGCCAAAGTTTCGATGGAAGGCTTCCAAGAATTCATGGTCAAGCCAGACAATCTGGATCGCATCCTGTCCAAACTGGAACGTGCACGCCAGCGTATCTACGAGAACTAAACCGGTCAGGCCGGGCCCAAGCCCGGCCTGTACCTAATCCTGCGTAAGGCGGGTGATAACCCGTCTTACTCCTTTGATCTAAAACCCCGAGTGTCCGCATGTCAGCCGTTGAAGCCCCCGATCAGGAAAGCTGGTTCCACAGAAACCAACAGCGCATCGCGCCCTGGCTGTTTCTCGCCCCCGGCCTGTTGTTCTTCATGGTCTATGTGATCATCCCGGTTTTCCAATCCTTCAACCTGTCGCTCTACGAATGGGATGGGCTTGGTGCAGCCGAATATGTGGGGTTCAGAAACTACGAGGACCTATATTGGGAATGGGTTGATCGGGATGCGTTTTACACCTCACTGAAAAACAACCTAATCTGGCTGATCCTCTATCTGGCCGCGATCCCGGCGGGCCTGTTCATCGCACTGTTCCTGAATCAAACGGTCTGGGGCATCCGTCTGTACAAGTCGCTGTTTTTCTTTCCATTCGTCATTTCTCAGGTCGTTGTCGGCCTCGTATTCACGTGGTTCTACGACCCGACCTTCGGCCTGCTGAACGAATTCCTCGGTCTGTTCGGCCTCGGCCCGCTGAACGTGCTGGGTGACGAACGCTTCGTCACCTACGGCATCATCTTTGCTGGTCTCTGGCCGCAGACTGCCTATTGCATGATCCTCTACCTCACTGGCCTGAACGCGGTGGACCCCGAACAGATCGAAGCCGGACGTCTGGACGGCGCCAAGGGACTACGGATGCTGTGGCACATCATCCTGCCGCAACTTCGCCCCGCCACATTCATCGCATTCGTCGTGACCATCATCGGCGCATTGCGCAGCTTTGACCTGATCTCAATCATGACTCAGGGAGGCCCCTTCGGCTCGTCCCGCGTGCTGGCTTATTACATGTTTGAGGTCGCGCTGTCCGAATACGGCTTCCGCATGGGATATGGCGCTGCCATCGCGGTGGTCCTTTTCCTGATCATGCTCTGCTTCATTGCCTACTTCCTGTGGTCGATGTATCGCGAAGAAAGGGGGCACTGAGATGTTTCCCAAACCTATCGAAAAACAATCCCGCGCAGCGCAGATCAGCTATCAAGCCATGCTGCCGCTCGCGTTGCTCCTATGGCTCGGCCCCTTGCTGGCGGTCGCTCTGTTCTCGGTCAAACCGGCGGCGGATTTCACCAACGCAAACTATTGGGGCATGCCGTCTAGTTTTGAGGGCGCGTTCAACTACGGGCAGGTTTTCTTCAACTCGGACATGCCGCGATATTTGCTGAATTCATTCCTGATCACCATACCCACAGTGATCGGAGCGGTTGCGCTTAGCTGCATGACCGGCTTCGCGCTCGGCATCTACAAATTCAAGTCGAACCTCTGGATCTTTTTCATGTTCGTGGCAGGCAACTTCGTACCCTTCCAGATTCTGATGGTGCCGGTGCGCGACTTGACCCTGCAACTGGGCCTCTACAACACCAAAACCGGTCTCGTCCTGTTCCACATCGCATTTCAGACCGGCTTTTGCACGCTGTTCATGCGCAACTTCATCCGCGCGCTGCCCTTTGAACTGATCGAGGCCGCTCGCGTCGAAGGCATCAGCGAATGGCGCATTTTTTGGTACGTGGTACTGCCATTGATGAAACCCGCCATCGCCGCGCTTAGCGTGCTGATCTTCACTTTCATCTGGAACGATTATTTCTGGGCCGTAGTCCTGACACAAGGCGCCGAAAGCCAGCCGGTCACCGCAGGGATCACCAGTTTCAACGCCCAGTTCCGCGCCGCCTATCAGTTGATGAGCGCCGGATCCATCGTCGCGGCCTTGCCGCCGGTGGCCATGTTCTTCCTCATGCAAAAACACTTCATCGCGGGCCTGACCCTCGGAGCTGTCAAATGACCAAAATCACGTTTATCGGAGCGGGCTCAACGATCTTCATGCAGAACATCGTGGGTGATGCCCTGCTGACCCCCTCGTTGGCCGACAGCCACTTTGCCTTGATGGATATCGACCCCGAGCGTCTAGCCGAAAGCGAAACCGTGGCCCGAGCCATGATCCGCTCGGTCGGAACCGGCGCAACTGTTTCGACCCATACCGACCGCCGCACGGCTCTGGACGGGGCCGATTTCGTGATCACTGCCTTTCAGGTCGGCGGGTACGAGCCCTGCACGGTGACCGACTTCGAAATCCCCAAACAATATGGGCTACGTCAGACCATCGCCGATACGTTGGGGGTCGGAGGCATCATGCGAGGCCTGCGCACTGTTCCGGTTCTTTGGGACGTGGCGCGCGACATGATGCAGCTTTGTCCCAACGCGACCTTACTGCAATATGTCAATCCGATGGCCATCAACACCTGGGCTTTGGCCGAGCAGTTCCCGGCGCTGAAACATGTGGGCCTGTGCCACTCGGTCCAGAACACGGTCGAAGAGTTGGCGCATGATCTCGACCTGCCCAAGGATGAGTTCCGGTACAAGGTCGCAGGTGTCAACCACGTCGCCTTCTTTCTGAAACTGGAGCATCAGGGTCGCGATCTCTACCCCGCGCTACGGCAGGGTTATGCCAGCGGCCAGTACCCCAAGGCCCCGTTGCTGATGCCACGCTGCCCCAACAAAGTGCGCTATGAGGTTATGGATCACCTGGGCTATTTCTGCACTGAAAGCTCCGAGCATCTGGCGGAATACGTCCCGTGGTTCATCAAGGACGGGCGGCAGGACCTGATCAAACAGTTCTCCATCCCGCTGGACGAGTATCCAACCCGCTGCGTGGAACAGGTCGCCAATTGGAAGGAACAGGCCAAGACCCTGACCGACGGCCGCGATATCGAGGTGACCCGTAGCCACGAATTTGCAGCCGACCTGATGAATGCCATCGTTACCGACGCGCCCTATGTGGCCTATGGCAATCTGCCAAACACCGGACAGATTCCACAATTGCCTTTGGGCGCAGCGGTGGAAACGCCTTGCCTGGTGGACAGCAACGGCGTGCAACCTTCGGTCGTCACCGATATTCCGCCGCAATTGATTGCACTGATGCGGACGCAGATCAACGTGCAGGAACTGATCGTTCGGGCGCTGGTCGACCAGAACGCGGAATACATCTATCACGCCGCCATGATGGACCCGCACACTGCAGCCGAACTGGACCTGCGCCAGATCCGCAATCTGGTGACTGACCTTCTAAACGCCCATTCCGACTGGCTGCCTGACTGGTGCCAGCCTGCCAAAGCCGCCTGATCTTCATCTTTTTTCAAATACACAATTCCAACCCCAGCCACAAAAAGCACAGCCAGAAATGAAAAAACGTCGCTCACAACACTGGTATGGAAAACTCGACAAAGACGGCTTCATCCATCGGTCTTGGATGAAGAATCAGGGTTTCCCTGATCACGCTTTTGACGGGCGACCGATCATCGGCATCTGCAACACCTGGTCAGAGCTTACCCCCTGCAACTCGGGCCTGCGCGATCTGGCCGAAGGTGTAAAACGCGGCGTGTGGGAGGCCGGAGGCTTCCCAGTCGAATTCCCCGTCATGTCGCTGGGTGAAACCCAGATGAAACCTACCGCCATGTTGTTCCGTAACCTGCTGGCCATGGACGTCGAGGAATCGATCCGCGCTTATGGCATCGACGGCGTGGTTCTGCTGGGCGGCTGTGACAAGACCACGCCAGGGCAACTGATGGGCGCGGCCTCGGTCGATCTGCCGTCCATCGTTGTCAGTTCCGGCCCGATGTTGAACGGAAAATTCCGCGGCAAGGATATCGGCTCAGGCACCGATGTTTGGAAATTCTCCGAGGCCGTGCGGGCCGGAGAGATGACCCTGCAAGACTTCATGAACGCCGAATCCGGCATGTCCCGCAGCGCAGGTGTTTGTATGACCATGGGCACGGCCTCGACCATGGCCTCGCTGGTCGAAGCAATGGGTATGAGCCTGCCCACCAACGCCGCCCTGCCCGCCGTTGACGCCCGCCGCATGGCACTGGCGCATCTGACCGGCAAGCGGATTGTCGAGATGGTGGATGAAGACCTGAAACCCTCGGACATTCTGACCAAGGAAGCGTTCGAAAACGCCATCCTGGCAAACGCCGCCGTAGGAGGCTCGACCAATGCAGTGGTTCACCTGCTGGCACTTGCTGGTCGTGTGGGCGTGGACCTGACGCTTAAGGATTTTGAGATCGGGTCGGAAATCCCCTTGTTGGTGAACTGCATGCCCTCGGGCAAATACCTGATGGAGGATTTCTGCTATGCAGGTGGCGTGCCGGTGGTGCTGAACGAACTCAAGACCTTTCTGCGCCCGGCCAAAACGGTTCTGAACAAGGATATCTCGGCCCATTACGAAGGGGCCGAGTGTTTCAACACCGACGTAATCCACCCATTCAACGATCCAGTGAAACCCGCTGCGGGACTGCGTGTCTTGCGTGGAAATCTCGCGCCCAACGGCGCTATCGTGAAGCCCTCGGCGGCCACGGACGCTCTGCTGGAAACCGAGGCCGAAGCTTACGTCTTCGAAAACATCGAAGACCTGAAAGCCAATATAGACCGCGATGACCTGCCGGTGACACCCGAGACCATTCTGGTACTTAAAGGCTGTGGTCCCAAGGGTTATCCAGGGATGCCCGAGGTCGGCAATATGCCGATCCCCGCCAAGCTGGTGAAAGACGGCGTCCGCGATATGATCCGCATTTCGGACGCGCGCATGTCCGGCACCGCCTATGGCACCGTCATCCTGCATGTCAGCCCCGAGGCGCAAGCGGGCGGCACGTTGGCTCTGGTCAAAACTGGAGACCGCATCCGCGTGTCGGCCAGCAAGGGCGAGTTGGAGCTTTTGGTGGACGAAAAGGAACTGGACGCCCGCCGAGCCGCATGGCAACCGGACGACCCGCACTACACCCGCGGTTATGCAAAACTCTATATCGACCATGTGCTGCAGGCTGATCAGGGCGCGGACCTTGATTTTCTTGTCGGCAAAGACACTCGCCTTGTGACCAGAGAGAGCCACTGATGGATCAACCAGCAACCTTCCACGATCTGAACGGCGCTTCGGTCTATATCACCGGCGGCGGCTCGGGCGTTGGCGCAGCACTGACGGATGGGTTCCTTGCGCAAGGTGCCAATGTCGCCTTTATTGGACGGTCCGACGCCAGTGGTTTCGTCGAGGAAATGCGCGACAAACACGGCCGCGCGCCCCTGTTCATGCAGGGCGACATGACCGATTCCGAATTGCTGCACGCCACCATGCAAAAAGCCGCCGAGGCGCATGGCCTCCTGAATGTGCTGGTTAACAACGCCGCCAATGACAAACGCCATTCGCTTGAGGAAACCACCACCGAATTCTGGGACTGGATGATCGAGGTGAACCTCAAGGCCTATTACTTCGCCTGTCAGGAGGCCGCGCGCCAGATGCAGGACAAAGGCGGGGCGATCGTCAATTTCAGCTCGATCAGCTACATGATGGGCAATGCAGGCTATCCAATCTACACGACGTCAAATGCCGGGATCACCGGGATGACGCGGTCCTTGGCGCGCGAGTTGGGGCCGCAGAACATTCGCGTCAATGCGCTGGCCCCCGGTTGGGTTCTGACGCAAAAACAGCTGGATATGTGGGCCACGCCCGAGGATCTGGCCGCGCATATGGACCGGCAATGCCTGAAAGAACACCTGACGCCCGAGGACATGATCGCGCCGACCTTGTTCCTGGCCTCAAACGCCAGCCGGGCGATGACCGGGCAATGCATGGCCGTCGATGGCGGCGTTGTCGTAACGGGGTAGAGCCATGAATGCAGAATGGATTGCGGTCGATTGGGGAACATCTCATTTGCGGGCCTGGGCGATGCAAGACGACAGTATTCTGGACCATGCGCAGTCGGACAAAGGCATGGCACGAGTTGGTAAAGATGGATTCCAGTCCGCCTTGTTCGAATTGATCGAAGGCTGGTTGAGTAGCGGACCCACAGATGTGATGGCCTGCGGCATGGTGGGCGCGCGACAAGGCTGGGTCGAGGCCCCTTATTCCGCCGTTCCCTGTGAACCGACGCCGGTTGCCCCGTTTCGTGTTTCCGGCACCGACCCCCGCATTCGCGCCTTCGTTGTGCCCGGTCTGAAACAAGCCACACCACCCGATGTCATGCGCGGTGAAGAAACCCAGATCACCGGGTTTCTGGCCTCGCATCCGAACTGGGACGGAGTAATCTGTCTGCCCGGCACCCATACCAAATGGGTGCAGGTCAGCGCCGGAGAAGTCGTCAGCTTCCGCACCTTCATGACCGGAGAGATGTTCGACCTGCTGGCGGGCCAATCGGTGCTGAAACACTCGGTCGGACAGGGATGGGAAGACAGTGCCTTTGCCGACGCCGTGGCAGATACTCTGTCCAAGCCCGAACAACTGGCCGCGCGGTTGTTTGGCCTGCGTGCTGCTGATCTGTTGCAAGGACAGGATGGCGATACCACACGGGCGCAGCTATCAGGCTTTCTGATCGGCGCGGAACTGGCCGCGACCCGGCCCTATTGGCTGGGCCAGCAACTGGCGATCATCGGGGCCGAGGGTTTGTCCGACGTCTACGCCAAGGCCCTGCAACAACAAGGCGCGTTTGTGGAAACCGCAAACAGCACGCATTGCACACTGGCTGGCCTTCTGCAGGCCCGTAACCTGACGAGGCAAACCGCATGAGCCGTCCCATCATCGCCATTCTGCGCGGTCTGCACCCATCAGATGCCGCCGCCAGCGGACAGGCCCTGATCGACGCCGGGATCGATAAGATAGAAGTCCCGCTGAATTCTCCCAACCCGCTGGAATCGATCGGAATTATGGTCGATAAGTTCGGCGACCGCGCCCTGATTGGTGCAGGCACCGTCCTGACCACGGATCAGGTGGATGCGGTGGCCAAGGTAGGTGGCAGGCTAATCGTATCGCCGAACTGCGACCCTGACGTCATATCGCGCACCCATCAACTGGGTCTGGAAAGCTGGCCGGGCATATTCACCCCGACCGAGGCATTTGCGGCCCTCAAGGCCGGCGCCTCTGGCCTGAAACTCTTCCCCGGCGCGCTGGCCGGTCCGGCGGGGCTGTCCGCCCTGCGCGCGGTACTGCCCAAGGGCACGCTGGTTTATGCCGTTGGCGGCGCGGGGCCTGAGAATTTCAACCAATGGATCAAGGCGGGCGCCGACGGGTTTGGCATCGGATCGGCCCTGTTCAAGCCCGGCATGGCCATCTCTGAGGTCGCAGACCTCGCCGCGCGGATCGTGGTCGCCTATGATGAGGCCGCCGGATGAGCACCATCTACGACGACCGCGCCTGTGAGCTGGGCGAAGGACCGCTTTGGCATCCCGAGCGGCAACAGCTTTTCTGGTTCGATATCGTCGGCAAACGCCTGATGACGCGGGAAAACGGTGAACAGCACAGCTGGCAATTCGACGAACATGTCTCGGCCGCGGGTTGGGTCGACAGGGAAACGCTGTTGATCGCCTCAGAAACGGGACTTTGGCAGTTCAACCTGAAGACCGGACAGAAAGAGCTGATAGCCGCGCTAGAGGCGGACAATCCAGTCACACGTTCGAACGACGGCCGCGCGGATCCTTGGGGCGGGTTCTGGATCGGAACCATGGGCAAAGGCGCCGAACCTGGCGCAGGCGCGATCTATCGCTACCGTCAGGGCGAATTGCGGCAACTGGTGGCAAACGTCACGATCTCAAATGCGATCTGTTTCGCTCCGGATCGGTCCTGCGCTTATTACGCAGATACGGTCACGAAACAGGTCATGCGCTGGCCTTTGAACTCTGAAACCGGCTGGCCTGAGGGTGAAAGCGCGGTGTTCCTTGACCTGCGCGACGAGGGACTGAACCCCGACGGTGCCGTGGTTGATGTCGACGGCAACATCTGGATCGCTCAGTGGGGTACGAGCCGTGTGGCGGCGTATACCCCTGCGGGCCAGTTCCTGACGGCGGTCGAGTTTGAGGCTGCTCATACTTCATGTCCTGCCTTTGGCGGCGACGACCTGAAGACCTTGTTCTGCACCACTGCCCGCGAGGGGCTGGATGCAGGGACCTTGGCCAAACTCCCAACCAATGGCATGACCTTTGCCGCCCCTGGCGCAGGCAAGGGACAGACCGAACACAGAGTCCTTCTATGAAGCCCGAACTTGGCGTTTGCTACTATCCCGAACATTGGTCCGAAGAGATGTGGGCCGAGGACGCCGCCCGCATGGTCGAAACCGGCCTGACATGGGTGCGGATCGGTGAGTTTGCCTGGAGCCGGATGGAGCCAAGCCCCGGCGATCTGCAGTTCGAATGGCTGGATCGCGCAATTGAGGTGTTAGGGGCCGCGGGGCTGAAGGTGGTGTTGGGTACGCCGACGGCAACGCCACCGCGTTGGATGTTGAAAAAACACCCTGACATGCTGGCCGTGGATGCTCAGGAGCAGCCGCGCAAATTCGGATCGCGCAGGCATTATTGCTTTAGCCATATGGGCTATATCTCCGAGTGTGAGCGAATTGCCCGGATCATGGGCGAGCGTTACGGACGCAACCCGCATATCGCGGCGTGGCAAATCGACAACGAATATGGCTGCCACGAGACCACGGTGAGCTACAGCCAAGTAGCCTTGCAGGCGTTTCGGCAGTGGCTGGCGGATCAGTATGGGTCCATCGACGCGCTGAATGCCGCATGGGGCAATGTTTTCTGGTCGATGGAATACGACAGTTTTGATCAGATCGATCTGCCCAACCTGACGGTGACCGAGCCCAACCCGGCCCATGTTCTGGCCTTTCGCCGCTTCAGCTCGGATCAGGTGGCGGTGTTCAATAAGGCGCAAGTGGATGTGCTGCGACCACTGACCGATGCGCCACTGCTGCACAACTATATGGGACGGATACTGGATTTCGACCACTTCAAGGTCGGTAAGGATCTGGATATCGCCACATGGGACAGCTACCCGATCGGCTTTCTGTCGGACCGGCTTGAGGCCGACGAGACGCACAAAACCGCATTCCTGCAGCAGGGCGACCCAGACATGCAGGCCTTCCATCACGACCTCTATCGCGCTGTCGGACGCGGGCGCTGGTGGGTGATGGAGCAGCAACCCGGACCGGTAAACTGGGCCCCGTACAATCCCGCCCCCCTGCCCGGCATGGTGCGTCTTTGGTCGCTTGAGGCCGTGGCACATGGCGCCGAGGTGGTCAGTTACTTCCGCTGGCGGCAGGCCCCGTTCGGACAGGAGCAGATGCATGCGGGCTTGTTGACCCCAAACAACGCCGCTGCCCCAGCTTTGGCCGAGGCTCATCAGACCGCCGGTGATCTGGCGGAACTGGGCGCAGTCACACAAACACAGGCAGACGTGGCCATTCTGTTCGACTACGCCTCGGACTGGGCCTGGGCAACACAGCCGCAAGGGGCCGGGTTCAACTATTTCCGGCTGGTCTTTTCGGCCTATCGCGCGCTACGTCGGGCCGGGCTGTCCGTGGATATCCTCTCAACGTTCGAAACGCTAAAGTCCGGGTACAAGCTGATCCTCGCCCCCGGGCTGGCAACATTGGGCGATATGGTAGAACAGCGCCCGGACCAGCTGACACTCTTTGGCCCCCGCAGCGGCGCTATCACGCACGACTTTCAGATCCCCAAAACTCGCCCCGGCCTTTCCGGATTGGATTGCGAAGTTGAACTAGTCGAAACCCTGCCTCCAAACGTATGCCGCGAGGTTGTTGGCGGTGGCGCAACCCAGCACTGGATTGATCGCTTGTCCGGTAGTGCCCCGGACCTACTGACCTATACCGACGGAACATCCGCACTAATGGGTGAGAACGGGCTCTGGTATCTGTCCGGGTTCCCGGATGAAACCCTGTGGGACCGGGTGATCTCAATGGCCGCGCAAGAGGTTGGACTGACCCTGCATCCTCTGCCCGAAGGACTACGGCGGCGAGAGACCGAACAGCACGTTTTTCTGATCAACTACAATTCTTCCTCCGTTTCGTGGAACGGGCATGAGATTGGTGCATGTGATGTACTCATCCTGAAAAAGCACGCGCCCGAAGAGGGGTAGCTCTCCGGGCGCGTGGGTTTCAGTCAAACGCGAAGCTTACTGATCGCTTTGCAGGCTGTTGGGATCGAAGGCCCCGCCAAACCCACCATTGTTTGAAGGCTGGGTTTCGGTATCCGAGGCGCCCTCGTCATCGTCACCGCCCAGTGCGTTCGGATCAAACACGTTGCCGAAGCCCGAGTTATTGGTGCCAGAGTCCGGCTCCGCCCCCTCTTCCGTAGCACCGGGTTGTAGGTCACCGGGCTCAAACACACCTTCAAAGCGCTGTTTGCGTTCTTCCTCACGCTGCTTGCGCTGCTCTTCACGCTGCTTGCGCAACTCTTCGATGCGCTGCTGGGCTTCCAGTTGCTTCTGCTCTCGCACGTCGGCAATGCACTGCGCCGGGTTGTAGGCCGTCGCGGTGCCAATCAAGGTGATCGTGGCCACGGCGAACACAACAACAAGAACCGCAGCCATGTTGCCAGAGAAGAAGCTGGGCAGTTTGATTTTGCCCGCCAGTTCCTCGACTGTGGCATTCTTGCGCGCGGCGGCAACCAATTCCTGCCGTTTCAGCTTGGCCTCGTTCAGCAGGGCGAAGAACACGGTCAATGCAACGATGATGAAGGCCAGTGCCGAGATTGACGGCGTGATGCCGTAGCGCACCTTCTGCGCCAGTTCGATGGTCAGCGTTGGGTATTCACCAAAGGTGAAGGTGGTGGTGTTGTAGTTCTCGAACGAGGCGAGGAACGCCAGCACCGCCGCCGACGCAATCGCTGGGCGCATGAACGGCAGCAATATTTTACGGAACGCCTGCGCGTGGGACGCGCCAAGGTCCAGTGCGGCTTCGGTTAGCGCCACGTCATAGCGCTGCAGCCGCGCCACCAGCACCAACATGCAATAGCTAGCGATGAAGGTGGACTGGCCAATCACCGTAAGGAAAATTCCGTTCGACAATACACTGTCCGCGCCCAGCCCAAGCATCCGGTTGATCCGGTCCCAGAACACCAGCGTCGAGATACCCAGAACGACGCCCGGGATCAGGATTGGCGCGATGATGACCGTGTAATAGGTCGCGCGTAGCTTGGGCCAGATCTGCGTCAGCATCAGCGCGCCCGCCAGACCCATCGCCACCGACAGAACCACCGTCCCGGCCCCGATGATCAGCGAGTTCTTAATGCCGTTCAGGATACGCTGATCCTGAAAAAGCTCTCCGAACCACTGGAAGGTCAAGCATTCCCACGGCGTCATCCTCGGGAAGGCCGAAGAGTTGAAGGCCGTGACCGACATGATCACCAGCGGGCCCAGCAAGTACAGGAAGAAGATGACCAGATAGACCCAGATGCTTAGGCGGAGGAAGGAATTGTTCATTTCCCGATATCCCCCATGTTCACCTTGAACAGACGCATCATCGCCAGCACAAACAGGATACAGGTCACCAGCAGCACGATGGCGTATGCAGCCCCCTGCGGCCAGTCATTGTTGTCGTTGAACTGCTGATAGATCAGCTGCGTGAACCACAAGCTGGACGGCCCGCCTAGAATCTGCGGTGCGGCAAGTGCGCCTGCGGACAGCATGAAGACCATGGTACAGCCCGAGCTGATCCCTGGCTTGGCGTAGGGAATGACCACCCGCCAGTGAATCCGCCACCAGGGCGCTCCCAGATCACGCGCTGCCTCGATTTGATTGCCGTCCAAACTTTCGATCACGTTGTAGATCGGGAAGATCATCAGCAGGATGTAGGCATAGCCCAAACCCGCATAGAGCGCGATGTCGTTGCGGATGAAGTCAAACGGCGTGTCCCAGATGCCCAGACCCATGAACAGGGTGTTCAGCACACCGGTCTCGCCAAAGATAATCCGCAGCGCAAAGGCCCGCAGGATTTCATTGATCCAGTAAGGGATGATCAACATGATCGCAAAGATGCGGATATGGCTGCCCTTGGACTGACCCAGATAGTAGGCAATCGGATAGCAGATGATCAGGTTGAAGATCGTCACACAGACCGCCGCAAGCAGCGTGCGGAAAAACACGCGCAGATCGACCGCGTTATAGTCCTGACTGCCGCCCTCGGGGCCGTAGATCAGGTATTTGTAGTTCTCTAGCGTATAGACGTCCTTTGGCCCGCCAATCTCAGGCGGTGGCAGGTTGGGACGGAATGAGAAATCGAGCATCGACAGCTGTGGCAGAATAATCAGACCGATGGTCCAGAACAGGACCAGACCCAATATCGCCAACCCCATGCCGGTGCCATTGCGATTGAAAAACTCTTTCAGAAAGCGGGGCATGTGATCTTCCCCCTATTCTGCGGCCAGCTCACCCGCTGGAACCAGAACCGCGTTCTGGGTTTCATATTCCAGCGTGATGTTCTGCCCGGTGTGATCCTGAAAGGATTGACCGTGGTTAGGGATCGACACTTTGATCTCTTTGCCGCCCTCGCCTTCGGTGAAGATGTTGAAGACATTGCCTTCGAATTCTTCGTGGTTCACCCGCGCGGTGACAAAGTGATCGCCGGTGGCACCATCGGGTGCGATGGCAAAGGCCTCGGGGCGGATGAACATCATCGCGTCGTCGCCCTCTTTCATCTTGCCCTGATTGGCGGATGAGATCCGCGCGACCAGATCGCCCGAGCGGTTGGTCTCGATCAGTGCCTCGGCCCCCATGACCTGCTTGATCTTGCCGCGGAACACGTTGTTTTCACCCACGAATGAGGCCGCAAAGGCGGTGTTGGGATCGTTATAGATTGTCTTGCCATCGGCAATCTGGTCAATCACCCCGGCCCGCATGACCGCGATGTTGTCCGACATGGTCAGCGCTTCGCCCTGATCGTGGGTGATGTAGATGAAGGTGATGCCGACACGCTGCTGAATTTCCCGCAACTCGGTCCGCATGTGTTGACGCAACTTAAGGTCCAGTGCGGACAGTGGTTCATCCAGCAACAGCACATCCGGCTCGGCGCACAGGGCGCGGGCAATCGCAACCCGCTGACGTTGACCACCGGACAATTCGCTGGGTAGCTTGTCGCCCTGCCCCGGCAGAGCAATCATGTCCAGCAATTCGTCGGCACGCTTGCGGCGTTCCTTGGCGCTTGCGCCTTTGATCTCCATGGAAAACGTGATGTTTTCCCACACTTTCATCAGTGGAAACAACGCCAGGTTCTGAAAAATCAGGGCCGTCGGACGCTTGTTCGGGCCGATGCCCTGCATATCGTTGCCACCGATCAGAACCCGGCCCTCACTTGGGTCCAGAAAGCCCGAGACCGCACGCAGGATCGTCGTCTTGCCGCAGCCCGAAGGGCCCAGAAACGAAAAGAAATCGCCCCCGTTGATGTTCACATTGGCGTCCCGCACGGCGACAAAGTCACCGAAACGGATCCACAGGTTTTCAAGATCTACACCGACCCCTGCACTCATTTTTGGTATCTCCGTCAGGTGCGGTTGCTGACCGCACCAAAAAGCTTCCGTCACGCCGAAACGACGCACGGGTTGATGGCCCTCCGCGTTGTGGCGGAGGGCAGATTTTCAAAGCAATCAGGCGCTTTTGAACTTGTTGACGAACTCGGTGCGGGTTTCCGCATACCACGGGGCTTCGGCCGGCCACGGGTTGAGGTTCGCCAGCGAGTCACCCGGATAGGCCTCGGCAAAGTTCTTTTTGTAGGTGTCGCCCGAATACTGGTCGGCACCCAGAACAGGCGAGTTGTAGCCATGGCTGTCAATCGCAACACCGGCCGGTTTCGCCTGGAAGGCAAAGTCGATGAAGGCATAGACCTGATCGATATTGGCCGCGCCCGTTGGCATTGCCATACCATCAACCCAGGCCATCGCACCTTCGACCGGCGCCTGATAGTGCACCGGCTCACCTGCCGATTTGAGCGCCAGCGGCGGACCGTCCCATGTCTGACCGACCACAACACCTTCGTTCAGAAGGCCATTTTTCTGCGTATCGGCGTCATTCCAGATCAGCTTGATCCGGTTCTTGCGCTCGATGCACCAGTCGGTGATCTGACCCCAGACCTTGCGCATGGTCTCTTCATCGCCATACGCGGCCCAGACCGAGCCCGGCTCCATCTCACCAGCGCGTTCCATATAAAGGCCTGCGCCCAGCATCATCGAATGCGCGCGGCCCATGGTCTTACCGGCGTTTTCCTCGGACCAGACGTCGCCATAAGAGGGCGCATCGCCTTCGGGCAGCCAAAGGTCGGTGCGATAGGCGATGCCTTCAGTACCCCAGATATGCGGCAGCCAGTGTACGCCGCTGTCACCGAAGTTCCACGCATCCGTACCAATCGCGGCCATCGCCGGGTTCACCAGATCGATCGGCACCTTACTCATGTCGAAGGGCTGCAACAGTTCCAGCGGCTCCCACTGCAACGATCGGTTGTTGGTCGGCGACACGATGTCAAAACCCTGACCCTTGGTGGCCTTCATCTTGTTGATGATTTCTTCGTTCGACCCGATACCGGTGTAGTTTACCTTGATCCCGGTCAGGGTCTCGAACTCCTGAATGAAGCTGGGCGGCAGGTAATCCGACCACATCAGAATGTTGATCTCACCCGAGGACGCCAGCGCGCTTTTGCTGTAAAGCGGTGCCGCCAGCGCAGCAGCTCCTGCGCCTTTCAGGACAGAGCGTCTGGAAAGCGTTTTCCGTTCAGCCATTTTCGTTTCTCCCGTTGTTGGACTTTGTAGTCTTTTTGTTTTGTTAGTGCAGGCTAGACCTTTGCGGCAGTGCTGTCAGTCCAAAAGTGACAGTTTCCAGTTTTCATAGGTCCAGTTTGCGATCGAATCTGTCAGAACCGGGATCGCGTCACGGCTCTATCCAGACTGAGACACCATAGGGCGGGATTTCAGAAGTACCAACAAGATATTGGCGATCCTCGGGGTCGGACAATATCTGCGGCGTTGCGCCGAAATTGAAGGCAAAGACCAAAGCGCCCCGGCGCGTGAGGCGCACATCCCTGTTGTTTTCCGTTACTGGGATTCCCGCCCAGTTCAGCGCCTCGGTCAGAATAGTCTGCAACAGCGACCCGCGCGGGATCATCGCCAGGTACATCGCCCGATCCGACTGCACAATCGCCGGGCTGCCATCCCGGTAAGCGCTTGAAAAACAGGCTGCTATAGAATGTTCAGTCTCGATGATTTCGCGCCATCCGGTGAATTCGTGCTGTGTGCCGTCCTGCAGACGCACCGATTCCCGCGCCAGATCGGGCAATGATTCGACTCTCCGAACCCGGACACCCACCAAATCGGCCAACCCTCCCGGGGCGAGGTTTTGCGGTGTGTGCATGTCGGCGGTCTTACTACCCGCGCGGGCACCGATCAGCAGCTTTGCCTGACTGTCCCGCAGCCGTTTCGCCAGATCTTTAGAGACGATCATGTTTTGCGGCAAAACGATCATTGCATAGCCGGTCAGGTCATCCTCTGGCCCGACAAAATCCAGATCGACACCCAGAGACCGCAGCCCCGCATACCATTCTCGGAAAAGCTGAGTATTCGGGAACGCGTCATCGTGGGGAAGGATATCCGCGGCCCAGATGGACGCGTAATCCAGCAGAATGGCCACCGATGCCAGTTGGCGTTTTGCCGGAGGCAATACGGCTCGCTCCTGAACCACCTGCGCCAATTCCAGCGCGGCCTGATCCGGGCTACCGTCAGAGCGCAACAGGGCGGTGTGAAACTGCTCTTGCGCGAACTTGGCCTGACGCCAGCGGAAAAACATCACCGCCCGCGCGCCGTGGGCATAGGCCGCCCACGTCCATAGCCGTACCATGCCATCTGCGGGGGATGGGTTCTTTTCCGCCCAGTCCACGGGGCCGGGCTGCTGTTCCAGCACCCACATGCGCCCCTTGCCCTGAGACCGGTAGAGATCGCAGTGAAACCCCTGATAGTCCGGCGCACCTGTGCGCAGGTATCGGTGCTTGTCCTCATTGGATAGGGTCGAGCCCAGCAGGTTGCCCAACGGATAGCTGTCGAAGCCGACGATATCCAGATCGGCCGCGACGGCGTGGTGATCGAATTCGAAACTGCCCGCCATGAAGTTATGAGTGATATCCCGGCCCGGAGAAAATTGCCGAAGGATGTCCACCTGCGCCCGGTTGAACAACCGCACCCGGTCCGAAGAATAGCGCGCGAAATCCAGCGCATGGGTCGGGTTGGGACTGGCCACCAGCCCATTGGGCAGCTCGATCTGGTCAAAGCTTGTATAGCCGGATGCCCAGAACACGGTGCCCCATGTCCGGTTCAGATTGTCGATGGTGCCGTAACGCTGCTCCAACCAGCGGCGGAACCCGTCGCGCGCCGCATCCGAGTAGCTGAGCACCGTGTCATGGTCGTTATACTCATTGTCGATCTGCCAGGCGTGGACATGACGGTTTTCTCCATAACGGCGGGCGTATTCGGTTGCGATCCGGCGCGCCTCGGCCAGATAAACGTCGCTGGAAAAACAATAATGCCTGCGGGACCCGAACCCCCTGACGCGCCCATCCGGACCAACCGGCAGGATTTCCGGGCACTCATCGATCAGCCATTTCGGCGGCGCGGCCGTCGGCGTGGACATCATCACGCGCAGGCCCGCATCACCCAGAATGTCTATCACCTCGTCCAACCAGCCCCAGTCGAACCGCCCCCGCTCAGGTTCAATCAGACCCCAGGTGAATTCTGCAATGCGCACCCAGTCGAGGCCCATCTCGACCATCCGACGTGCATCCTCGCGCCAAAGCGACTGATCCCATTGTTCGGGATAGTAGCAAACCCCCAGTTCAAGCTTGCTCATCGGTTTTCCCTTGCCGTGCGGCGTTCGATCCATTTCAGGAAGCTTGCGCAGCCCAGCGTGATCACGACGTAAAGGATGGCCGCAGTATTAAAGGGCGCGAAGGGCAGGAAGCTGGCGGCCTGAAACTCGCGCATCCGCTGGGTCATATCGCGGACCGACAGGATCGACAGCAGAGAAGTATCCTTGATCATCGCAATGAATTCATTGCCCAAGGGCGGCGTCACGATCCGCAACGCCTGCGGCAGGATGATCAACCGCGCGGTTTGCCAGCGGGACAGGCCGAGCGAGCCGCCCGCTTCGATCTGTCCACGAGGGATGGCCTCGATGCCGGATCGGAAAATCTCAGCCATATAAGCGGAATAGCCGACCGAAATCGCGATGATCCCGCGCGTCATATTGGTCATGTCGATGCCGCCACCGGTGGCGTCCTTGACCGCTCCCGCCAGAGGCAGACCGATATAGAGGATGATCACCAGCATCGGAATGCCGCGGATCGTGTCGACAAAGAACTCGGCCCCCACGGCCAGCGGGTGCAGCTTGTGCTGGGCACCTCCTACGGTCAGCGTCAGCAGCAGAAAGCCAAAGACGGCAAATGCCAGCGCTGGGTTGCGGTATTTGTCCGGCAGGAACTGTGTCTTCCAGATCACCGGATACCCTTTAGTATTGGTGCCAACCGGAACAAATGCACCCGAGACACTGTCCACGGTTTCGATCTGCTCCAGCGCGCTGGCCGCATCCGGGGCGCTGCGGATACGATATTGCGGGCTTTCACCTTCCTGAAACTCGCCAAAGCGGATCATGTCTGCCTGCGCTTGCGGAGTGCCGCGTACGATGGCGATGCGGGCGTCCAGCGTACCGATGAGTTCATATTTGACCTGTGGCTGTATGAAGAAAAACGCCGAGATGGCCAGCAAGGCCAGACTGATGCAGCCATAGGTGACAGTCGTGCGGGCCTTGGGTTTGAACGATTGAAGCCCGACCCAGATCAGGCCCAGAATGGCTGCGAAGATATAGGCGAAGATAGCCGCCCGGAACGTGATCGCCACCCCGGTGGCGAATTGCCAATGCGCCATGAACATCAGGTAGAACAGAACCGCGCCTGTCAGGATTTCAAACCCCAGACGCACATAGGCCCGCAACCCGTTTGGTAGACGAGAGGACATCAGGATCGCGGCAACAACAAGAGCGTAAATTACCAGCACGATTTGCAGCCCGGTCTGAACCTTATCGACCACCTCGGGGAACAGCACCCACGTTTGCGAGGATCTGTCGATCAGAGTCGATGTGTTTTCGCTGAGGGCGTGAAAGAAGACAGACTCGGCAAAGGGCATCAGTACCTGCGGCGCCGCGAGCCCCAAAACCGCCAACACCAACGCTGATGGCAATGCCACTAGCGCCGTAACCCGCAGCCAGCCCGGCGCGGCGTCGTGAAAGCGCGCGTATCGAGCACAGAGATACCCCAGAATTGCCACCGCGATAATGATCAGAAACCCAACAAAAATCGGCCCTGCGTTATTGCCGATCCCTAAGATCGCAATCAGTGACCGCAGGTATTTCGACGAAGTGGCAAACAAGTAGATGATGAACGGAGCAGCGGCGAGCAACACAAGGTTGCTCGGGCGGATCGAGCTTAGGCGCGACATGGGACCTCTCTGCAGATATGCGGCCCGGTCGCTATTGGCGCCGGGCCGTTACGGGCCGAACCGGGTTACTCGGTTCCCCAGTACTTGCCGATCAACGTGTCCAGAGTGCCGTCGGCCTTGATCGCCTCAAGCCCTGCGTTGATCGCGTCGACCGTAGCGTCGCCCTCCTGGAAAACGATGCCCAGCGGGTCGGATTGCAAGCCGGTGATGCCGACCGTTAGTTCACCCGCGAACTCCTGCTCGTACGCAGAAGCCGAAGTGCCGTCTATAATCACGCCCTGCACGTCGGCGTTCTGTAGTGCCAGAATCGCGGCTGAAAAGTTGTCATAAAGGCTGACATTCTCACGCCCGACCAGTTCCTCGGCCAGTTGCGCATTGGTGGTGCCGGTCTGTGCGGCCAGTTTCAGGCCACCAGCCTTGAAGTCGTCCAGCGTCAGGTCGGCGTTATCAACTTGCAAAATAATGGCTTGGCTCACCACGATGTAGGGCTCGGAGAAGTCCATCGTTTCTTCGCGTTCCGGTGTGATTGACACGCCCGAGATTACCAGATCGAACTCTCCCTGCTGGAGCGCGGCAAAGATGCCGTCCCATGCCGTGTTGACGAAATTCGGAACACAATTCACCTTTTCGCAAATCGCGTTCATCACATCCACGTCAAAGCCCACGATCTCACCAGTCGTCTCATCGACTGTCTCCATCGGCGGATAGGTGGCGTCGGTTCCAATTTTCAGAACGCGCCCTTCCAGATCGGCGGCAAAAGCCGCAGGGGCGGCCATCGCAGTCAGAGCGGCTGCGGCCAGTAGATTCTTGAACATCTTCATTACTCCTTCTGTTGGTCTATTTAGTGGGCGCCGCGTGCAGCGCAGGGGTGTCAGGTTGGCGCTCGATGAATGTGGCCCTGATCTTTTTCTGGGTCTCGGACGGGTTGGCCCCGTCCAAAGCTTTCAACATGTATTCACCCAGCAATCGGCTGGTTTCTTCAATTGGCACATAATAGGTGCTGGTCGACGGCACGAAATAGCGGCTGAGTTGCAGATCATCGGTCGAAATCACCACCAGGTCTCGGCCAATCCGAACCCCGGCGGCATGAGCGGCCGATAGCACACCTAGCGTCATGGCCTCGTTAGCGCAGATACAGGCCGTCGGGCGATCCGGCAGCCGCATCAGCGCGTCAAAGCTATTCTGCCCTGTGCGGGCCGTAGTAGATCCATTAAAGATCAGGGCCGGGTCGATCGGAATTCCACCATCAGTTAGGGCCTGTTCGTATCCGGTTTGGCGCTGTGTGGCGTAGATCAACTCAGCCGGAGGGTTCACCAAGGCAATACGAAGGTGCCCCAGACGCACTAACCGCGCGGTGGCGTCGAACGCTGCCGCCTGACTGTCGAAATCAACATAGGCGTGCTGCATTTTGCTATCACTCATCCCCATGGTGACAAACGGGAAGGCATGTTGCTGCAGAAAAGCAATGCGGGGGTCATCATGGAGGGTGCCCGAGAAAATGACGCCATCCGCCAGCCCATCCTGAACGATCCGTGCCAATGTCGTCATGGCATCCGGGATATCGGTCACATTGAACACACTCATTTCATAGCGTGACCCCTGCAAGGCCGCTGAAATTCCTGCCAGAATACGGGTGAACTCAACCCCTTCCCATTCCTCCGCCGCGTCCGGCGACACGCTGACCAAAACTGCGATGCGATAGGACTTGTTGGTACGCAGCTTCAACCCATCCATGTTGACGCGATAGCCTAATCGGGCCGCAACGGCCTGAATCTGTTGGCGTGTCTCTGACTTGACAGATGCTGCCCCGCGCAGCGCATTTGAGACGGTGCCGACGGAATAGCCGGTCTCTTTGGCAATCGACTTGATCGTCGCGCGCGCCACTATCCGACCTCTGCCGAGAGATGGCGTTCAAGAAGTCTGCGCCCAGTCTGAAGAGTTTCGGCATGTTTCGTCGTTGCATCATGTTCGACAAAGAGATCAGTGCATGGACTTGATTCCAAAATGTGCAGTACGCGGGGCCAATCCACCACGCCCTGCCCCAGGTTGCGCCAGCGCTCATCGCCTTGGCCTGCCGAGGGTTCAGCATCCTTGGCATGAACCGAAACGATCCGGTCGGCATAGCGCTGCAAAAGCCGTGTCGGATCCTGTTGAGACACTGCCAACCACCCGATATCGGGTTGCCAGTACAGGTTTTCCTGCGCCAGGATCAGGTCCAACGGCGTTTCGTCACAAAGTCCGGTAAGGTCATAATCATGATTGTGGTAGGCAAGGTGAATGTCATGTTCTGCCAGCCGGGCACCCCAGTCTGCCAACTGGCCCGACACGTCCATCCATCCCTCGGACGTGTCGGGCCTCGCCTCGGGCGTCAGCCACGGCATGACGGCCACCCGGCATCTTAACAACCTTAGCAGATCGAGAATTTCGTCAAAGCGAGTCTCAAACTCCTCCCAGTCGAAATGTGCTGAACGCACGTTCAGCCCTGATCGTTCCACCCGGCGCACCATGTCCTGAGGGGTCAGATCGTGAAAACCAATCGTCTCAATATCCTTAAAACCGCAGGCGCTAACGAGATCCAGTTGAGAGGCTAGCCCCCCAATCTGCCGCACCGTATATAACTGCGCTGCAATCCGCATATCTCCGGCCAAACTATATTGAAACGTTTCAATTAGGTTGAAACAGCAATACGCCACTTGTCAAGCATAGGGTTTCGACGCGCATCCTCGTCGAGGCTCCCTGCAATTCGAGTTGCGTTGACTTGCTCCATCCAGAAAGCAGTCCTTTTTTAGTTGTTAGCGCTATCATCTTCCCATATCATCGCCCCTTATGGAGTTGTGCCAAAATGCCAATTCAAGGTGGTAATGTGCCGAAGGGGGCCATGAAACTGGAATGCCGCAGGCCAAGTTGATAGTTGGCAGCGCAAACGTGCCCGGCCAAAACAGGAACAGATCATGCAAATTAAACGCACAGATTTCCCCAAAGATTTCCTCTTTGGCAGTACCGTCCTTGGTGGGCAGCACGAAGGCTCTACTCTGGGCGACGTGTTACCGGGCGCGAATGGCAATCAGGCCTGTGGACACGGTGGCTTTAATCCGCGGGAACTGAATCTGGTTCGCGAATCTGGATTTGACAGCTATCGCTTTTCGGTCAATTGGGCGCATGTCATGCCCGATAGTCGTGGCGTGGTAAGCCAGACAGGGTTGGACTATTACGATCGTCTGGCCGATGCCTTGTTAGAGCGCAAGCTTCGACCTTGTGCGACGCTTTATGACAACTCCCTTCCTGAGGCACTGGCAGATCTGGGCGGATGGCGGAACCGCGATTGTGCTGATTGGTTTGCCGACTTCACCGAGATTGTCATGAGCCGCATCGGAGACCGCATTTATAGTGTTGCGCCAATTGAAATGCCCCCATCTTTCAGCGTGCTTGGCGAACCTCAAACATCAACTTTAAGCGAGAACCGGGCCAAAGCACGTATGATGCATCACCTGTTGCTCGCCCATGGAAACGCAATCGCGGCAATGCGTGGTTTGGGGATGACCAATCTGGGCGCGGTGTTCAATCTAGACCTTACCTCCTCCGCTGCTTCCAGCCCCGACATTGCTGATGAGTTTGGTGATATCTTAAGCCAGTGCGCTCTGGGTGGCGTATTCAACAACACCTACCCTGACGTTTTGCTGGAGACTCTTGAACCTATCCTGCCGACAGCATGGCGGGACGATTTCGACGCCATTGGCACGCCGATTGATTGGTGCGGCCTACGTTTCGACACACACAAGCCGATAAATCCCAAGGCCCTGACCTCCATCCAGCAGGCCTATACGAAAGACCTGCCCATTTATCTCATGGAAAAAGGCGAAAATGACTCTGAACCCCCGCAGGATGACAACGGCCTCAATCAGAACCTGGAAGTCGTGCAAAAAACTCTGGAACTCGGCACGCCAGTGAAAGGCTACTTCATCCGAACATCTGGGAAAGATAACCTGCCCGCTCTGGAAACCTTGTTAGCAGGAAGCTCGGTCTCGCTGCCCCTCGCGCAGCCCGCCGGCGCCATGCACGAACATTGGAATCTGGTCGCCGATATTGGCGGCACCAATACGCGGTTGGGCGTGATCTCGAATGGCAAGCTGACCGATCTGCGTAAATATCCGACGGGCACCCTGCCCGAGTTGCTTGAGGCGTTTCACAACCTGCGTGATGAGATCGGAACCGATCCACGCGCCGTGGTGGCCGCCGGGGCCGGGCCGGTGAAGGACGGAACGATCCGGCTGACAAACGCCAATCTCGATCTGTCCGAGGGTGATATTGGCAAGGCAACTGGCGCACAGCACACCTTTGTAATAAATGACTTCACCGCTGCCGCTTGGTCCGTTGCCGAGATTACTTGCGATGACGTCGAGGTTCTGCAGGGTTCAGCGACACCGCCCCGCGGAACAAGGCTGGTCGTAGGACCGGGCACCGGGCTTGGCGTTGGCTCCCTGCTCTATTCCGAAGGTCGCTACCACACCGCATCGGGCGAAGGAGGCCATATCGGCCTGTCGCCCCGCCATGTCGATGAGGTCGAGGTTTTCCGCGCCGCCCGCCACATCGCGCCAGATTGCTTTTTTGACGATACCTTGGTGCTTGAGGCTGAAATGTTCCTCAGCGGTACTGGCCTGCCGATCCTTTACCAAGCCGCCGGTATGGTCGCCGGTCAGGCCGATACACCAGTGCGCAGCGCCCGAGACATTCTGGAGGACGCCCGCGCACAAACCGACCCGCTTGCGGTGAAAGCGGCTCATATGTTCACCACCCATCTGGGTGCGGTGATGGGCGATCTGGCCGTCGTGCTTATACCTTCGGGCGGTGTGTTTCTTGTCGGTGGCGTCGCCGAAAAGAACCGCTGGCTGTTCAAGGACGCGTTCCGCGATGCATTCAACGCGGGCGGGCGGTTCAGCGATTTGCGTCGGTCGTTCAACCTCTATGTCTCAGAACAGGACGAATTTGGCATTGTTGGCGCTAACAATTTCTGCAAAAGTGCGCTCGCGCGGTAGAATACGCACCTGAACTCAAGAAACAGAAAGGACCACGGCATGATCCTGTGCTGCGGTGAAGCCCTGATCGACATGATCCCCACCCCGACCGTTTCGGGCGGTGAAGGGTTTGTGCCCCATTCCGGCGGCGCCATTTTTAATACGGCGATTGCGCTGGGGCGGTTGGGGGCTCCGGCCGGGCTGCTGACGGGGCTGTCTTCGGATATGTTCGGGGAGCAATTGGCCGATGCCCTGAAGGCCAGCCATGTGGACGGCAGCCATGTGATCCGCTCGGATCGACCGACCACACTGGCCTTTGTGCAGTTGAAGGACGGGCACGCGACCTACAGCTTTGTGGATGAAAACTCGGCCGGTCGGATGTTGACGCCCGAGGACATGCCCGACCAGTTGCCCGCCGTGTCGGCGCTGTATTTCGGTGGGATCAGCCTGGCCTGTGAACCCTGCGCGGATGCCTATGCCGCGCTTTTGGACCAGCACGGCGCGGATCGAGCCGTAATGATCGATCCGAATATCCGGCCCGATTTCATCAAGGACCAGACCCGCTATCGCACCCGGCTGAACCGGATGATCGCTCGGTCGGATATCGTGAAGGTGTCGGACGAGGATCTGGACTGGATCGTCCCCGGCCCCGAATCCATCGCTGAGAAAGTGCCGCTGTTGCTTCAGGCTGGTCCGGCGGTTGTCATCGTCACCCGGGGCAGCGATGGCGCGTCGGGCTATCTGGCGGATGGGTCCGAAATTTCCGTCCCGGTTCCGCCGGTCGAGGTGGTCGATACAGTCGGTGCAGGTGACACCTTCAACGCCGGCGTTCTGGCTGAGATGGAACAGGCGGGTCACCTGAGCAAACCCGCCCTTCGCGCCTTGACCCCCGACCAATTGCGCGCGGCCCTTGCCAAGGGGGCCGAGGTCGCCGCCGTCACCGTATCTCGCGCCGGGGCAAACCCGCCCTGGGCGCACGAGCTTTGATCTTTGAGAGAAAGACATGAAACGATCCGACATCAACGTTATCAAGACCGAGGCCGAAGCCTTCATCCGTTCGTTCGGTGCGGTGCTGCCACCCTTTGCCAACTGGTCCCCGGAACAGATGCGCAGCGAAAAAGCTGCAGGCATTCGCGAGCGCGGGCTGGGTTGGGACATCACCGATTATGGGCAGGGGCGCTACGATGAGCTGGGCCTGTTTCTATTCACCCTGCGCAACGGCGATGTGGGCGATCTGAACAGCGGTCGCGGTATGCTTTATGCCGAAAAACTACTTGTCTCGCGCGACAGCCAGCTATCACCGATGCACCGCCACATCATCAAGGCCGAGGATATCATCAACCGGGGTGGCGGCGATCTGGTGATGGAGATTTACGCCTCGGACCCGCAAGGTGGCATCGACCGCAACAATCCCGTTGTCGTGCCCTGCGATGGCTGCCCGGTCACGATCAACCCCGGCGAACTGCTGCGCCTGAAACCGGGCGAAAGTGTCACCCTGATGCCCGGCATCTGGCACGCCTTCTGGGCCGAAAAGGGTGATTGTCTGATCGGAGAGGTCTCAACCGTCAATGACGACCGCACCGATAACGTGTTCGAAGACCCGATCCCCCGCTTCGCCACCATCGAGGAAGATACCGCAGCCGATTTCCTGCTAGTCGCGGATTACTATTCCTGAAAAAAGATAAGTCCCTTTTCCTAAAATGGAAAAGCGCATTAACATGGTCCTTGAAGCCGGGGTTGCAGGTGTTAGCCTCAGCCCGCGCGCGCCCATTGCAAGAGGACCGGTTCCATGGTCACGAAAGCCGAGCTTGAAGCCCAGGTCGCTGATTTGCGCCGCCAACTGGCCGAGCAATCAGCGGCCAGCCAACAGCCACCCGAGCCCGAGCCACATGACACGGTTGCCGACAGGATTGCGGAAAACTTCGACAACTGGTCCTGCCAGTTGGAAGAAGCTTTGACCGAGTTGGAGGACCTGCCGCACAAACGGCCGATCCTGTTTGCACTTGGTATCTTCACGCTTGGCTATCTGCTAGGCCGGTCCCGGTAGGAGCCCGATCATGAGCCGCATTTCCCGCAATATCTCAATCATTCTGCGCGCCGAACGGCTGATCGCCCAACGCCATGTCGCGGTGGCGGCCCGTCGCACTGGGTTCTACGCCGCAGCAGGACTGGCCGTCGGGCTGGCGGTCATCATGCTGAATGTGGCCGGGTTTTTCTGGTTGTCGGCGAGCCTGTCTAAACCGTTGGCGGCGCTGGTCATAGCCGGGGCCAACCTGCTGCTGGCGCTTATCCTTGCCCTGCTGGCCAACACACAGAACGCGCAGGCCGATACGACAGCGGCGGTAGAGTTGCGCGATATGGCGTTGCAAGACATCGAAACCGAGATCAAAGACACCTTGTCAGAGGCACGCGGCACCGTGGCAGGCCTCCGCCGTGACCCGCTGGGCGCACTGACGCCCGATGTCATCAGCGCAATTCTGGGGACTCTAGTCCGATATGCCCGACGGCGCAAAAACAAGCCGGACAAGTAGCGGCGGTTACGTCATCTGCGCTGCGGCGCGGGCGATCACCATCTCTTCGTTCGTTGGGATCGTCAGGATGCGCACACGGCTGAAATCGGTGGACAGAACCGTGCCGCCATCGGCATTTCTGTTGTGGTCCATGTCAATCCCGATCCAGCGCATCCCGTCGCACACCTGCTGACGGATCTGGGCCGAATTCTCTCCTATTCCGCCGGTAAAGACCAGCGCGTCGATCCCCTCCAGCGCGGCAGAGAGCGCGCCCAGTTCGCGGCGAATGCGGAACACGTAATAGTCGATGGCCTTGCGCGCGTCAGGCGTGTCGGCGGCCAGCAAGGTGCGCATATCCGATGAGATGCCCGACAAGCCAAGCAAGCCCGATTTACGATAGAGCATGTCTGCAATTTCGTCCGCGGACATGCCTTCCTGCTGCATCATGTACAGCACGACGCCGGGGTCCAGCTGACCGCTGCGGGTGCCCATCGGCAACCCGTCCAGCGCCGAAAAGCCCATGGTCGACGCCACGGCCCGGCCGCCCAATATCGCACACATCGAAGCGCCGTTGCCCAGATGCGCGATGACCACGCGGCCATCGTGCAGACCGGGGGCGATCTCTTTCAGCTTCTGCGAGATATAGTCGTAGCTCAGACCATGAAAGCCATACCGGCGCACGCCCTTTTCATAGTAGCTCTGCGGCAGAGCGAAGGTATCGTTGACCCATGGATGCGTCCGGTGAAACGCGGTGTCGAAACAGGCGACCTGCACGGTGTCGGGAAACGCAGCGCTGGCGGCGCGGATACCAGCCAGGCTGTAGGGTTGGTGCAGAGGCGCAAAGGGGATGAACCCGGTCAGGGTTTCAATGACCTTATCATCGATCAGAACGGGTTCAGAATAAACTGTCCCGCCATGCACGACCCGGTGACCGATGGCGCGGATATTGAAGCTCGGCAGATACTCTCGGGCCATGTCCAAAAAGGCCTGAATGGCCTCATCGTGACTCTTGGCATTGACGAGCGGCCGGTCGACCGAGCGCCCTCCGGCGGATTGCGCCAGCAGCCGGGGCGCGTCGCCAAGACGCTCAATCTGGCCATGCCAGCGCATGCTGGGTCGGTTGCCTTCGGCGAGTTCGTACAGTCCGAATTTCAGGGAAGAAGAACCGGCATTCAGCGCCAGAACGTAGTCAGCCATGGATTTTACCTTTGTTCGCCTGCGCGTGCAGCGCCGCCACCGCGCAAGAAGCCAACCGCGACGCGTCATCATCCGACCGCGATGTCAGAATGATCGGCACGGTGGCGCCAACAACGATCCCAGCTGCCTCAGCATGTGAGATAAATGTCAGCTGCTTTGCCACCATATTGCCCGCCTCGATATTCGGCGCCACCAGAATGTCCGCCGCCCCGGCCACCTCAGAGGTGATCCCCTTGGTCCGGGCTGCGTTCAGGTCCACCGCGTTGTCCATCGCCAAGGGGCCATCGACCAGACCGCCTGTGATCTGGCCACGCTCGGCCATTTTCGACAACAGCGCCGCATCGACGGACGAGGGCATATGCGGGTTGATCGTCTCAACTGCCGACAACACGCCAACTTTGGGTGTTTCGATCCCGATGGATTGCGCCAGATGAATGGCGTTCTGGACGATATCGGCCTTGGTTTCCAAATCGGGGGCGATGTTGACCGCCGCATCCGTCACCATGATCGGCCGTGACATACCCGGCACGTCCATCACGAACACATGTGACAGACGCCGCCCGGTCCGCAACCCCCGGTCCCGACGCAAGACCGCATGCAGCAACACATCCGTATGCAGATGCCCCTTCATCAGAGTCTCTGCCTTGCCTTGGACCACGAGGTCCACGGCACGGTGGGCGGCGATTTCGTGGCTGTTGGCCTCGATGATTTCGATCCCCGACAGATCGGCGCCCAGTTCCGCTGCCGCAGCGGCGATCTTGTCCGGATCGCCCAACAGGATCGGCGTGATGATGCCTTTGGCCTTGCCCAGCAGCGCACCGCCCAGCGAGTTCGGCTCTTCCGGGGCGACCACCGCTGTGGGCATCGGCTCCATCGGCTCGGCCTTTGCGATCAACGCGTCGAAGTGACGGTGGCGCTGAACGATCAGGCCGGGCACCTCGACCGAGTCGAACGCCATATGCTTGGCTGGCGGCGTGACCTGGACCTCGCCGCTCAGGACCAGTGCGTTATCGCCAACGCGGCGCACCTCGGCGGCACAGAGCAAGTCACCATCCTCGCGTTTTTCAAGTACAGTAACAAATGCGGTAACTTCGTCACCCGCCACCACGGGAAGATGGAAGGACAGGTTCGCCCAGCGGGTTTGCGTACCAGCACCGGGCAAAATGTTACCCAGAACCGCCGCAATCAGACCAGCAGGCCACAGGGCCGGAGCGACCGCCTCAGGGCGGCCATCGCCATCGCCGTCATAGCCCGCAAGATGCAGCGGATTGTGATCGCCTGAAGCCGAGGCAAAGGCGTAAAGATCGTCGATTGTGCACAGGCGTGTCACCTGTGCTTCGTCCCCGACCTCCACCTGCGCGTAAGTACGGTTTTCTTCTATCTTCATTGCGGATTGGCCTTGTTCACAGCGGCAGCCTTGCGCGCCCGGGATCTGGGGGCAGGTTTGGCCGGGGCATCGGATTTCTTTTCGATCTCAGCAAGATCGAGTGTCTCGTACAGCGCCTGCGCCATCTCTACAAGCTCGGGCGACGGGTTCGGGATATCGCCCAAAATACGCTTGATCAGATCGACAGCCTGTTTTTTGTCAGCGGCGCGTGGCAGAAGATCGGGCAGCGTTTCAATCGCACCTTGTTCATCAAAGGTCACGATCACAGTCTGTTCGCGCAGCATCCGCTGGCGTTGGTCGACGGTCAGGTTTTTAAAGGGCGCCTCATTTCGGAACACATGCGCCCAGCGGTGCAAGATCTCAGCCCGGAAGCTTTGGTTGCTGACACCCAGCAGAAGCAGCAGGCGGATCACAGCCTCGGGCAGACCGCCCTGATTCATATGCGCCAGCGCGGCCTCGACCTGCGGCAGAGATCGGAGGGATTCAGGATCTGGTAAGGTACGGTGCGCAGCGTATTTCTTGCCGAACCACGCAGCTAGCGGCCCACCCCAGAGCGTAAAGAAAGTGGCCTCGTACCACGCATCGCGCAGGTCCCGATTCAGGTCCATGACCTGTTCGATCCAGTCGGCGGTCAGTTTCTCAAGCTCAAGGAAAGGATTGTCCGGCGCGGCTGGTTCGCGCTTTTCGCGCACTGTGTCAGCCAGATGCTCCACGCCTTTCATCATTGGATTCGCGGATGACATCGCAGCCCGCTGAACCCGCAGCGGGTGCAGATCGCGCAGGGCTTTCGCGCCCATCGGCGTTGACATGGATCGTACAACAGGGCGCCCGAAGGTTTCATAGACGTTGGCCTGAACCTCGGACATATGCGCGACGGCGGCAAAGCTGGCTTCGTCCTCTTGCCCATCATCCAGCGCGGCCAGGTCTTCGAGGTTTCGGTCGTAGAACCGGACTTCGAACCGCTTGTCTTGACCCTCGCCTTCGATGTTCTCGATCACCATCTCATAGAGGCCCGGTGCCATTGCTTCGACCGTTTCCAAGGTCGAGGCCAGCTCGGTATGTTCCTTGCGCGCCACTTTGGACGAGACGAAGATGCCCAGATGCCCGACCTCGTCATGCAACATATAGATGATCCTCTGCCCGCGCAGGCGGATTTCCTCTTCATCCGCATAGGTCGCCGCGATCCAGTTCAACGCCTGCTGCGGCGGCGTGATGTTGTCGCCCTGACTGGCGAAAACAAAGATGGGGCCTTTGATGGCTTTGATGTCCACCGGCACGCCGGGTTCAAGCTGCGCTGTGTTCTTGACCAGCCGGTTGCCGACAAACAGCTGCTCGACGATCCAGTGGATTTCCTCTTCGTTCAGGATGAAATAGCCGCCCCACCAGCGTTCGAAATCGATGAAGCGTTTCCAGCCCGCTTCGGGATCGCGGTAGAGGTCGAAATACTTACCGAAATAGTTCCGGCTGGGGTTCAACTGTTCGAAGTTCATCACCAGATTGGCACCGTCGAACTTGCCTGCGCCCAGATCGGACCAAAGCATCGGCTGCCACGTGCCCCCCAGAACGCCTGCATTGTAGCGCATCGGGTTTTCACCCACCTCACCCGACCACGGCGCGACCGGGGCTCCGTTCAGGATCAGTGGTCCGGTCAGGTCCGGGTTGCAGGCGGCCATCAGCAAGGTCGCCCACCCGCCCTGACAATTCCCGGTCACCACGGGCTGAGGACTGTCGGGATGTCGCGCCCGCACGGTGCGGACGAACCCAGCCTCGGCGTGCATGACATCGGCAAGGGTTTGGCCGGGCACCGGATCACGCCCGAAACTGACGAAATACACCGGATGCCCTTTGGACAGGGCAACGCCCACCTGACTGTCCGGTTTAAAGCCCCCGATCCCACCACCATGACCCGCTCGCGGATCGATAATGATATAGGGGCGTTTTTTGTCATCCACCGTCACGCCTTCGGGCGGCAGGATACGTAACAGTTGGTAATTGCAGGCGCGTTTTAGGGTCTTCCCATCAACGATGACTTCGTAATCATAGACCAGCACCGGCGGGCAGCCCGCCGCCTCATGCTCCAGAAATACATCGCCGCGTTCACGCAGCGCGTCCATGGTCAGTACCACTCGCTGCGAGGCGTCTTTCAGATATGCCGCCCAGTCCTTTGCCATGGATTGCGAACGCATAAGGCGCTGCGACACATCGGAAAATCCCTGCATCAGGTCGCGGGTACGTTCCGCGTGGGCTTCGGCAATCTTTGTCGATTGCAACCGAGTGGATTGCGCCAGCAAGTGCCACTGCACGCCCGACTGATCCAGCGCACGGGTTACGATATCAAAGGTTCGGTCCTGAACCGCGGCCGCATCCTGCGCCATTTCAGATCCGAGTTTCAGCGAATTCTCTTGCACATTTGAAAACATGAGCCTGTCCTTTACCCGACGATGTTGTAGCCGCCGTCAATAAGGTGAATGCCGCCGGTGACGTTGAACGCCTCGCGGCTGGCCAGAAATGCAGCGTAGGCGCCGACATCCTCGATCGTTGCCAGATGATGGGTTGGTGCCCGCGTGGCAGCGTCTTCCAGCAACGCGTCAAACTCGGGCAACCCCGACGCCGCCCGTGTCTGCATCGGCCCCGGCGACAGCGCGTGAACGGATATACCCTGCGACCCCAGTTCGGCCGCTGCCGATCGCACCGAAGCCTCCAGCGCGGCCTTGACCGGGCCCATCACGTTGTAATGTTCGATAACCCGGGTCGAACCCAGAAAAGAAACCGTCATACAGGTGCCGCCCTGCGTCATCAGCGGCTCAGCCAGACGGATCATCCGCAGGAAGGAATGCACCGAGATATCCATGGCCAGCCCGAATCCCTCGGCCGAGCTGTCAACCACGCGCCCATGCAGATCATCATGCGGCGCAAAAGCGATGGAATGCACCAGCGTATCCAGCCGCCCCCACTGAAGGGCAATTTCATCAAACAAGGCCTTGGATTGGTTCGGGTCACGCACGTCCAGCGGCATTACAATCGGGGCGTCGATCTGTTCGGCCAGTGCCCGAACATGCGGTTCCGCTTTTTCGTTCAGATAGGTCAGCGCCACCTCGGCCCCCTGCGCATGAAGCGCACGGGCAATGCCCCAGGCGATCGAATGGTGATTGGCCACGCCCAAGACAACCGCTTTGGTTCCGTCCAGTCTGAACATTCAACCGATCCTTTCGCGCATTCTGCGGCGCAGCATACTGAATTTCAATATGGGACTTATTTTCAATGCTGCAACGCCGCATAGCAAGGAAATGTAACAAACGCTCATTGACCAGCAAAACAGGGCATTGTGGTCGCTTCTGTGCCTAAAAACCTCGCCGAACCGAAGCCACATCCACTCCGCGCAACTTCAGCAACAGCTTTAAATCGTCAAAGGTTCAAAAATTGATGAAAAATAATGCTCTTGTTTATGATCTGGATCAAAATTCATCACATTCAAAATCTGTATTGGGGTAACCTAGAAGAGGAATCAGACGCGAACAGTCCAGCCATATGAGCCAGATGACCAGCCGCAGGGCGTTTCTAAGCGCCAGCATGTTCCGGGAGTTCAGTAATACTGTCCGCCCTCCGGGTTCGGTTGTGCCGGGCTTTGTGGATCAGTGCACCAAATGCGGTGACTGTGCCGAGGCCTGCCCCGAAAATGTGATTGCGATTGATCAGGATGGTTTCCCGGTGTTTCAACCCGGCGACGATCCCTGCTCGTTTTGTGGCGATTGTGCCAGGGCTTGCCCGACGGACGCCCTGTTGATCGAACGTCTGGCCGACTGGCCGTGGCGCGCAGCTATTCAGGATACCTCGTGCCTGTCCATGACCGGTGTCAGTTGCCGTGTCTGTCAGGACAATTGCGAGCAGAATGCCATCCGATTCAAGCTGCAGTTGGGCGGACGCGCCGAACCCACACTGGATACCGATAGCTGCACCGGATGCGGTGCCTGCGTGGCGCTCTGCCCTGTCGATGCTGTCGCGCTTGAACGCCAGCCCCTAACCAAAACGGAAACGGTTCAATGAATATCTGCGGTTGCCTTGCACATGTTGCCCAAGACCAGACCGATGCCGCGGCACAAACCATGCGGGACACGCCGGGCGTCGAAATTCATGCCCAAGCAGAAGACGGCCGTTTCGTCGTCGTTGTCGAAGACACACCCGACCGCCTTGCGTCCGAGATCATCATGGATCTGCATCAGATCCCCGGAGTGATTTCTCTGACGCTGACTTATCACCATTTCGAGGATCTCGCGGAAAGCGCTCCGCATCCCGAGGCCCCAAGCCAAACCACCAGCCGGAGGCTCACGCTATGACTACTTCAGAATCTCGCCGGACTTTTCTCAAGGCCTCAGCGGCCGCTGCCACTGCGTCAGCCGCAGGCATACCTCTAGCCACCGGTCAGGCCAATGCGCAAACCGGTGCCCCTGATATCCGCTGGGACAAAGCGGCCTGCCGCTTCTGCGGCACCGGCTGCTCAGTTCTGGTCGGCACCAAGGACGGACGTGTTGTCGCCACCCAGGGCGACCCGGATGCGCCGGTCAACCGCGGCCTGAATTGCATCAAGGGCTATTTCCTGTCCAAAATCATGTACGGCAAAGACCGGCTGACCACGCCGCTGCTGCGTAAATCGAATGGCGTCTACGACAAGAACGGCGAATTCGAGCCGGTCAGCTGGGACGAAGCCTTCGACGTCATGGCCGAGAAATGGAAAGAGTCGCTGGCCAAAAAAGGCCCGACCAGCGTTGGCATGTTCGGCTCGGGGCAGTGGACTGTCTGGGAAGGCTATGCCGCTGCCAAGTTGATGAAAGCCGGGTTCCGTTCTAACAACATCGACCCCAACGCGCGGCACTGCATGGCATCGGCTGTGGTGGGCTTTATCCGCACCTTCGGCATTGACGAACCGATGGGCTGCTATGACGACCTCGAACACGCGGACACCTTCGTGCTGTGGGGTTCGAACATGGCCGAGATGCACCCGATCCTGTGGTCTCGCCTGACCGACACCCGCCTGACCAAGCCGGGCTGTGAGGTGCACGTGCTGTCCACCTTCGAGCACCGCTCGTTCGAGCTGGCCGACAACGGTATGGTGTTCGCGCCACAAACCGATTTGGCAATCCTGAACTATATCGCCAACTACATCATCCAGAACGGCGCGGTGAACGAAGAGTTCGTCAAGAACCACGTCAACATCACCAAGACCGCCACCGATATCGGCTATGGCCTGCGCGACAGCCACCCGCTGCAGCAAGAGGCCGCAAACCCCAATGCCGGCAAGATGGAACCGATCAGCTTTGAAGAATACGCCAAAGCGGTCGAGCCCTACACGCTGGAATACACTGCTGAACTGTCGGGCGTGCCCGCCGACAAGCTGGAAAAACTGGCGAAGCAATACGCCGACCCGAACCGCAAAGTCATGAGCCTGTGGACCATGGGCTTCAACCAGCACACCCGCGGGTCGTGGGTGAACTCGCTGATGTATAACGTGCACCTGCTGGTCGGTAAGATTTCGGAACCCGGGAACTCCCCCTTCTCGCTGACCGGTCAGCCTTCGGCCTGCGGTACCGCGCGTGAGGTTGGCACCTTTGCCCACCGCCTGCCCGCCGACATGGTGGTGATGAACGACAAACACCGTGAGATTTGCGAGACCGCCTGGAACGTGCCTGCTGGCACCATTCCGGCCAAGCCCGGCTTCCACGCCGTGCTGCAGCACCGCAAGCTGAAAGACGGTGATCTGAACGCCTATTGGGTGCAGTGCAATAACAACATGCAGGCCGCGCCCAACATCAACGAGGAAGGCTATCCCGGCTATCGCAACCCGGAAAACTTCATCACCGTGTCTGACCCCTACCCGACAGTCACGGCTGTGTCTGCCGACCTGATCTTGCCCACCGCCATGTGGGTCGAGAAAGAAGGCGCCTATGGCAACGCCGAGCGCCGTACTCAGTTCTGGCGGCAACAGGTGCAAGCGCCGGGCGAGGCGAAATCGGACCTGTGGCAGCTAATGGAATTCTCCAAGCGCTTCACCGTTGAAGAGGTCTGGGGCGAAGAGCTGCTGGCCACTATGCCCGAGCATCGCGGTAAGACCATGTATGACGTGCTCTATGCCAACGGCAAGATCGACAAGTTCCCGCTGTCGGAAACAGCCGAAGGCTTCGACAACGACGATGCCGAGCACTTCGGCTACTACGTGCAGAAAGGTCTGTTTGAGGAATATGCCGACTTCGGTCGCGGTCATGCGCACGATCTGGCACCGTTCGAAATGTACCACGAGGCGCGCGGTATGCGCTGGCCGGTCGTTGACGGGAAAGAGACGCTGTATCGTTTCCGCGAAGGCTATGACCCCTATGTGCCCGAAGGCGCAGGCGTGAAGTTCTACGGGAAGCCCGACGGCAAGGCGAGCATCATCTTTGCCCCCTACGAGCCCGCCGCTGAAGAGCCGGATGAAGAATATGATCTGTGGTTGTCCACGGGCCGCGTGCTGGAACACTGGCACTCGGGTTCGATGACCCGCCGGGTGCCGGAACTGCACCGCGCCTATCCGAATGCGGTTGTCTACATGCACCCGCAGGACGCCAAGGATCGGGGTCTGCGACGCGGTCAGGAAATCGTTCTGTCCACCCGTCGCGGTGAGGTCACCAGCCGTGTCGAGACCCGCGGGCGCAACAAGGTGCCGCGCGGTCTGGTCTTCATGCCCTGGTTCGACGAGCATCAGCTGACCAACAAGCTGACTCTGGACGCAACCTGCCCGCTGTCGAAAGAGACCGACTTCAAGAAATGCGCGTGTAAGGTAGAACGCGCGTAACCGGGAAGGATCGCAAAGGTAGTCCCCATGTCCCTGACCGGTACTCCTCTCTCGCCGCAACGGCGCCGATTCCTGCAGGATTCGACGCGCGCGGCAGGCGGCTGCGTGGTCGCCGGGTCCTTGCTGGCCTGGTTGGCCCGCGATGCCCGCGCGCTGCCGGCCGAAGCATTGCGACCGCCCGGCGCATTGCCGGAAGAGGAGTTCCTGTCGGCCTGCATCCGCTGTGGGCTATGCGTGCGGGACTGCCCTTACGATACCTTGAAACTGGCAGAACTTGGGGTCGATGCGGTTGCCACCGGCACACCTTATTTCACGGCACGCAATGTGCCGTGCGAGATGTGTGACGATATCCCCTGCGTCGCCGCCTGCCCCACCGGCGCGCTGGATCCGGGGCTGGACAATATCGACGATGCCAAAATGGGCGTTGCGGTTCTGGTCGATCAGGAAAACTGTCTAAACTTCCTCGGCCTGCGCTGCGATGTCTGTTACCGCGTCTGCCCCGTCATTGACGAGGCGATCACGCTGGAAACCGCGCATAACGACCGGTCCGGTCACCATGCGATGTTCATTCCGACCGTCCATGCCGACCGCTGCACCGGCTGCGGCATGTGCGAGAAAAGCTGCGTTCTGCCCGAAGCCGCGATCAAGGTTCTGCCCGCCCGATTGGCGCGCGGCAGTAGCGCGGATCACTACCGCAAAGGTTGGGAAGAAAAAGAGAGCCATGGCGGTCCCCTTGTGGACGGCCTGATCGACCTGCCCGACCGCCTGCCGGGACCGGGCACGGACAATCTGGCCACGCCGGGCGGCTTCGCTCCGTCTTATGACCTTCCGGGGGCAGGACAATGAGCGCCCGCACTCATCTTCCTGTCGGCCAAGAGGCTGTCGCCACCAAAGGCTGGATTGGCGCGCACCGATTCCTGCTACTGCGTCGCACAAGTCAGTTGTTCTTTCTGATCCTGTTCCTGCTGGGCCCCTGGTTCGGCATCTGGATCGTGCAGGGCACGCTGGCGGGGTCGCTGACCCTTGGCGTGTTGCCTTTGACTGATCCGTTGGTGCTGTTGCAAAGCCTCGTGGCCGGTCATTGGCCCGAACTAACCGCGTTGATTGGTGGGTTGATCGTTCTGGTCGCCTATGCGCTGATCGGCGGCCGCGTCTATTGTTCCTGGGTCTGCCCGATCAACCCGGTGACCGACGCCGCCAACTGGTTGCACCGCAAACTGGATCTGCCGAAAGGCTGGCAACCAAAACGCAACACGCGCCTTTGGGTGTTGGCGACGGTGTTGATCGTCTCGGGCCTGACCGGCGTGATCGCATGGGAGTTGGTCAACCCGATCACCATGCTGCACCGCGGGCTGATCTTTGGCGCCGGTTTCGTCTGGGCTCTGGTTGCTGCGATCTTCATCTTCGATCTGGTCGTCGCGCGCCACGGCTGGTGCGGCCATATCTGCCCGGTCGGCGCCTTCTACGGCTTGATCGGCAGCAAAAGCCTGCTGCGGGTCAGCGCCGCCAACCGGACCGCCTGTGACGATTGCATGGATTGCTATGCCGTCTGCCCAGAAAACCAGATCATATCCCCCGCGTTGAAGGGCAAGCCCGGCACGACACCACTGATCCTGTCGCCGGACTGCACCAATTGCGGCCGCTGCATCGATGTCTGCGCCGTCGATGTCTTCAAATTTACTCACCGGTTCGACGACCAGGTCGTCGCACCTTCCGATCCAGTTCCCGCGCCCGAGCCGCGCGAAGCCAGACCTATCTAAGGGAGTGCCAAGATGAAAAAATCAATTGTGACAGGCGGAATTGCCCTGATCCCCGTTTTGCTCCTGAGTGGGTTCGCCCTTGCCCAGTCAGCCCAGGTGGAAACTCTGCGCGGGGCAGATGTAGATGAGCCAATCCCTCTGCATCAGATCCACAAAGATGTAGAAGGACGGATGCAGCGTAACTATCGCCAACAACCTCCGCTAATCCCGCATTCAATCGAGCAGTACCAGATCGACGTGCGCACCAACCAATGCCTGTCCTGCCACGACTGGACCAAAGCAGGCGAGCGCAACGCGCCAACCTTGTCGATGACCCACTATCTGGATCGCGACGGCAACGAGCTGGACCGTATCGCGGGCACCCGGTATTTCTGCAATCAGTGCCACGTGCCTCAGGCAGATGCTCCTGCGTTGGTCGACAACGTGTTTGAACCCTCGTCCGGCAACTGATCCAACGCAAGTCTGAAAGGAGCACCAACATGGCAGACTCCCCCGAAAATCGCGGTTGGATTGGCCGCATCTGGAACGCAATCTGGACACCGGCTGTCATGTTCAGCTCGGGCTTTCTGGTGTTGGCAGGTTTTCTCGCCGGCATCCTGTTCTGGGGTGGGTTCCACTGGACGCTGGAACTGACCAATACCGAGGAATTCTGTACCTCGTGCCACACGATGGAAACCAATCTGGGCGAATACCGCGAGACGATCCACTACAACAACCACTCGGGCGTGCGCGCGATCTGTTCCGATTGCCACGTGCCGCATGAGTGGAACCACAAGATCAAGGCCAAGATCATGGCCGTCAAGGACGTCTATCACGAGATGGTCGGCACCATCAGCACGCCTGAAAAATACGAAGAACACCGGCTGAGCATGGCCTCGGCCGTCTGGAAAAAGATGAAGGCGTCGGACAGCCGCGAATGCCGCAACTGTCACAATTTCGACTATATGGACTTTACCATCCAAGAAACCCGCGCCGCATCCGAACACCAGCGCGCAATCGACAACAACATGACCTGCATCGACTGTCACCAGGGCATCGCGCACACTCTGCCGCCGAACTACCTTGAGACCTATCAGGAAATCACCGAAGAACTGGCTGGTGAACCCTCGGGCAAGCTGCAGCATCAGGTGGCGGATGGCAGCGCTGAAATCCGGTCATTCCTGGCCAATCAGGCGGAATAAGAGGGGCAAGACATGCTGGAACTTCTGGGAACAATCGGGGCCAACATTATCAGCCTGCCGGGTATTCTGGGCCTTGCGCTGGGGATGATGACGCGGCGTGTTTGGCTGGGCGCACTGATGGGTGGCGCGGTTGGCGTGATGGAAACGCTGGTCTTCGCGCATTGGAACTTTGCCAATGTCGAAACGATCGAACTTTTGATTGCCGTGGTCGTAGGTCTGTGCGCGGGCTCGCTGGGTTCAGCCATCCGCATCAAGGGCACAACAGCGTAAATATATCAACATCATCAATGTTCACCCGGTGTTTGGCATCGGGTGAACGCATTTTGGGGGTAGGCTTTACGCCCCTACATTAACCACCATTTTGCCGAAGTTACCGCCGCTCAGCAGTTGGTTCAGGGCTTCGGGCGCGTTTTCCAACCCGTCGACCATGTGTTCCTTGTACTGGATCGACCCGTCGGCAATCCATCCGGTCATGTCGCGGCGGAACTCTTCGTAGACCTCGCGCGTGAAGCTATCGAAAATGATGAAACCCTGCATTTTCACCTTCATGCGCAACAGCGTGCCCATGATTGCTGGACCCATATCCGGACCTTCGGGAAGCCCCGGCAGGTTATACCATGCGACAACACCGCAGACCGGCATCCGCGCAAATGGGTTCAGCAGCGGCAACACCGCATACAGCACCTTGCCGCCAACATTTTCAAAATAGACATCAATCCCGTCCGGGCAAGCCAGTTTCAACTGCTCGGCAAAGTCCGGCGCCCTGTGGTCGATACAGGCATCGAACCCAAGATTTTCTACGATATGCGCACATTTCTCCGCACCACCGGCGACGCCCACAACCCGGCACCCTTTGAGCTTTGCGATCTGCCCGACAGTCGCGCCCACAGGCCCGGCAGCGGCCGCAACTACAACGGTTTCACCGGGCTTCGGCTCACCGATTTTCAGCAGACCGGCATAGGCGGTATAGCCGGGCATCCCAAGGATACCCAACGCCCAGGACGGGTTTTGCGGGGATTTGCCAAGGTTCATCACCTCGGTCCCGTCCGAGATTGCATAGTCCTGCCAACCGCTGCCCGACAGGACGTAATCTCCGGCCTCAAACCCCTCAAGATTCGACGTCACCACCTGCCCCACGACCTGAGAGGTCATGACGCCACCAATGGCCACGGGTTCGGCATAAGACTTCGCATCGTTCATACGCCCGCGCATATACGGATCCAGAGACAGATAAACTGTGCGCACCAGCATCTCATTCGGGCCGGGGGTCGGAACCTCTGTCGTGGTCAGGCGCAGCGTGTTTTCGTCCGGCTGACCGCTGGGGCGTTCATTCAAAACGATCTGCCGGTTAACGTCTGTGGATTGGGTCATGTTCAGACTCCTTTGTTTTGGGTCTCGTCCTGCGACTTGGGTTTGCATTGCTACTGTGCAGAAAGCGTAAGGCTCCGCAACGTCATATACCTTAACTGCCGCTGCGGAACGCGGTTGGCGTCTGCCCGAACTCGGCCTTAAAAGCTCGGGTCATGGCGCTGGCATTTTCATAACCGCAGCGCCCGGCGATTTCGGCTATGGATTGTTCCGTCTCTTCCGCCAGTTTTCGCGCAAGGTTTAGACGCAGACGCCGGTACAACGCCTGCGGCGTGGTTTTCAGTTCGGCCTGTATCCGCACCTCGATCCGTTTCTGCGAGCACCCGATTTTGCGGGCGACTTCTTTGATCGGCAGCGGCGTTTCCAGATTCGCCTGCATCACGGTCAGAGCGCGATTGACCAGGCTGTCTTCGGATTTCAGCGGCAGCGCATAGTGATCCGCGCCGCCCCGGCTCATCAGCAGATGCGCGACCTCCATCGACAACAGCGGCCCGTGATCGCGGCGAATAAGGGCCGAGGCCAGATCAAACGCCGCCATCGCTCCGGAACAGGTCAGCCGATTGCCGTCGATGACGTATCGCTCCTGAACCGCGTTGACCGCCGGAAAGGTCTCTTCGAACCGGGCCAGTTCATCCCAGTGAATCGTCGCCCGGTGATCGTTCAGCAACCCGGCCCGGGCCAACAGCCAGCTGCCGGTGTCCAGTCCCGCCAGCTGCGTGTGCCGTCCTGCAGCCGAAAGGATCGCACGAATGGTGTCACGTGTGTCCAACTTGAGATAACCATAGGAGGGCATAACCACCAGCACGTCACCGCGCTGATCACCCAAGGCCCCATTCGGCGTGACGGCAAGGCCGCTGGAGCTTTCAACCACCTCTCCGTCAATCGAACAGAATCGCCACGCATAGAGATCCTGCCGTGCCAAAGTGTTCGCAGCACGCAACGGCTCGACCATGTTGGCAAGGCAGTGGTTCGAGAATCCGTCGAAAATCAAAATGTTATATTGCCGGGTCAAATTTTTTCCAACTCTGCACGATCTCGAACCAACTCTGCATGTCGTGAAAATGCGCAATGCCGTTTCTTGCGTCAATCACCTATCTAAGGATACGCGCCATGCAGTTTGGTCTGTCAGAAGAACAGGAAATGATCGTTTCGACTGTTCGCAGCTTCGTCGAAAACGAAATCTACCCGCACGAGGCCGAGGTTGAACGCACCGGTCAGGTCCCGCATGAGCTGGGCGAGCAGATCAAGCAGAAGTGCATTGATCTGGGTTTTTACGCCTGTAACTTCCCCGAAGAGGTTGGCGGCGCCGGTCTGTCGCATTTCGACTTCACGCTGGTCGAGCGTGAACTGGGCCGTGGTTCAATGGCGCTGACCCATTTCTTTGGTCGCCCCCAGAACATCCTGATGGCCTGTAACGACGAGCAGCGTGAACGTTACCTGCTGCCCGCCGTACGTGGTGAGAAAATGGACGCGCTGGCAATGACCGAGCCGGACGCAGGCTCGGATGTGCGTGGCATGAAATGTCAGGCGGTGCGCGATGGCGGTGACTGGGTCGTTAACGGATCGAAACACTTCATCTCGGGCGCGGAACACGCGGATTTCTTCATCGTCTTCATCGCCACCGGTGTGGATGAGACCCCGAAAGGCCCCAAAAAGCGCATCACCACCTTCCTGGTCGATCGCGGTACCCCGGGGTTCGAGGTCAAGGAAGGTTACAACTCGGTCAGCCACAAGGGCTACAAGAACTACATCCTGTATTTCGACAATTGCCGCCTGCCCGACGCGCAGGTTCTGGGCGAGGTCGATGGCGGTTTTGCCGTGATGAACGAATGGCTTTATGCCACCCGCCTGACGGTTGCGGCCTTCTCGGTTGGTCGTGCGCGCCGTTGCTTTGACTATGCTCTGAACTATTCAGCCGAGCGTAAGCAGTTCGGTCAACCCATCGGCAAGTTCCAGGGCATCGGTTTCCAGATCGCGGACATGATCACCGAGATCGACGCCGCCGACTGGCTGACCCTGTCCGCCGCGTGGCGTCTGGACGAGAACCTGCCGTCGAACCGCGAAATCGCCTCGGCCAAGCTGTACGCGTCCGAGATGCTGGCGCGGGTCACCGATACGACTCTGCAAATCTATGGCGGCATGGGCCTGATGGATGACTTCCCGATCGAACGCTTCTGGCGCGATGCCCGGGTTGAGCGCATCTGGGATGGCACCAGCGAGATTCAGCGTCACATCATCAGCCGCGATCTTCTGCGTCCCCTCGGCGCATAAGACCACGCTACTGCGGTGAGCGGGCTCTGGCATCAAATGCTCTCACTCTGCCAGAGTCCGCTCTCCGTCGTTTATTTCCAACGACACGATCAGGATCGTCGATGAACAGAGATCTTACCCGGCTGCTGCGCCCGAAATCCATTGCCGTCATTGGGGGCGGCGCCTGGTGCCAACAGGTTATTCTGCAATCGGAACGCATGGGCTATGCGGGTCAAATCTGGCCGGTACATCCCAAGGCCACGGAAATCGCAGGCCATACGGTTTATGGGCACCTCGAAGACCTGCCCGAGGCCCCCGACGCCGTGTTCATCGGCATCAATCGCCACGCCACGATCGAAGCGGTTCACATCCTGTCCAGCATGGGTGCCGGTGGCGCGGTGTGTTTTGCCTCGGGCTTTTCCGAGGCTGCGGCCGAAGATGATACGGGCGGAGACCTGCAGGACCAGTTGATCGCTGCTGCCGGTGACATGCCCATTCTGGGGCCAAACTGCTATGGTTTCATCAACGCGTTGGACGGCGCGCTGCTGTGGCCCGATCAGCACGGCGCGAGCCCGGTAGAAAAGGGCGTCGCGATCCTGACGCAAAGTTCGAACATTTCGATCAACCTGACCATGCAAAAGCGCGGTCTGCCAATTGCCTATATGGTGACCTGCGGGAACATGGCGCAAACCAGCCAGGCCGAAATCGCCTCGGCCCTGATCGACGATCCACGTGTAACCGCCGTTGGCCTGCATATCGAGGGCTTCAAGGATATCCGCGAGTGGGAAGCGCTGGCCGCCAAGGCGCACAGCAAAGGTATCCCGCTGGTGGCGGTCAAGGTTGGCGCATCGGAACAGGCGCAAGCGGCGACCGTGTCGCACACCGCGTCGCTGGCAGGCAGTGATGCCGGAGCGCAGGCGTTGCTTGAACGGCTTGGCGTCCCGCGTCTGTCAGCCCTTCCCGATTTCCTTGAAACGCTGAAACTGCTGCATTGCTATGGACCGCTGCCGGGCGGCAACATCGCCTCGATTAGCTGTTCGGGGGGTGAGGCCAGCCTGATCGCCGATATGGCCGTGGGCACGGGCCTGACTTTCCCGCGCTTGACCGACGACAAGAATGCCCACCTGCGCGATGCCCTTGGTCCCATGGTCGCTTTGAACAACCCGTTGGATTACCACACCTATATCTGGCGCGACGAAGAAGCGATGACCAAGGCGTGGTCCGGCATGACCGGCGACGATATCGACCTGACCTTCTCGATCGTCGACTACCCGACCACCGACCCGACCGACTGGACCTGCGCATCGCGCGCGGCGATGAAAGTCCGTGCGGAGACCGGCGCGCGGTTCGCAATTGCCGCGACGTTGCCGGAACTGCTGCCCGAAGACGTTGCACAAGAACTGATGGCCGGGGGCGTTGTACCCTTAATGGGTTTGGGCGAAGCACTGGCCGCCACCCGCGCGGCAACCCAGATCGCGGCACCATCCACGCATCCCGTTTGGCTGCCCGGCACCGCCGAGGCGAACCGGACGTTGACCGAAGGCGCATCCAAGCAGGCGCTGGCGGATTGCGGGTTGCGCATTCCGCAAAACCGCACCGTGCGCGGCCCGGAAGAAGCTCAGACCGCAGCGCAGGAAATGGAGGCACCCTTCGCCGTGAAAGGCGTTGGTCTTGCCCACAAATCCGAACATTCCGCCGTTCGGCTAGGCGTTCAGGCCGAAGACGTGGCAGTTGTCGCCACCGATATCGGTACCAACGAGATTCTGGTCGAAGAGATGATCACCGGAACCGTTGCCGAATTGCTGGTCGGAGTAGTCCGCGATCCGGCGCACGGCTTTGTGCTGACCTTGGGCGCAGGCGGCGTTCTGACCGAGGTTCTGCGCGATACCGCATCCCTGCTGGTTCCCAGCTCGCCCGATGATATCCGGGCCGCGCTTGGCAAGCTGAAAATCGCACCGCTGCTTGCGGGCTATCGCGGCCAACCGGCGGCTGATATGGATGCGATCATCACCGCGATTGAAGCCGTTCAGGCCTATGTCATGCAAAATGCCGACACGCTTGGCGAGGTCGAGATTAACCCGCTCCTCTGCACGCCCGACAAGGCCGTCGCGGTGGATGCCCTCATCAGAAAGGCCTGAGATATGGACCCGATCAAAACCCGCCGCGAAGGGGCGATCCTTGAGGTGACGCTGGACCGGCCCAAGGCCAACGCCATCGACCTGGCCACTAGCCGCAGAATGGGCGAGGTCTTTGCCGAATTCCGTGACGATCCGGAACTGCGCGTGGCCATCATTACCGGCGCGGGCGAGAAGTTCTTCTGCCCCGGCTGGGATCTGAAAGCCGCCGCCGATGGCGATGCCGTTGACGGTGACTATGGCGTTGGCGGTTTCGGCGGCCTGCAGGAACTGCGCGATCTGAACAAGCCCGTGATTGCTGCTGTGAACGGTATCGCCTGCGGTGGCGGGCTGGAACTGGCGATCTCGGCGGACATGATCATCGCCGCAGAACACGCCACCTTCGCGCTGCCCGAAATCCGCTCGGGCACCGTGGCCGATGCGGCCAGCATCAAGCTGCCCAAGCGCATCCCCTATCACATCGCCATGGAGCTGCTGCTGACCGGTCGCTGGTTCGATGCCGAAGAAGCCAACCGTTGGGGTCTGGTGAACGAAATCGTCGCGGCCGACCAACTGATGGACCGCGCGTGGGAACTGGCCCGTTTGCTGGCCTCGGGGCCGCCGCTGGTTTACGCCGCGATCAAAGAGGTTGTCCGCGACGCCGAGGACAGCAAGTTCCAGGACGCGATGAACCGCATCACCAAACGCCAGTTGCGCACCGTCGACGTGCTTTACGCCAGCGACGACCAGTTGGAAGGCGCCCGCGCCTTTGCGGAAAAACGCGATCCGGTCTGGAAGGGCAAGTAAAAGATCAGCGCTTCGGAGGTGTCAGCCATTGCGCTGACATGCCGAAGTTCGACTCTTTCAGCTCTTGCTTTGCGATGGCCTGCAGATGCACCTCATCCGGGCCATCCGCATAGCGCAGCGCCCGCGCCCAGGTATAGCTGTCGGCCAGCGGCGTGTCCGGCGTCATGCCCATGGCGCCAAAGACCTGCATCGCACGGTCGGTTACGGTGGCGTGCACATTGGGCGCCACCACCTTGATCAGCGAAATCTCACGCCGCGCAGCCTTGGCGCCGACCTGATCAATCTTCCACGCCGCTTGCAGGGTCAGCAGTCGCGCCTGATCGATCTCAAGCCGTGATTTCGCGATCCATTCCCGGATCACCCCCTGCTCTGACAGCTGCTTGCCGAAGGTCTTCCGCTCCTGCGCGCGTTCCACCATCAGCGACAGCGCCATTTCGGCGGCACCGACCGAACGCATACAGTGATGGATGCGCCCCGGCCCCAACCGCGCCTGCGCCAGAGCAAACCCACTGCCTTCTTCGCCCAGCAGATTGCCGGCGGGAACGCGCACATCCTTGAAGACCAGCTCTGCATGGCCCTCGGGATCGTGCATGTTCAGGATCGTCGGGTTACGCACGATCTCAAGACCCGGTGTGTCCTTGGGCACGATCACCATGCTCTGCTGCTTGTGCCGGTCAGCATTCGGATCGGTCTTGCCCATGACGATGAACATCTTGGTGTTCGGGTGGCAGGCATTGGTAATGAACCATTTGCGGCCGTTAAGGACATACTCATCCCCCACGCGCCGGATCGAGGTGGTGATATTGGTCGCGTCCGAGCTGGCTACGTCCGGTTCCGTCATCGCAAAGGCTGACCGGATTTCACCGTTCAGCAACGGCAACAGCCATTCCTCGCGCTGCCCGGGCGTGGCGAACATATGCAGCAATTCCATGTTGCCGGTGTCCGGCGCACTGCAGTTGAACACTTCGGAGGACCACGTCACCTGCCCCATTAGCTCGGCCAGCGGGGCGTATTCCAAATTGCTCAGCCGCGTGCCGGGTTCATCGTCTCGTAATGAGGGCAGGAACAGGTTCCACAACCCTTCAGCCCGGGCCAACGCCTTGAGATCCTCCATGAAAGACACAGGAAAGTTACCCGCCTCGATCTCTTCCTTGTGGTCGCGGATGCGCGGATAGATATGCGCCTCCATAAAGCGTTTTAGTTGGTCGCGGTATTCCACGGCGCGAGGTGACAGGGCAAAATCCATAGTGGTCCCTTTTTAGACTGTTGCAACAGGCCGTTCCTTGTACCCTAGACGTGCGGCTTGCGTTTGTGAAACCTGCTTGAGAGGTCTCAGCCGCAAGTGCCGTAAGGTCACTCCGGGTGCCGCCACAGCCCACCCGTTCACAGCTCTGTTGCTCAACCTTCTGCATAACGGTAAGCGTCTGTGAACACGTGAAATGAACCGAGGGTCAGGTGTCCGTGCAGCAGATCAAGAAATCGGATGACATCGCTGACAAGCTGTCGACGCGGATTGTCCAGGGGGCGCTGAAGCCCGGTGAAAAGCTGCGACAAGACCTGATCGCGCGCGAGTTCGGGGTCAGCCAGGTGACCGTGCGCGAAGCCTTGCTGAACCTTGCCTCCAAAGGGCTGACGGTTGCCGTGCCGCGCCGTGGGATGTGTGTGGCGCCGATGGATCAGAGTGCCATTCAGGAGCTTCGCGTGATGCGCCGCGCGCTGGAACCGGTCGCGTTGCTGCATTCCGTGCCCAACCTGACAACCAATCAGATCGCGCTGATCGAACAGGTTCACGAAGACTGCGACGGGGCCACCACCGCGGATGATTGGGAGGATGCCAATCAGCGCTTTCACATGGCCGTCATCGCCGCCTGCAACATGCCGCGCATGATCTCAGAGATCAAAAACCTACAAGTGCTGTACACATGGCATTTCAACAATCTGCACACCGCCAAATGGCGCCAACGCGCAGACCCGGATCATGCGGCCATTCTGGCCGCCATCAAAGACCGGGACGCGGCCAAGGCCCATTCGGTGATGCAGCGCCACCTGACACGGTTGGCCTAGGCAGGATCAGCCGGGTTTGCGGGCGATGATCCATGTCGGGTGGTAGGTCAGCGGAACGCCGGACTCGCCCCCGAACTGTCGGATATAGTCATTGGTGAAGGCCATCAGGCTGGACTTGGTCCAGGTTTTACGCGCGCGTCCATTTACGCCGGTCCGGCGCAGGTGCTCCAACACTTTGCGGGGCGAGGAAAAATACATCTGCCGTTCCACCTCTCCGGCGGAGACAACATCCAGAATGCCCTCGACAGCAGTAGTCAGAACGTCCGGCCCACACAGCCCCGGCGCTTTCGCTGCCGACCCGACGTGAACCAATTCGTGGTATTGCTGGGGACCAAACCCCGAAACGGCAAGCCAGCCTCCGGGTGCCAATCCCATCGCGGCCCGGCGCAGGAAGGCGGCAGGGTCGGGAAGCCACTGGATCATCGAGGCCGACGCGATCAGATGCGGTTGCGCTGGCCACGCGACAGTCTCGGCATCGCCGCACAGGAATTCGGCACCAAAAGTGGCGGCGGTCTCATCGGCCTCTGGCGAGAGATCATTGACCGTGAGCCTGTCGAACGCGAAATGCTCGCAAAGCTGTTGCGTCAGGTGACCAGTGCCGCAGCCGAATTCCACAGCCGAGGCGAAGTGCTGCGGCGCGCCGCCATCGCGCAGGTCCTGCGCCAAGCGATCCGCGATCTTAGCCTGCTGACCCGCCGAGTCGTGATAGGTCATGAAACTACGGCTGAAGCTGCGCTGGACACGGTCAGTCAACTGAGCGTTCATGCGATCCACTCATTCCAGCTTTGACCGGCGGCGAAGGGCGCATGCGGTGCGGAAATCTCGCGCACCGCGTCCGGCTGACCGGCCCATGCGGCCTGTTGCGCACGGGTGGGAATGATCCGATCCCGCTGCGGAATCCAGATACGGTCGAATTTGAGGTTCGGTGCTTTGCCACGTTCGATCACCGCGTGAAGCTCGGCTCGCGCGGCGTCGATATCGATATCGGGGACAGGTCCCGCCAATCCGGCGCGGCGACAGAACTTGGCGAAACTGCCGGTACTTAACTGGTCCGCCGTGGCGCGGATCATTTCCGGCGCGATGCCGTGATCAACATCGGCTGGGGACAGAGTGCCGCTGACGGCAATCAGTCGATCCGGCTGAAGCCCTGTCCGCGTCAGCCAGTGCGCTGATGAGGGCACACCAAAGGAAAAGGCGATCAGGGTGACCCGATCATATTGCGCGACGTCGTTTAGCGAGTTGTCCAATTGGGTGTAGTCATCCACAAACAGAACGTCTGAATCGCCCGAAAGGTCGTTGAAAGGCCCAGGCCCAAGCGCCCAGCCTCCGAAAACCAACAGCACCTCTTGGGTGCCCGAGCGGGACAGCCACTGCTGTTTCATGACGCGCCTTTCGCCAAGGATACCATGGCTGATGTCACACGGCTCAGCTCATCCGAAGAGATGATGTAGGGCGGCATACAATAGATATTTCGCGCAAAGGGGCGCAGCCAGACGCCGGTTTCCAGCGCCAACCCATGAGCCACGGACGGATCGACCCAATCGTCCATTTCAATGACACCGATGGCGCCCAAAACACGCACATCCGAGACCCCCGGCAATCCGCGCGCGGGTGCCAGTTCGTGTTCCATCTGGTCCTCAATCCCGGCCACTTCGGATCGACAATCCCGGATCGACAACTGCTCCAGACTGGCAACAGCCGCTGCGCAGGCCAGCGGATTGGCCATGTAAGTCGGGCCATGCATCATCACACCGGCCTCGCTTTCGCCAATGCGGCGGGCAACGGTTTCGGTCGTGACCGTCGCGGCCAGCGTGATGTGGCCCCCGGTCAACGCTTTGCCCAGACACAGGATATCCGGCACCACACCCGCATGGTGCAGCGCAAACAGCTCTCCGGTGCGACCGAAACCGGTGGCGATCTCATCGAAGATGACCAGCACGTCATGGGCCTTGCACAGTTCATGCGCCCGTTGCAGCCATGTCGGGTGATAGAAATACATCCCGCCCGCGCCTTGGACGACCGGCTCAAGGATCAGGCCCGCGATCTGGTCGGCTTTGGTATCCAGCAATTCTTCCAGCGCATTCAGCCCGTTCAGGTCACCATCCTCGGACCAGTCCTGACCAAAGGCGATCTGCGGGCGCGGCAGGAAGTGCTGCACCGACAGAGCGCCCGCGAACAGCCCGTGCATCCCGTTGACCGGGTCGCAGACGCTCATCGCTTTCCAGGTGTCGCCGTGATAGCCGCCGCGGATGGTGGCGAATTGCGTGCGCCCCTTTCGGCCCTGCGCCATCTGGTATTGCACCGCCATTTTCAGCGCTACTTCGATGGCGACGGAACCGCTGTCGCTGTAGAAGATACGGTCCAGCCCGTCAGGCAGCAGGTCGATCATTCTGCGACCCAGTTCGATAGCCGGGGAATGCGTGAGTCCGCCGAACATCACATGCGGCATCTGATCCAATTGCGCCTGCATCGCGCCGATGATGGCTGGGTGACGATGCCCGTGCACGGCGCACCACCATGAAGACATGGCGTCGATCATTTGGGTCCCGTCCTCGGCCGTCAGCCAGACGCCCTCGGCCCCGGTGATCAGATGCATCGGACCCGGCTTCAGCACGTTGGTATAGGGATGCCACAGATGGCGGGCGTCAAACTCAAGCGGGGTCACAGGGCGCTCCGGATTGTGTCGACGTCGATGGCGCTGAAGGCGTCGGCCAGCGTGTCTCGGGACAGGGTGTCGACGAATGGCAAACGGCCCAGATGGCGGGTGTTGCCCATTTCGGCGATGGTCTGTTCAACATCCGGCTCGGCATCGCCGACAAAGGCCACGCCGACCACATCGCACCCGGCGTTCCGCAGCGCCATCAGAGACAGGGTTGTATGGTTGATCGTGCCCAGAGCGGTGCGCGCAACCAACACGACCGGCGCCTGCCATTGCGCGATCACGTCGAGGAAAAACACCTGACGGTTCAGCGGCACCATCAGCCCGCCCGCGCCTTCAACCACCAGAGGGCCGGGCACCTGCGGCAAGGCCAGACAGGCCGGGTCGATCTCGATCCCCATATCCTCTGCCGACAAATGCGGTGAGGCTGGCATGTTCAGCCGATACGCCTCGGGCAGCACCTCGGCCCCCGTCAGTTCAGCGACGATTTCCGAATCCGTTGCCTCTTCCAGCCCCGACTGCACCGGCTTCCAATACCGCGCGCCGAGGGCGGCGGTCAGACCTGCTGCGAAGATGGTTTTGCCAATGCCAGTATCTGTGCCAACAACAATTACGGTACTCATGCGGCCTCGCTTTGGTGCTGCGCAAGCGTTTCGAACAGGGCGCTGATATCGGCGTTGGACACATTTCCGGTGACAGAAATCCGCAGCCGCGACGTGCCGCGCGGCACCGTCGGAGGGCGGATGCCCCGGACGTCAAACCCCTGCGCCTGCAGGGTTGCGGCCGTCTGCATCGTCCGCGCCTCATCGCCCAGAATGACGGGAATGATCTGGCTGTTCAGCACGTCCTGTGGCACGCCGGTGCGACGCGCCTCGGTATGAGCATGGTGTATTCGGGCATTTACGGCGTTGTTCAGGCTGGTGTCGGATTGCAGATGGTCCAGAACCGCCCGCACAAGGGCCGCGTTGAACGGTGACGGGGCGGTCGCAAAGATAAACGGCCGGGCCCGGTTGATCAGCGCGTCAATCATCACTCGGGACCCGCAGATCAGGCCACCCGCGACACCCAAGCCCTTACCGCATGTGTGCAGTGTCAAAACCTCGGCCGTCAGACCATGGGCCAGACCTTTTCCTTTCGGACCAAAAACGCCTGTAGCGTGGGCTTCATCCACAACAAGAACAGCTCTGTGTTCGATGGCCAGATTGGACAAAGCGTGTAGGGGCGCAATATCGCCCTCCATCGAATAGACACTTTCCACCGCGATCCAAACCTGCCCCGATCCTCCAGTGGCTTGCCAATCCGCGAGAACGCGTCGGGCATCGGCCACGTCGTTATGAGCAAAGGACCGGGTTTCGGCCCGGCCCGTGCGCATCCCTTCATGGGCGCTGGCATGGACAAGATCGTCATACAGTATCAAATCCCCTGCTGCGGGCAGGGTCGAGAAAATCGCCTGATTGGCCTGAAATCCGCCGCCCATGAACAAAGCAGCTTCGGCGCCGAAAAAGGCGGCAGCCTCTTCCTCAAGCGCCTCATGCTCCGGGTGATTGCCGCGCAACAGTCGTGACCCGCCCGAACCTAAAGCCACGCCCTGCTCCAACGCCTTTTGCGCGGCGCGGCGCAACAGCGGTGAGTCCGCAAGGCCCAGATAATCGTTCGAGGCAAAGTCCAAACCACGCCTTGGGGCCAGCGCCCGACGACGATGCCGGGCGTCCAGTGTTTCAAGCATCGAGTGCAGGCGACTCAATGCTTTCATTCAGCCGCTTCCGCACAGCTTTGCCCGGCGACGGTTTCGGCCTGCAGCCCCAGCTTGCTGAACAGGATTGCATCAGTGTCTTCTTCGGGATTCTCGGCAGTCAAAAGCGTTTCGCCCACAAAGATCGAGTTCGCACCGGCGAAGAAACACATGGCCTGCATTTCTTCGGTCATGTCGCTGCGACCGGCAGACAGGCGCACATAAGAATTCGGCATCATGACGCGGGCCGTGGCGATCACGCGTACAAAATCGATCGGGTCGATCGGCTTGGCGTCGGCCAGCGGCGTGTCTTCCTGCGGCATCAGCATGTTGATCGGCACGGATTCGGGCGCAGGACCCATATTGGCCAGTGTGACCAGCATATCGACGCGGTCGCCGATCTCTTCCCCCATTCCCAGAATACCGCCCGAACACACTTTGATCCCTGCATCCTGCACACGGTTCATCGTGTCGATGCGGTCGGCAAAAGTGCGCGTGGTGATGACCTCGGGATAATAACGCTCAGAGGTATCGATATTGTGGTTGTAGTAATCCAGACCCGCGTCGCGCAGACGGATGACCTGATTGTCGTCCAGCATGCCCAGCGTCATGCAGGTCTCCATCCCCATGTCGCGCACGCCTTCGACCATGGCGACCAACGCATCCATGTCGCGGTCTTTCGGCTCGCGCCAGGCCGCGCCCATGCAGAACCGGGTCGCGCCGCCGTCTTTCGCCTTGCGCGCCTCAGTCAGGACACGCTGAACTTCGATCAACTTCGAGGCCGACAGCTTCGAGCCGTTCCGGGCCGACTGCGAGCAATAAGAACAATCCTCGGCGCAGCCACCCGTCTTGATCGACAGCAGCTTGGAGGTTTGGATCTTGTTGGGATCGAAATTCTCTCGATGCACGGTCTGCGCGCGGAACAGCAGGTCCATCAGAGGAAGATCATAAACAGCTTGTGCTGCTTCACGGGTCCATGTGGGGGTGGTGTTTTCCATTTTATCGATAATTTGTCCGAAACTCCATGCCTGCCTTTTCTAATATCGATAAAGCTGCAAATTTCAACTGCTAACTGTCCGATCGGCGATGAGCCGCCCGATAGTCAGGGAAATGCACAAGGGTCACCGACGCCTGTTGGCAGCGTTGTGTCAGATAAAACAGCAGGTCAGCAGCTACTTACGCTACGGGGTCGCGCTCATTCCGTGACCGGCCCTTTATCCCGGCCCGCAACTTCGAAATCCGTCGACGCAAAACGTTTGCGATATCCCGAAAGGGGCGGAAGTAAATGTCGATCAGGTTTGATGCGTGAGCCTCGGTGGCCTTCAGTCCGAAGGTCAGCTTTCTGTCGCGCTCTGACAGGTGCAGCGACCCGAACAGCCAATCCCAGACCGCGAACGCGACGCCAAAGTTCTTATCGTGATGTTCCCGCGCAATCGAATGATGCACCTGATGCTGCGCCGGAGAGATCAGGATATGCTCCAGCCAATGCCAATACCTGATCGAGATATGCGAATGCCGCAGGTTCGAGCCGGTGACGTGGAAGACAAAAGACATCACATTCACGCCCAGAACGGTGTACAGATCGACCGCACTGCCGAAGAAGAACAAAAACACCGCCATCACGGTGCCCTGCGCAACCGCGCCGCGCATTCCGTAAAGAATGCCCTCAAGCGGGTGCGTGCGGTAGACCGTTATCGGTGTCATTGTTTCGGCCGAATGATGAGTTTTGTGGATTGCCCACAGAATTGGCCAGCGGTGCATCCAACGATGCAGAAGGTATTTTGTGAAATCATCGACGATAAAAATTGTGACGGTGAAAAGCGCCACGATCACGCTTTTCGGTGTGTCGTCGAACAGACCGCGTTGCAGAATACTCACGTCATGCAACGCGTAGTACAACGCCGTTGCGATCGCCAGTTGTGACACCAGCAATGGTGAAATGAACAAGGTGAAGACGCGGTTGATTACGAAAATCTTGTAATCCGCCTTGGCCGACGGCGAGAATAGAATCTTGCGGTCAAACACCTCACGCAAGGCCGCCCGGATCGAGGACCGGCGCACCGCCACCAGCCAAACAAGTGCTATCAGGACCGTAAGAAACAGATACCCAACGAAGATGCGCTTCTTGGGGTTTGAAAAATCAGCAAAGACCGAGCCTATTTGATCGAGAAATTCCAAGGGGCCTCTTTCCGCTGAAAACCCGGCGACCATAAGGTCGCCGGAACAGGATCAAAAGACCCTTAGTCGTTCTCTGCCGAAGCATTTTCGCCCAGCTTTTCGGCCAGAGCGGCCAGATCAGCAGTTGCGTCATTGGCGCGGCTTTCGATGCCGAATTTGTCGATCAGCAACTGCTGAACTTTCAGCATGTTGACCTGATACTCATCCAGCGTCATGTCGCGGCCACGAACAAAGTTGCCGTCGGCATCAATGTCCGACACCATTTTGCCGTCAGGCATCGCCGGGCCAAAACCGATCAACCAGTTCAGATCAATTGCAGTGGCACCCAGATTATTCTTGCCCGACTGCAGCGCCATCGAGAAGCCTTTCAGCTCACCCCAATGCTTGGCGTAGTCGCGCAGCGCCTTGTCGGCATCCTCGCCAGACTTGATCTTGTCGATGTCTTTGTAGACCGAACCGGCATATTTGAACGTGGCTTCAGCCAGCGTCTTTTCCCAGTTGGTTTCGATGATGTCAGCGTAGTTCTTCAGTTCAGCACGCTGCGCGTCCGTCAGCGCCTCGCCATTGGCCGAAGCGATCAGGGCACGGCCATCGCGGAACGCATTGAAGATGGTCGCCATGTACTGGGTGTTCTTGTTGCCACCTTTGTCAGCGCCAGCGGCATAGTAGGCCGGACCAAAGACCATCTCGGTTTTCAGGTCGATCACGCCGTCACCGTTGGCATCCGCTGCAGCCATATCTTTCTGCTTGGATACGCCATAGTTCTGCTCGGGCGACAGAGTCACGGAATGTGCTGCGGCACCGAAGTAGCCGAAGGCCTCATCCCACGAATGTTCCTTGCCAGTGTAATGCGCGCCCTCGGAATAAGGCTTGTCGTTGGGTTTGTAGTCGGCTTCCAGCTTTTCGTCGAGGTAGTTATCGACCGCTTGGTTATAGGCCATCGCGCCCAGCGTGAATTTCGAGATCAGCTGACCCCAATCCATGCCGTTCACCGGGTCATAGCCTTGCTCAGATGCCGCCGCCAATTTGATCATCTGCAGCGCAACGTCGACGCCCGACTGGTTGCCCGGCCATGCGGGCATCGCGCCGTTGTAGAACTTGCCCGAGATGTTCTTGCCTGCGGAAATCTCGTTCACAGTCGATTGCATCACCGGGAAGCCGTCTTTGCTTGCTGGTGCAATGATTTCCAGATCTTCTTCGGACCCGTTGAAATAGGCCAGCATCAGCGCTTCGACGTCGGCCGCGTTATTGCCGCCGTCACCTTTGGCCGCCGCTTTCTTCAGGCTGTCATGCAGCACGTGACGCGCGATCTGACCAGTGTACGAAACCGAATTAGTCTTGTCGCCTTCATAGCCTTTCAAAGTGACCGGGAAAGGTCCATAGGCCTGATCGGCCATGGCGGCACTGCTGATCATGGCCGCAGCAACAAGCGCCGAAGTGAGTTTGAGTGTGGGTTTGAGCATGGGAATCCTCGATCTGTCCGACTTTTTTTATCAGGAATTTAATTTCTGAGCCTTTTAGTCGATTACCACCGGGTCAAGTCAACCCCCAAATCATTCAATTCTTGATCCTTGGGCCAGAGCACTACTCTCAGGGCCTACGATAGAACGAACTTTTCAGCTCAGGGGCGCAGCAGTCCCGGATACAGCCCGAAACCCCTTTGAGCACATCGGCACAAACACACAAGGAGACGGAAATGTGCTCGTCGGCGGTCTTCCCAGAGATAATCTCCCCAACACCGCATGAACGGAAATCAACAAGTAACTTCGGTCCGCACGTCGTTAGTATGGCGGCTTATCCCACAACGCGTAGCTTGACCCTACATCGCGCACGTATCGCCGGGGACGCGCCTGCGGGGAAACGGTTGGCGAAGGTCAGGCCCGAGCGAATTACATCCGGGTCAAGGCGACCTTGGGTCAGCACCTCAACCGCTTCACGTGCAGCCGGGGTGTCATCACGGCGCATGAAATGCAGCACATTCAGCAAGTTGGCCTCATCCTCGGTCACAAGAACCCGACTGTGTTCACATAGGGGGTCGATGTGATCAAAGCCATCTTCACGGCAACGAACCACATATTTCAGGAACCGCGCCAGCAAATGCGCGGCCGGCAATCCGATATTGTCACCCCAACGTTCGGCGGCAATGGAATACGCCAGATGCCAGGCCTGGGTCTCGGGGCAGCGCAACGCATCAAGGTGATGGCGGGCGACCGCCAGAACACCGATCTCGAACGTGTCGAACGAATAACTGTCGATCACCTGCATTCCGCCATGCGGCACGGTGCGATACGGCGCGTTCATGCCGAAGTCCTCTGGTTTTGCGGTTTAGATGCTTCCAACTTGACAACATTCTCGGACAATTCGTTCTGCAATTGAGCTTCTTGCGGTGTCGGTGATGCCGCATGGGCTGGAAAGCGAAGATCTTTCTCAATTGCAGCGCGCAGCGCGGGTTTCAGCCCACACCCGTGGGTCCGTGCCAGATCATCAGCCGCCAGAAGCGTGTTCATGATTGTTTTCATTTTCAGTCATCCCGGTGCACGTGCCCGATTTCGCCGTTAAGTGCGCTTGTTTTCGAGGCGTTAAGCTGTAAACGGCCGGGCGTGATTCCATTGGATCTGACTGAGCCGGACGTTATATGAAAAATTACTCAGGTATTGCAACACGCACCATCATCCCAAAACTCAGCCTCAGGCAACCGGATGAGGCCCCAACAGAATTCGGCAAGAGATTGCGACGAAAAACAGCACGCTCCCGGCCAAAACAAACACGTGCCAGATCGTGTTGTGAAAAGGCAGTCTGTCCAGAAGATAGAAAGCAACCCCGACGGTGTAGGCGACACCGCCCGCGATCATCAGCCAGACAACAACCGATGAAAGCTCGGACAGCATCGTTGGCCCGGCCCAGACAACAGCCCACCCCATCATCAGATATAGAGCAAGCCCGAACCATCGAAAGCGACTGGGATCAATCAGCTTCAGCGCAGAGCCCAGCGTTGCCGACGACCACAAGCCAATCAAAAGGCCTGGCCCCTGCCCAGCCGAAAGTAAAAGGAACGGCGTATAGGTTCCGGCGATTTTCACATAGATGCCCGAGTGATCGAGACGGCGCAGCAGGTCGGTCCACCTGTCGTTTTCTATCATGTTGTAAAGTGCAGAAAACGTCAGCATCAGCACCAGCGTGAAGCCATAGATCGAAACACCCAGAACAACCTCGGGCTCGGGCCGGTGAAATACGGTGATTGCAATCAACACGGGAACAGCAACAAGGGCTGAGGTGACACCCAAAATATGCACAACCCCGTCGCTTACACGCTCGGCTCGGGTGTAGGCCGGTCGGATATCTGCGAAGGACCACATAGGCTTAACTTAAGCGCCAAACGGCTTTGGGACAAGTTAGCGGTGCTCGCGTGCGGTCAAGGCTTCGTGCTTAAACGCTAGGAAACATGGCCCTAATCGGGGTCATCGGTGAGCTTTGGATCTTTGTATCTGTTAAGATCCAAAATACCGGCCTGCGTCGGCTCCTGCTCTAGAAAGAGATCATAAATCCGGTCGCTTAACACCCAGAAATCTGGGCTGGTTCGGCGCACGCCGAACTCTTCCACAACAGCCATGTGGTCACTTTGCGACTGAATGGATTTTAACGCAGGTATGAAACTCTCCAACTGGCCCTGCCGGACTTGGAAATAGAAATTCGGGTAACTGCCAATCAGGCCCGGAAGAATGGTTAGGACATCTTCCTCGGGTTTGCGGCGCGCCTTTTCATCGAACAGGAAAGCCACGTTGTAATGTGCCTTGTCTCGCGCAAGCGTAAAAAACGCTATCTCTCCATCGTTTTGTTCAATCACAAGGATGGACAGATCTGGCAAGTATTTGACCCAATCTCCGACTTGACCAGCCAGATCACGCAGGGCTTCTTCGGGCTGGCCAGAGGCACACACCCCCGCAGCGCATCTATTGATCGGATCTGTGACAGGCCACAACCCGTTGCCGCGTTCCAGCAAGGTCAGGAAGAATTCCTTCTTTGGTTGGTCTGTTTCATAGGTAACTCCGGAGGGGAAACTGTCATCAACACGGCGCTGGTGCCAATAGGTATGCAGCTCTGCCAGAACACCCTGATACCAGGAACGGTGCATCTGTGGGCGGACATCAAGCGGCATGAAAGCCAGAAAAGTATCCTCGCTCTCCATCCTCAACTCGTCCATGTAAAGACGTGTGGCCAGTTGATGTTCGACCCGTCCGAACACATCGTAACCTGCTACGAGGTCATAATAGATGCGCTCGAAAATCGGGAAGTCGATGACCCAAGCGGTTTCTGGGATTCCGCCGTGAAACCCGGTCATGGCCGAGGCATTGTCGAAATGCCGGAACACCGTGATCAGAGCATTTGTATTGGTCCCATCACCATCCCAGATCGAGCTATAGTCAAACCCGGATTGATACACCGGAGCGGCCCGGTAGCGCGCATCCCTGAACTCAAGATACTCGATCTGTTTTTTGTGCGAGAACCCCTGCAGTGTGCCCAAAACACCAGCGTTGGCTTCTGTCACGGGCAAATCCAAAAACGCGGCGCCCTCCTCCAGAAAGCTTGGTTCAGTGATCGACAAATCCGCATCCGGATCGAGGAAACTGACCCAGAAACGGTCCTCGATCACGTCAACTGCGGTCTCGCCGTGGCAAACGGGGCCGCGGATAAAACTACGGACGAAAAACAGCGCATCATCCAGCAGGAACTGATACCGACTTCGTGCGGGCATCTGCATGAAAGTACTAAACGGATTGCCGCCTTCAGCGTCTCCGTAGGGTGGCAATTCGGACAAGGTCCAATCTGTGCCGAGGAACAATTGCCGGTACCGGTCCATACGATCCGGACCAAGCGTATAGACCAGATGTTCTTTGTGAACGATCGTTTCCGTGATCTGCTGTAACCGGTAATAAAACAGGTCTGCGCCCGGATCCTCGAAAGGTCTTCGGGTTGCGATTATGTCGATTTCTTCGCCCGGCGGAGTGGTCGAGCGTACGATCTGGAAGAACCGCCGAGGGTCATCGCCCTGAAAGTGCAGCCGGGCCAGAAAGAGGTGTTCGTATAGGTAGCGGCTCATTAACTGACTGCGAAGATCGTCCGCATTCAGAAACGCCTCCCACTCCGTGATCTGGGCTTTGACTCCATCCGGTAAATCGGTCGTCGCCGAGGGCAGTTCGGCACCGTTGCGGGCCCAAGCCGCAAGCACCTGAAATTCTGCCTCCGCAAGAGGTGCTGTACCATAAGGCATACCTGCAAGCGGATGGGCCTTGCTGAATGCGTCAAATTCATCGGACTTGGGACAAACCAAAGGGCGATCGATCGCAAGGCCAAGCTCAGATGGAAGGGGAGCATTGTCTGGCATGGGGTTCTGGCGGCCCAACTCAAGATATCGTTCGAGCAATCCAGCATTCTGCCCGCCAACAACCGAATAGAACCCCAGCGCCCGCCATTCCGGAACAGTCTGCGCGTCGACGCCCAACCGGGTAGGTTGGGCATCGGTCAAACGCTCGGTATGGTAAACGGCTTCTTTGCTGGCCCCTCGCAAGACACCCGCCGGTGACGTCAGTTTCAATTGGCAAGGTGCGTCGTAGCAGCTGTGGCAAACCACACAGCGGCGGTCCAAAATCGCTTTGACGTCCGCGCTGGCTTGATCTTGCATCAGGGAGGTGCCCGTTTCCTGGGCAAGCATTTCGACCGGGTAAGCGCAGAGCAAAGACATCAGCGCAGCAACCCTTAGCAACAGTCGAACTTTGTGCATCAGCCTCCCCCTGTCCGATCTTGGACTACATCCCCCGTAACCCGCCAATATCATTGCAGTTACGGGGGCGCTTAGGCAAGAAGGGCGCAGCACGACATAGCGTTAGCCGATGTGGTACCCTGGAGTCGAGCGCGAGATTTCGGATTCCTCATCCGTCATGTCTACCGAGATGTCACCAAACAACGGAGTGCTCAGGTACCGCTCGCCCGTGTCGGGCAACATACACAGGACCGAGGCGCCGGGTTCGGCCCGCTCGGCGATTTCCATAGCCACGGCAAAGGTCGCACCGCCAGATATTCCTGTCAGAATACCTTCTTGGCTAGCCAGTTTTTGCGCCCATTCGACACCCGTCGGACCGGACACAGGTATCAGTTGATCAAAGTAGCCGTTGTCGATGGATTCCTGCAGAACCGCAGGAATAAAATCCGGCGTCCAGCCCTGAATTACATGCGGCTCGAACGCCGGGTGGCTGGAGATAGGATCGTCATCCTCTCCCCTCTCGGTCGCGATACCGCTGCCCACCAACTGTGCATTTTCGGGCTCAGACAGAATGATCTTTGTTTCCGGCCACTCGGCACGCAGAACACGCGAGACGCCGGTGACCGTTCCGCCAGTGCCATACCCCGTCACGAAGTAATCCAGCCGTTCGCCGTTGAAGTCGCCCAGAATCTCCCGGGCGGTTGTTGCAGCGTGGATCTCGGCATTGGCTTGTGTTTCAAACTGTCGCGCCAGAAACCAACCGTGCTTTTCGGCCAGTTCGGCGGCTTTGCGATACATGCCAAAGCCTTTCTCCGCCTTGGGGGTCAGAACGACTTTTGCACCCAACATTCGCATCAACTGTCGACGTTCGGTCGAAAAACTCTCGGCCATTGTGACCACCAAAGGATACCCTTTTTGCGCACAGACCATGGCCAGACCGATGCCAGTATTGCCACTGGTCGCTTCGACAACGGTTTGTCCGGGTTTCAACGCCCCACTTCGCTCGGCTGCCTCGATGATATTCACGGCAAGGCGGTCCTTGACCGACCCGGCCGGGTTAAACGCCTCGAATTTCACGAAAAGATTGATGCCATCCGGCCCAAGATTGTTGATGCGGATTGTGGGCGTATTGCCGATCGTGTCCAGCACGCTGTCAAAGATACGGCCATTGCCCGAGGTGGTTCTGAGTTTTGGGTCGGTCATTGAAAATCCTCACATGATCGCAATTGCATTCCGATCTTTTGTAACCGTTGCCTTTGCCAAAGTCCCGAACCCTTTGCGCTAAAGATCCAACACGACCTCATCTGTCCCTTCGGCAGGTACAGCACAACAGATCAGAACTTCGTCCTCGGAGTGGTCCGCCGCAGGCTCAGAACGGTAGACAACCTTGCCAGCGATCTTGCGTGTCAAACAGCTGCCGCACGAGCCCGTGCGACAGGAAAAGGACGGGGTCAGGCCTTGCGCCTCTGCCGTCTCCAACAGGGTTGGGCCCCCTTTTTCCCATCGTGCTGTACGCCCGCTGGTTTCAAAACTGACCTGAGAAACGTCGGCCTCAGGCTTTATCGGGACTGTTGCATCACCGCCGTCAGAACGTCGTTTCAGTGCGGCAGGGCCAAAGCTTTCGGCGAATATCCGGTCGTCTCTTGCGCCGAGCTCGCGCAGCATATCGTAGACGGACTGCGTGAAATTCGGCGGGCCGCACAGGAAGAAATCATAGTCATCGAATGGCAGAGCCTCGCGTATCAGGTCGGGTGTGATGTGTCCTTCAACATCAAAGTCGACACCCGCTCGCGCACCCCTTTCAGGCTTCGAAATAGCCGAAATGTAACGGATATCACCATCACTCTCGGTCTCTGCCCGACGCAAATCCAGGTGAAAGGCGCGCTTTGCCACGGTCTGCGCGGCATGGAACACGATCAGTCTGCGGGTGTGACGGGTGCGCACACCTTCGTTCAACACGTGGCGGACCATCGATATCATTGGCGTGATGCCAACTCCTCCGGCGAACAGAACGGCGGGGCGGGTCTCAGCCGGATTCAGGAAGAACTGACCTTTGGGCGCTTTGACCTCAACTACGTCGCCGACTGAGAGAGTGTCGTGCAAGTGGTTCGACACGGCACCACCCGGCTCACGTTTGACCGATATCGTGTAACCGGCATCCCCTGGCGCAGAAGACACCGTGTAGGTTCGGGTCACAGGTGTCGTACCGTCGGGCTGAACACGAAGTGTCAGGAACTGTCCCGCTTCAAAAGGTAAAAGGGGTAACTCGTCCGCAGGCTCGAAGGTAAAGGACCGTATCACCTCGCTTTCATCCCTGACCGAAGCAACCCTGAGCGATCGCCACTGGCGATGCTGCATTTCGGCTTTTTGACGGGCTTCTAGCGCCTGCCAATTGTCGGCCATGAGGCTGTTGGGTGAGAATTCCTGAAACACGGCCCGGAACGGCAACGCATCATAGAGGCGAAGCCCATGAGATAGCTCAAACCGCCAGCCCCGTTCGGCCCCGTGAAAAGCCGCGATATCGGGATGGTCTTCCCCCAAAACCTCAACTGTTCCGGTCAGCATCAACATGTCCCCAGTCTGGTAATCGGGAAACAGCAGACCTGCCCGCGGGTTCACAAGAAAGTTGCCAAGCGTGTTGAAAAAATTGTTTCCGGAAAAGTCCGGCACCAGCAAACTGTTGCCTTCGACCTTGACGAACCCAGAGCGCCCACCGCGATGCGACACGTCTACACCTTTGTGTTCGGGAGTATTGGCGAAACTTGCCACGTAGAACGAGTTGGCCGTTGAAATCACTTCGCGGGACTGCGCGTCCAGCGTGGAAAACCGATCACTGCGGGGGCGAGTCACATCGGCCCCAGGTGCCCGGACAAAACTCACATCATGGGTCTGGATGTATTGCGGACAGTTTCCAAAGGATTGCACCACATCCAACGAAAAACTGTCATCAACGACATGGCGCACGGTCGCATTCATTCGATTACGGCGACGCGTGGACAGTTCGACCCCGACAACACCGATGGGTGCACCGGTTTGCAATGCAGCGCTCAGCGGGTCGTCCTCCAAGGGTCGGATCGCGACGTCCAGCCGCCGGTCATTGGGCGAACTGACAAATCCCGGCCTGCCTGATACCATCGATGCCCAGGGCCAACCGTCGGAATTGACGCTGCCCAGGACAATGAAAGGCAGTTTGCCAAAGAACTCCCGATGCTGATCCGGCATGTAGGGGCGGATAAAGTCCCGACCCATCTTCTCGACCTTTTCGCGTTTTCCCACGCGCGACTGCATGGCTCGTTCGCCTGCGTGAAAGGGTGATCTATCGACGGTTACAGGATCATTCATGGCAGACCTCACTTGTCAACGAGCAGGGGGCCGGTTGCACCGAAGCGCAACCGGGCAGATTCAGGGTCAGGCGGCGTGCAGACCAGCCGCCGTGCGAGGCATCGGAACAAAGCCATCCAACGCCTCGATATTGGTCAGCAGGCGACGGACATTCGTATAGGGTTCCAGTGAAACGCCGCCCTCGGGCGCGTGCGCGGTGTAGCTGTAGATCGCGACGTCGGCGATAGAGGGCGCGTCACCGACCAACCAGTCGCGCCCCTCAAGATGTGCGTCCAGCTTGCCCAGAACCTTGGCGGCGGTGGCATGGGTGAAGTCGACATCCAGCGGAGCATTGAACACGGTGATCAGCCGCGCAGCGGCGGGACCAAAGGCAATCTCACCCGCGGCGAGGGTCAGGAACTTCTGCACCTCGGCCTCAAGCACCGGGTCGGTCGGCAGGTAGGACGGCGCGTATTTCCGGGCTAGATAAACGAGGATGGCGTTGCTGTCGCTGACAACCACGCCACCATCTTCCAGCACCGGCACTTGGCCTGCGGGGTTCAGCGCCAGAAAGGCCTCAGTCTTGTGTTCACCCCCGGCCAAATCAACATCGATGACATCGTGATTGATACCGGCAAGGTTGGCGAACAGAACCGCACGGTGGGCATGACCGGACAGCGGGAAACTGTGAATTCGTATAGCGTTGGACATTTGGTAGCTCTTTCTCTGACTGATTGGGTTCGGCTGAAGGTCAGCATCTGAGCACCAGACTTAGTTTGAATTCCATTTGGCGATAATATATCAACTTGGAGAATTACTATGAACGTGGTGTAGATAATGGATACTGTTCAAGGCATGAAGGCTTTCGCGGCCGTGGCAGCGCATTCTTCGTTCACCGAAGGGGCGCGGCAGGTTGGCATCAGCACCAAGCTGGCCAGTAAATATGTCGGTCAGCTCGAGGATCGACTGAACGCCCAGTTGTTTAATCGCACCACCCGCAGCGTCACCCTGACCGATACTGGGCGGGCATATTACGAACGTTGCCTGCCCCTGCTGGAACAGTTCGATGAGCTTGAGGGCCTGGTCCAGCAACGCCAAACCGAACTGGCGGGCCGTATCCGGATCACCGCGCCAACCGGGTTTGGATCTGCGGAACTGATCCACCTGCTGAAACCGTTTCAGACCAAACATCCCAAGGTCTCGATCGAGCTTCACCTGTCAGATCATCACGTCCCCATGGTCGAGGAAGGCTATGATCTGGCCATTCGCTTCGGCGTCCTGAAAGACTCGAACCTCGTGGCACGCAAGCTAATGGACATGCGGATCGTGTGCTGTGTCTCGCCGGACTATCTGGCGGAATTCGGAACCCCGAAAGACCCCGCGGCGCTGGCCTCTCATAACTGCCTGCTACAGACCACCGGCAACACCTCTGATCATTGGACCTTCAAGGGACCGGACGGCGCGTATTCGGTTCCGGTGTCCGGCAATTTCCGGGCCAACTCGCCGCGTGCTGTGGCCCACATGGCCGCAGACGGTTTGGGGATCGGACGCATTCCCCTGTACACCGCGCAGCCGTTTCTGGATGCAGGACAGTTGCAATTGATTTTTGAGGCGCAGGAGGCGGTATCCGTCGGCCTCTATGCCGCCTACCCGCAGAACCGCCACCTGACCGCTCGGATACGAGCGTTGATTGACTTTCTGGCGGCGCAACTGCGCGAGACCTGACATTCTGTCTTTGCGCCAAGGTGGAAATACTCGAACGTCCGCCCCATCTTCAGGAATGGCGTGCAAAAAACGGCACGCGCCGATCACGACCCCATACGTCGAAAGGAACCCGCCTTATGGAACTCAACTCGGATTTTTCTTCCCGCGTCGTCGTTCACTCTGACCAGCTGGAGTGGCAAGCATCGCCCATGAAAGGCGTGGACCGGCGCATGTTGGACAGGATCGGAGGCGAGGTTGCGCGTGCCACCACCATTGTCCGTTACGCACCCGGCAGCAAATTCTCGGCTCATACCCATACCGGTGGTGAGGAATTCATCGTGCTGGACGGCGTGTTTCAAGACGAGCACGGCGATTTTCCGGCCGGGACCTATGTGCGAAACCCGCCGACATCGCAGCATACGCCGGGATCGGAACCCGGTTGTACCATCTTCGTAAAACTCTGGCAGTTCGACATGGATGACCGTACGCAGTTCCGCAAAACCATGGCGGATGAGCTATCCGCACCGTTAAACGGCGTCGCCACCGCGATCCTTCACGAAGACGCCCGCGAAGTGGTCACCTATAGCCATCTGGACGCGGGCGCGCCCCTGTCATCAAACGCACCCGGCGGGATCGAGGTTCTGATCATCGACGGCTCGATCACCACCGAACAAGATGTTTTGAACACAAACGACTGGCTACGTTTGCCCGAGGGCCAGACCCTGTCGGCCACCGCAGGCCCCGACGGCGCCAAGGTCTGGATGAAAACCGGGCATCTTCCCTACGCCCGGGCGCCGAAGGTCTAGTTTGCGCCCGTTGTCGTTGCGAGTCTGAGTGAACCCCTATTTCTTGCCGGCCACGATCCGATCCAGGATCAGCGCGCAAAACAGGATCGCCAGACCGGCAAGAATGCCCTGCCCAGCGGCCGCGTATTGCAGCGCTTCCAGAACGTCCTCGCCCAGCCCCTTGGCCCCGATCAGCGAGGCGACAACGACCATCGCCAGCGACATCAGAATGGTCTGGTTCACCCCCGCCATGATGGTTTTGTGCGCCAGCGGCAGATCCACGCGCCACAACAGGTATCGGGGCGTGGCGCCAAAGGCCAACGCAGCCTCGCGTACGGTTTCCGGCACCTGTTGCAGGCCCAAAACGGTGAACCGGATGACCGGAGGGCTGCCGAATATCATTGTCGCAACCACGCCCGCCGGTTTGCCTGATCCGATGAAGGCCACCACCGGGATCAGATAGACGAAGGACGGCATCGACTGCATAAAGTCCAGAATGGGCCGCACGATTGCAAAGGCTCGCGGACGGCGGGCGCAGTAAATCCCCAGCGGAATGCCCAACGTGATCGAGATCAGCGCGGCAGCCCCCAGCAAGGCAATTGTGGTCATCGCCTTTTCCCAGAAATCCAGGAGGCCCAGATAGGCCAGCGCCGCGCCGGTGAAGATCGCCACGCGCGCGCCAGCAGACAGGTAAGCCAGCATGATGATCACCAGCGCCACAACCGGCCAGGGGGTATCGACCAGAACCACCTCGATCCAGTCCAGCAGCGTACGCATCCCATAAGTCAGCCCATCGAAGAAGCCACGACCGGCAGTTTTGGTCCATTCGAACACCGCCTGGACGCCATCACCCACGTTCAAACGCCAGTCGCGGTTGGTCGGGAAGGTTTTCAGTACCGCCAACGCATCAGGCTGCGCAAACTTGATCATTGAAAGGATCACCACAACACCCGTCAGCACCGAGGCGACGACAAGGCGGGTCATCGACCATCCATTTGCAACGCTCGTGTCCGAGCGCCAGCGCGCAAATTGTCCTTCCAATGTCCAGTTGGCAAGCGAAGCGGCCAGAAATTTCACTGCCAGCAGCAAAGCGATCCCAATCGCCAGATAAGTCAAGCCGGTTGAATCGGCACTCTTTGCAGCGTCTTGCGCCCCAGCCAGTGCGCCTTCCAACGACTCTGCTGCACGTTTCAGAGAATCCAATGACGCCGCACCCGACTGTTCCGCCGCGGCGATCTGCTGCCGGCGCAGCTCCAACGTTTGTTCGATCTGCTCGGCGCGTTCGCGGAACTCGCGCCCCAGATCACCGAACAGGCCCAGCCCGATCTGGATATAAGCCAGCGTTTCGAGCACCAGGAACCCCAGAAACCAGGACCACAGTCCGCGTGCGCCAAACCAGATCGGCCCCAGAACCGCTGCCGCCTTGTTCAGGGTAAAGCGATAGCCGGGGGCCTGCATCATGTAGGCAAAGGTCTTTTGGTAGTAGGCCTGACCCTGCCCTACGAATTCTCCGATCAAACCATCCAGACGATCTGCGGTTTCGGGTTTGATCTGGTTTACGTCTACATGTTTCATGTTCGCCCCCTTCACGCCTGACTGTCCTGAATGGCGCGGATCAGACCGGCCCTGTTGATCACGCCCACTGTCTTGCCATCCTGTGTCACCGCGACGACGCCATGACCGTCCACGCAGAGGTTCATCAGATCGGACAGATCCATATCCGGGTGCGCCTCTTTTGCGTCATCGGGGACTTCGCCGTGATGCGCCTCGAATTCATCCACCGGCTTCATCACCGCATGGGCGAAGATCATGTTAAGTTTGGAAATACCGGCAACAAAATCAGCGACATAATCATCGGCGGGATTCAGAATGATCTCTTCCGGAGTACCGATCTGCACGATGCGCCCGTCCTTCATGATCGCAATCCGATGGCCGATACGGATTGCCTCATCCAAGTCATGAGTAATGAACATCGTGGTCTTGTTCAGCTTGTGACTCAGGTCCATGAACTGATCCTGCAACTGTTTGCGGATCAGCGGATCAAGGGCCGAGAACGGCTCGTCCATCAGCAGGATTTCAGGGTCGGCGGCGATGGCACGGGCAAGGCCCACGCGCTGTTGCATCCCGCCCGACAGCTCATGTGCGTACTTATCTTCCCAGCCGTTCAGTTCCACCAGTTCCAGAACCCGATCAGCCTCTTCCCAACGACGGGCTTTGCCGGTTCCGCGTATTTCCAGCGGCATCGCAACATTGTCGCGCACAGTGCGGTGGGGCATCAGGCCGAAATTCTGGAACACCATGGCGACGCGGCGGTTGCGCAGGTCACGCAGGCCCTCGTCATTCAGGCCCATCACATCATCGCCGTCCAAATAGATATGACCGTCCGTCGGCTCCAGCAGGCGGTTCACATGACGTACGAGGGTTGATTTGCCCGAGCCCGACAGGCCCATGACGCAGAACAGCTCACCCCGTTCAATCTCGAAACTGGCATCGGCCACACCGACAACGCAGTTGAACCGGTCCAGCACTTCGGCCTTGCTCAACCCCTCACTGTGAATGGCGTTCAAAGCCTCCTGCGAGCGCGCGCCGAATACTTTCCACACGCCTTTTGCGTCAATTGCGATATCCGCTGTCATACTGGCCCCGCCGCTGTTGAGTGTGTCTGGCAGCGCCCCCGGCCCCGGGGGCGCGCTGGTGTCAGTTGGTGGTTAGACCAAGCCAACCATCCACGGTCTCCCCGTTGGCGGCGATCCATTCCGCCACGACCTCATCTGTGTCGCGCCCCTTGACGACGACCTCATAGGTCAGGCCGCTCAACTGCCCCGCGTCCATGTTGATATTGGCAAGGAAAGAAGCCGCCGCCGGGTTGCGCTGTTCCAGCGACTTGGAGTGCGCCACGGTGACGGTTTTCACTGGCTCGCCCGTACTGACATGCGATTTGTTGTACCAATCGGCATCCTGATCGGGCTGCACCATCTTGTAGGTGGCCGCGTCATGCTCGGGCTCTTCCAGAATGGTCACGTCATACAGCGCATGAACGTAATGCGGCGCATAGCAGTAGAAGGCCGCGCCTTTTTGCTGGTCGATCTGATCCTTCAGCCGCGAATAGAACACGGTTTCATCTTCGGTGGTCGGCGTCAGGAAGGTCTCGATCCCGTAATCGCGCACCCGCACCTTGAACGTGTTGGTCGAGGCCCAGCCCGAGGCACCCACCCAGACCTCGCCCATGCCATCGCCATCGGAATCAAACAGCTCCTGCGCCATGGGCGTGGCCAGATCGTAGATGGACTTTATGTTGTGATCCTCGACCATGTAGTTCGGCACACAGATCCCGGCACGGCCCTCATAGCTGCCCGAGGACAAAGCAACGGTGCCTTTCTGGTCGACATATTCATCGGTGAAGGAGGATTGGTTCGGCAGCCAGACATCAGGATGCACATCAATATCCCCCCGCCCGCCATCCATCGCGGCAAAGATCACCGCATTGGCACCGGGGGCATAGCCGACCTCGCCGCCCAAGCGGGTTTCGATGACCTGACCAATCACCCGGCTCATGATCTTGGCACCGGGCCAGCTGGGCTCACCGACCATGACTTTGTCTTGGGCCATCGCCCCCGTCGCACCCAGAGCCAACACCAGAGTTGCAGTAAGTGTAAGTTTCTTCATGTTCAATCTCCCGTTGGGTTAAAGTTCAAGCGCGTCAGGCGCGCGCCCGCTTGCGTTGCGGGTCTATGAATGGAATGTCTGTGACGGTGGCCCCCAGCCGCTTCATCCGCCCGTCGAGTTGGCCAATCTCAAGCCGGGTGCCGTTCTCCGCGTGCTCGACCGATAGCCGCGCCATGGCGATTGCGTGCTCTAGCATGGGCGAGCGAGTGGCCGAAGTGACCAAACCCACCTGTCGTTCGCCCGCAAAGACCGGAGCATCATGGGCAGGGACATCGTCACAGCCGATCAGCAACCCTTTGAGCACCCGGCGCGGTTCGCGTGCGTTGCGCTCCAGCGCAGCTTTGCCAGTGAAATCGGATTTCCTCAGATCGACGGCAAAGCCAAGCCCGGCCTCAAAGGCATCCACACCCGGCGCGAATTCCGCGTTAGCTGCAGCCAGCCCGGCCTCGATCCGGATGATGTCCAGCGCCGCCGAGCCCATCGGGGTGATCCCGAACTCTTCACCCGCCGCCATCACCGCATCCCAGATCGCAACGGCATCGGATTTAGAGCAAAAAACCTCATACCCCAGCTCGCCGGTATAGCCCGAGCGCGACAACATGAACGGCGTACCCTCGCGGTCGTTCAACCGCGCGATAGTGACGCCAAACCATTTCAAATGGTCCAAGGCAGGTACATGCGGCTGGGTAAAGGCGATTTTACGCAACAGGTCGCGCGATTTCGGCCCCTGAATTGCAAGGTTCGGCATCGCCCCCTGCAACGTATGGACACGCACCTGCAGACCGCGCTCCTCTGCCAGTGTCTGCAAAGCACGCCCGCTTTCTTCGGACCCGCAGCACCAGCGGAATATCTCGGGCGCGAGCCGGAACAAGGTGCCATCGTCGATGACCGAACCGCTCTCGTCACACATCAGCGAATAAGATCCGCGCCATACCGGCAGTTTCGCGACGTTGCGCGTGGTGGCCAGCTGCATCAGAGCCTCGGCATCCGGACCGACGATATCGAATTTACGCAGACCGCTCATGTCCTGCACGGTCACCGCCTGACGACAGGCCCAGTATTCGCCCAACGTGCCATGGGCAGGATAGCTGACCGGCGCCCACAGATCGCGCGCAGGGGCGAAATGCTGGGTCAGCGGGGCCAAACGGTCATGAAACGCAGACTCCTGACTGATCGACATGGGGGCATCTTCCTTTTCGCGATAGGCCACCGCGCGGCGGATCGGTGTTTCAGGGCGATAGATGCGCACATGCACATCCGTCGGGTTCCAGCCATTGATCGGATCGATGTCATCGGGACAGGCGGTCGAGACGCAGACCAGATCCTCAAGCGCACGCATGGTGACATAGTCTCCGGGGCGCGAGTGGGATTCTTCGGTCAGGATGTGATGGGTTGTCGGATCGATCCACGTGTTCCAGAAGAAGTTAATCGCAGGCCACGCCGCCCGCCGCGCCACCCCATAGGGTGCCAGCGCGTTCGACATGTTGTCAGAGCAATTCAAATGGCCGGGAAAGCCCCGATCCTCGTATCCCCGTGCGGTGCACGCGAGACCAAATGTGTCATGCCGCCCGCAAGTATCCTGCACAACGTTCAGCAGAGGCCGCATCTCACGGTCGAAGAACTTGTCCAGCAATCCGGGGCCGGGATAGGCGCGGCGCACCATCGACCGGGTCGCGGTCGAGTCGATCATCCACTCTTGGTCTTGATCCAAACCGTCGGACCGCAGCGCCATGAAGTCGGAACATTGCTGTCCTTCGACATCAATAATCTGAACGAATTCCCCCGCCTTCAGCTCATAGGCGATGGCGCTGCCCCGCGGCACGGTGAATTCCTCCCGCGTGTCACCCAGCAAAACAGGAAGATGCGGACTGTCCGTCGTTGCAGGTTTATGCCGGATGGTGATGCAGCCGGTATTTGCGCCCTTGATCAAACCCGCAACCGGTACAGGCCGAGTTGCCCAGACAGTTACCTTCTGATCCGCACGCAGGACTAGCGGCTCAGTAGTCTGAGCCAACCGATAACCGGAAACCGGCAGTGCCCCACCCTGCGCCTCGATCCAGCCGACGAAGCGGGCGCTGTCGAATTCGGCGCAGTCGATCTGTGTGTTTGCCGCCAACCCCAGAGCTTTCGGCGCGGCCTGCCCGTCATCGGTGAACACCAAAAGATCCAAAGGCTGCTCCACGCCCTCCAACGAAAGCAAATCCCCCGGCAACATCGCCAACCTGACCGTCTCACGCGGGGCTAGCTTATGGGTCCGTGTGCCCGAGGCCTTGGGGAACCCCGGAAACCGGCGGCTTGGGCTGTCAAACCCGGCATTCGTAAACGCATGTAAGACCGAAGATCCCTGCATGGCGACGTCAGATTCTCACTAATGTAACTAGTTACAGAGGTTGCTGAAACTAGTTACATATGTCAACTCTTTCTTGAAAGATCCCAAAAACGGACACAAAATCTGGTGACGCAAAAAGCCCCCGAGCCCAAAAAACGTGCAAATCTCAGAGATGTAGCCAAGGCAGCCGGCGTATCTGTCGCCACGGTATCCCGGGTCCTGAATGAGCCGGGCGTCGTAAAGAAAGACACGCTGGAAAAGGTTCAGGCCGCAATTGCCCAGTTGAAATTCGTTCCCAGCGCCGCCGCGCGGGCAATCAACTCCGGACGGACCCGCTTTGTCGGAGCGTTGGTGCCCACTCTGGACAACGCGATTTTTGCCCGATTCCTCGCCGCCCTCGAACGCACGCTGTCTCAGCACGACCTGTCCCTTGTTGTGGCCACTACCGACTCGGACCTGGAAATCGAGGCCGAAAAAGCGAAAAGTCTGGTGGATATCGGGGCCGAAGGTCTGATTATCACGGGTGCCGCGCACAGCGCAGCACTTCATGATCTGATCGAGCGGACAATGCTGCCGACGATCATCACCTCTTTCTACGACACGGAAAACCCGCTGCCGACCATCGGATACGACAACGCGGGCGCAGCGCAACTTGCCTTGCGGCATCTGATCGATCTGGGCCATCAGCGCATTTCGGTTGTGCATGGCCCGATCCATGACAACGACCGGACCCGCGCGCGTCTGTCAGGCCTGCGCGCCCTGCCCATGGCCTCAGAGCTGACGACTTTCGAGACAGATATCAGTCACCAAGGCGGGGCGGACGCTGCCAGACAGATTTGCGCCATGCCGCAAAAGCCGGATGCCATCCTATGTCTGTCGGACGTGGTTGCGCTGGGTGTCCTGTTTGGGCTTCAGGCCGAGGGCGTTTCCGTGCCCGGTGATGTGTCACTGGCCGGCATCGACGATCTGCCCAGCTCCGCCGTTGCAGTGCCCCCGATCACAACCGTGCATCTACCCGTGACCCAAATGGGCGAACGTGCTGCAGTCGCACTCGCAGACTGGATCGCGGAACAGAAAAGACCTGGCCCGGAACGGCTTGAGGCGCGATTGGTCGAGCGGCAATCGGCCATTCGGCGCAATACCGGTTAGGAGGCACTGTCCTCGCCGTAATTGCGCGCCTTGGACATCTTGCCAATGCCGGGGTTGAACGAATTGGTCGGGTCGCAACATTTGTAATGCGCCGCCAGATCGGGCTTGGCCTTGTAGAGGTGCCCAACATTGTGTTCAGCCGGATATTCGGCGCCGCGCTGATCGAACAATTCCAGCATCGCGGCTTTCAGCTTTTTTGGATCAGCGCCTTTCTTGACCACATAGTCCTGATGCATCACGTGGCACATGAAGTGGCCGTAATACAATTTGTGAACCAGTTGGTTCTCGATCTCGGGTGGCAGTTTCTCAAGCCAGTCCTGATCGTTTCGGCGCAGCGCGACGTCCAGGGCGATGATGTCTTCAACCTCATCGGCATGGATCGCCATATAGCGCACGGCGGCGCCCGCAGCGGCAAAGCGATGCAGACCTGCAATCTTGGCCTCGCGCGCGGTGCACTCGAAGAAATCCGCATCGCGGCCTTTGAGGAATTCGGGCAGCCAGTCGCCTGCCTCGACGATGCCGTCATCCTTCATTTTGAGGATCAGGTGATGTTCATAGCGGTCACGGAAGTCCACCATCCGTTTCGGCAAAACCCGCGGCCAGATCGAAACCGCCGCCTGCATGAAACGGTCGGTGAAGTTGCGCAGGAACGGAATGCGCCGAAGCCGCGCATCGACTGCACCTTTCATGGCAAAGAACATCGGCAGCCGGTCGGTGCCCAGCTTGTCGATCATAACAACCGTGTCTTTCCCATAGCGCGCCGTAATGTCGAACACCTCACGCTGCATGTATTCGGCTGAGACCGGCAGGGAGTTGAACTCGGACAGGATATGCCGCCGCAAGGCGGCCAGATCATCCGGGCTGTTGCTGCCAATAAAGAAAACCTTTTCGGCTGCGTTCTTGGGAAAGGTATCCAGCCGCACGGCGAACACAGCCATCTTGCCCGCCGACCCGGCGGATTCGAACAGCTTGGCCTTGTCCGCATTGAATCGCGCAGGCGTTTCGGCATCCACGTCCCGAACGATCTGCGCATAATCGCTGGCCGAGGCGCGCTTGTTCGTGGCTCCCGGATTACGGTCGAACTTCCCGGCATCCAGACTGGTCAGAATCTCTTCGGGCGTGTTGCCCAGATCAATTCCCAGATGGTTGACCAGTTCCAGTTCACCTGCCTCGGTGATCTGCGCGTAAACCGACAGTTCGGTATAGACCGGCCCGCGCTCAACCAGCGATCCGCCCGAGTTGTTGCACACGCCGCCCACAATCGAGGCGCCGATGCACGAAGACCCAATCACCGAATGCGGCTCTCGTCCCATCGGGGCCAGCAGTTTTTCCAGCGCAAACAGCGTGGCACCGGGAAAGCTGACGATCTGCTCGCCATTGTTCAATGGCACCAGAGTGTCCATCCGCCGCGTATTGATCAGCACCACGTCGCGGTCATAGCTGCCCGATGGCGTCGAGCCTTCGGTCAGGCCGGTATTGGCCGCCTGCATGATGACGATCTTGTCGGCGGCCACACAGGCCTGCAGCACTTTCCACTGTTCCAGCAGGGAACCGGGCTGGAGGACACATAACGCCTCACCCTCGCCCGAGCGAAACCCGCGACGAAACCGCTCTGTCGCGCGTTCTCCGGTCAGGACGTGGCGCGACCCAACGATGGAACGGAAATGTGTGATCAGTTCATCATTGGTCATAGCAGTCCTCGTAACGGTTTAGGTAGTGCGGAAGCGAATATTCTCGCGGCTCAGTTGGTCAACGCTGGTAACACCCATCAGTTTCATGTCGCGCTCGATCTCTGCCCGCATCAGGCCAAGGGCGCGCTCTACACCCGCCTGCCCTGCTGCGGCCAGTGGATACAGATAGTGCCGACCCACACCCACCGCCTTGGCGCCCAGCGACAGGGCTTTCAGAACATGGGTGCCGCGCTGGATACCGCTGTCCATCATCACGTCCAGCTTGTCACCGACCGCATCGACGATCTCGGCCAGTTGGTCGAAAGGCGTGCGCGAGCCGTCCAGCTGACGACCGCCGTGGTTGGACAGAATGATGCCGGTGCAGCCGATTTCAGCCGCGCGTTTGGCATCCTCAACGGTCATGATGCCCTTGAGGCAGAACTGACCGTCCCAGTCGCGCACCATCTGCGCTACGTCATCCCAGTTCATCGACGGGTCGAGCATTTCGGTGAAGTAACCACCAATCGAGCTGGCACCACCACCCATATCCACATGCTCATCCAGTTGCGGCAGGCGGAATTTCTCATGGGTGACATAGTTGATCCCCCACATAGGCTTAATTGCGAACTGGATCATGCCGCCCAGCGTGAGGCGGAACGGGATCGAGAAACCAGTGCGCAGATCACGCTCGCGGTTGCCGCCGGTAATGCTGTCGACGGTCAGCATCATCACCTCGACACCGGCCTCTTTGGCGCGCTGCATCATGGCCGAGTTCAGGCCGCGATCCTTGTGGAAGTAAAACTGGTAGACCTGCGGGTTCTTGTGTTTCTTCCGCAGCTCTTCCAGCGACACGGTGCCCAGCGAGGACACGCCGAACATGGTGCCGTATTTCTCGGCCGCCGCCGCAACAGCGCGTTCTCCCTGATGGTGGAACAGGCGCTGCAAGGCGGTGGGCGAGCAATAGATCGGCATGTCCAGCTTTTGCCCCATCACGGTGACGGACATGTCCACGTCCTTCACCCCGCGCAGGACCGAGGGCAGCAGATCGCAGCGGTCGAACGCGTTGGTGTTTTCCCGATACGTGACCTCATCATCGGCTCCACCGTCGATGTAGTTGAAGATCGGCCCCGGCAACCGCTGTTTGGCCAGCCGCCGGAAGTCGTGGAAGTTGTGACATTGGTTCAAACGCATCACGAAAGCTCCTTAATAGGCGACCGAAGGCAGCCAGGTGGCAAGGGTCGGCCACAGGAAGACCAGCGCCAGACCGGTCAGCTGTAGCAGCACGAAGGGGATGATGCCCTTGTAGATATGCGTCAACTTGATCTCGGGCGGGCAGACGCCTTTCAGGTAGAACAAGGCAAAGCCAACAGGAGGTGTCAGGAAGCTGGTTTGCAGCGTCACCGCAACCAGGATCACGAACCAAACCAGCGCCGGCTCATCCAGAACGCCAAAGCCGGGGATGTCGATGCCAAGGCCGTTCACGATCGGGCGCATCAGCGGCAGCACGATCAGCGTGATCTCGATCCAGTCCAGCACAAAGCCCAGCAGGAAGACGATGAACAGGATGAAGAGGATCGTACCATTGGCGCCAAAGCCGGTGGATTGAACGACATGTTCGATCAGCTCATCCCCGCCCAGTTCGCGCAGAACATACGAGAACACGGTCGCACCCAGGAAGATCGCGAAGATGTAAGCGGTGGTGTTGAAGGTCGAGACCAAAACGTTCCACAACTTAGCAAAGGTCAGCTTGCGATAGCCTAGCGCCAGCAGCGTCGAACCAAGTGCACCGATGCCCGAGGCTTCGGTCGGCGTGGTCAGACCCGCGAAGATCGAACCCAGAACCGCAAGGATTAGCATCAGCGTCGGGATGACGGCGATAAGCACGTCCTTCACAGCAGCCCAGTCGGGGGCTTTCGCACCTTCCGGCACCGGGGCCGCGTCGCGCTTCACCAGTGCAAGGATGAAGATGTACGTCAGATACAGGCCTCCGATGATCACACCGGGGAAAACCGCAGCCATGAACAGATCCCCGACAGACAGGGCCATCTGGTCGGCCATGATCACCAGCATGATCGACGGCGGGATCAGGATGCCCAGCGTACCAGACGCCGAAACCACACCTGCCGCCAGCGTCGGCTGATACTTCTGCTGCATCATCGAGGGCAGCGACAGCACACCCAGCAGAACAACAGATGCACCGATAATGCCGGTCGAGGCCGCCAGAATGATCCCGATCAGGGTCACAGTGATCGCCAGACCACCGCGAACGGTGCCGAACAGGCGCTGCATCGAGGACATCAGACGCTCGGCCACACCGGATTCGTCCAGCATCAGGCCCATGAAGATGAACATTGGCAAGGCGACCAGCACCGCGTTGGACATGGTCGCATAAACCCGGTTCACCACCGCACCGAGGGTCAGGTAGTCGAGACCAGTGAAGGTGCTCTCAAGCCCCGTCCACAGCATCAGATCGTTGTCGAATAGATATGCGAGACCGCAATAGGCCACGCCAACACCGGCCAGAACCCAGGCCACCGGGTAACCGGTGAACAGAAGCGCGATGAACGTCAGGAACATCGCGATGACCAGCTTTTCCTCGGTCGTTTCAACAAGGAAGGTCAGCCCGACACAGACGGCGGCAAAAACGGCCAGCACCAGCAGGATACGACGCAGCGACGCGCCTTCGCGCTCGGACGCCGGTCCATACATCAGCGCGTGCCCGTCATGGATCAGTCGCGCCAGAGCGGCCAGCGCCAACAGCACGAAACTGATCGGAATGACCGCCTTGAACGCCCAGCGAGCAGGCAGACCGGTTGGGCTGTCCGACCGTTCGTTGACGCGGAAGCTTTCGTAGAAATAGTCATATCCCTGATCGATCATCAGATAGATGAACGGGGTCAGCAGGGTCAGGATGCCGATCACCTCGATGACCCGCTGCGCGCGACGCGAAAGTTGCATATGCAGCACGTCCACACGCACGTGGCTGTCCGTGATCAAGGCATAGGAAATACCGATCATCGTGACGATGCCGTAGAAATGCCACTGGATCTCATCCAGTTTGGGGTAGTTCTGGCTGAACAGGTAGCGCAGCGAGACCTGGGTGAAAATCGCGCCCATCAGCAGCACGTTCGCCCACATGACCACATGGCCGATGGCCTTTACGCCAGAGTCGATGGCGACGGCGATCTTCTGACGGTCTGTCTCGGGGTGCTCCAGGATGCCTTCATAGGCTTCGACCGGATCGTTGAGGTTCTTTTGGCTGGCCATGGTCATTCCTCGCTCAGCAGCCCGGCATGCAGGCAGCGATTGGTTAGAAATTCCGAGTATAAAGAAAAGGAGCCGGAGCAGCGGTTGCAGCCGCCCCGGCGTCGTCAGTTAGGGAGGTTACTGACGAGGGAGAAAAGCGTTCGTTTTCCAGAGGTCATAACCGTCACGGAACTCGTTCATGTCGGTCAGAACCTGTGCAAAGAAGGCGTCGTTTGCGGCTTCTTCAGCGGCAACCTCGTCCCAGGTTGCACGGAACGTATCCAGCATCTCGGGCGACCACTGCTTGATGGTGACACCGTTGTTTTCAACGTTGTCGATCAGAGCGGCGTGCTGAATGGCTTCGCCTTCGGCAAAGCTGTCCGCCATCGAGGCCTTACAGGCGTTTTCGATGATCGCTTTGTGCTGATCGGTGGCTTCGTTCCAGACGTCCTTGTTGATCAGCAGTTCGAACACGGTCGCTTGCTGGTGCCAGCCGGGGAAGTAGTTGAATTTCACCAGCTTGTGGAAGCCCAGACGCGCGTCGATGGCAGGCATTGAGAACTCGGTCGCGTCAATGGCGCCTTTTTCCAGTGCAGGGAAAATCTCACCACCCGGCAGCAGCGAGGTCGCAACGCCCAGTTTCTGCATCACTTTGCCGCCCAGACCAAAGAAACGCATCTTCAGGCCGTTCAGGTCTTCGGGCGAGTTGATCTCGGTTGCGAACCAACCCGAGGTTTCGGGGGCGATGATGGCGCAGGGCAGCACGTGCACGTTATAGCCTGCCTGATCGTACATCTCCTGGTACAATTTCAGGCCGTTGCCGTAATACATCCACGCCATGTATTCGCCGGCTTCGGGGCCGAACGGAACGGCCGAGAACAGCGGCGCAGCCGGGATTTTACCCGCCCAGTAACCGGCAGTGGTGTAGCCCGAGTTGATCTTGCCGGTGGAAACGGCATCCAGAATTTCAAACGGCGGAACCAGTTTGCCCGGCTCATAGACTTTCATCTTCAGCGTGCCACCCGACATCAGGTCCAGCTGTTCGGCCACGCGCGGGATCGGCGAGCCAAGGCCTGGCAGTTCTGTCGAGAATGCGATCGGGGTTTTCAGCAGCAGCTTGTCAGCGGCTACAGCGGGTGCGGCCAGCAGGCTGGCGGCTACGGCGAGGCTCGTCAGGGTCTTCTTCATGAAATCTCCTCCAGGTTGGTCAGGGCAACTACCCCAATCAGTGGCGCAGGCTCTTCCAGCGCCCTTCCGGTGGTAAACTAACTTTACCAGTCATAACCAGTCAACAAATTTGTTTACCACTGGATTTGCAGCTCTCGCGCAACAAGCCCTCGAAAGTGAATCAAACTAAGGCATCCAGAAGCCCGTAGAAAGCTAGACTTGCGTATTTTTTTATATTTTCATTGAATTACGCCCAACATCACTGCTGAATACGTTTGCTTGAAATTTTGACCAACATGGTTATATTTATTTACCAGTAACTCTTGATCTGACACCTAGCGGAGGCGCAGCGCCATGAGCCCTACGGCGATTTTTGAACCGGTTGGACACGAATCGCTGGCCGAAGCCGTGGTGGCACAGATCGAGGATCTGATCGCGTCGGGCATCCTGAAACAGGGCCGCAAACTGCCTTCGGAGCGTGATCTTGCGGAAATGCTGCGGGTCTCCCGACCAAAGCTGCGCGAGGCTCTGGCGGTTCTGGAAGAACGCGGCCTTGTCACCACTCAACATGGCGAGGGCACTTTTGTTGCTGCCCTGACCGGGCAAGCGATGATGCCTGCGCTACTGGCACTTTATGAACGGCACGAGCCCGCCTTTTTCGACTATCTCGAGTATCGGCGCGAGCAGGAGGGTTTCGCCGCCCGCCTTGCGGCAAGACGGGCAACCAAGGCCGATAAAGAACGAATTGCAGAAATTCTGGCCGAGAACGAGCGCGCATGGGAGGCAAATGACACCAAAGCCGCCCAGGTGGCCGATTTCGCACTGCACACGGCAATCGTGGATGCCAGTCAGAACGCGACGCTGATCCACATGATGGCCTCGATCTATGAACTCACGCGCAAGGGTGTTTTCTACAACCGCGATTTCCTAAAGACGATTGACGGCACCGGCGAGCAGCTTTTGGCCCAGCATCTGGAACTGGGCAAAGCCGTGATCGACGGAGACGAGGAGCGTGCGGTTAAGGCAGCAACCGATCACATCGACTTTGTGGAAGCGTCCTTCAGATTGGGAATCGAGCGTAATCGCCGTGAAGCAATGGCTGAAAAACGCCGGATGCTCTCAGGGCAATAGATCAGAGATTTTGCTGAACCCCGCCAGATCGAAACCGAAAGAGATCGGGTCCCCGACCCGGTTTTTGCCTTCGATTGTCAACTGATCGCCAGCCCGCATCGCTGACATCCATTCCGGCGAGACAGGGGAACGGGCAAAGCAGCCTTGCGCTTCGCAGGTCAGGAATTCAAGGCGCGCAACTTCCGTGCCATCTACTTTGGCGACCAGCCCTTCGGAAAACAGCAAACCAAACGGCAGGGTTAGCACGGTCTCGGCTTCCTCTTTCCCTGCGGGTTTCACAAATGCGATCGAAGTAAGCCTTTGATTGTTTTCCGTCAGAACAATGCTCTGAGTCATTTCGCAGATCAACTCGGACCCGTTGACCAGATTGCTGCAATTGACTGACCAAAGTGGCGCATTGTTTTCTTGCGCGGCAAGCGGGAATGCCAAGCCCAATGAGGCCCCCAAAGCGCAAATCCAAGTTTTCATACTGCTGTTCCTCATTGATTAGAATTGTATTCCAAGGCCGAGACCAACCTGTAAGGCCTCGGTTGAGTCACCGAACATATGATCGAGGCTCAGATTGATAAAGCTGCTATCGTCCAGTGCGAACAGTCCCAGCCGGGCCGACACCAGCCCGTGTGTGTCGCCGATGTAGCTGGTATTTGAGAACCCGCCATCTGCTGCGCTGGCACCCGAAAACCCTGCGCTAACCGAAACGGTGTCGTCCGACGACAGGATCGCGCCAGCCCGCAAGCTCGCGCGCAGTTTCTGCGAAGCGCTCAGAACCTGTTCCGTCCCGATCTCAAGCGACGGCGTCAACGAGTAGATCATTTCGCTATCGCCCTGCAGGACAACCCCTGACAGGGTTGCATCACCGTTGCTTTCAGTCGCCAAACGCGTTGCGTCAACGGCAACCTCTGGTCGCAGGTAAGCACTGCCGCCAGCAAACCTGTGATCATAAGCAAAGCTCAGGCGCAGGTTCTGGTGGTTCATCTTGTGCTTGATCGAGCTGACACCAACAGTGTCCACAACATTTCCATTGGGCAGCACACCACTGATCCCGCCCGCTCTGTCAGTGTCGTAATCCGACCATCCCGCCGACAGCATAGCCGCGAATTCCCACGCGCCGGTATATTTGGTCAGTGATGCACCCAGATTGAACCGATCCCCGGTGGCGTTGTAGTTCGATCCGTTCCGCAGACTGATCTGGTCATGACCCACCGCGAAACCGGCATAAAGCTCATCTCCGACCGGCATACGGATACCAGCCGACAGGTTGGTATTGTTGATGTCCAGCTCATCGTAGATGCCAGTTTGTTCACGGTCGTAAAAGGACCTTCCGCCCGAGAACCAGATACAAGTGCGTGGATCGTCACCGGCCTGATAGTCGGTGTACCGCTCACAATTGTGCAGCACATCGGCAAAGACCCGAGTGCCATAGTACGCATCCACTGCATCTGAGGCGTAATCCCCTACCGTCAATGCATCGATGGCGGCGATGACATCCTCCTCAGAGGTCATATTACCGATCAGGGCAAACAAATCGCCTTGTGCGGCGGCGCCTCGCCCGTTCAGCACCTGATTGATGTAATCCCCAACGGCTGCCTGATTAGCGTTCATATTGGGTGTCGAGAAATCCGGCGTGATTACCAGATCAATCGAACTGCCGTCCGAGGTCGAGCCGTTCAGACCAATCGAGTAGTCCAGTACCACCGTGTCCTGAATCGTTGTGCCTGCGTCTGCAGCCGTGCCTTCCGGATTCATGATGACCAGTGGCAAAGCCCGTTCCAGCGTGTTCAGCTGTGGTGACAGCGTGCCCCCTATTGTGGCATCGCCGGTCACATTGATCAGGTCGCTGTCACCGCCCGAAGCCCCCGAAGTCAAAAAGTACACATCAAAGACAGAGCTTGCTGTAGCGCCAAAAGCCAAACTTCCGGTCAGGTTTGTGGTCTGGCTGACATTTCCGGTAAAGGCAAAATCGCTGGCCTGAACGGTCGGTGACAGGGTTGTATTCAGACCCCAATTCGCCCCCGGAACAAATTCACCATTCACCTGCATCAATCCGTCGGCGCCCAGATTGATCGTGTCGAGCGCATAGAAGGCCCCGCCTTCCTCAACCGTCAAGCCATTGGTACCGGCGCCCAGGTTCACGTTGCCCAGGGCGCGGCCTGCAAGCGAGATCTGATCATTGCCGCTGCTGCCATTCACCAGTTGGTTGTTCCCGGCGAGCAGCACCGTGTTTTCAGACAAGGTCAACGCATTGTCCGTACCACCATCCACAATGATCGAAGCGACGGCGTCCGCCTGTCCAGTGCCGCCCATCACAACGCCGTCGAACGCCAACGAGATAGCACCCGCCCCATGGCGCCCTTCGGATTGTGCCACAACTGCGATGCCGCCTTCGTTAACCGAAAGGATGTTGCCATTCAGTGCCATATCAATAGCACCGCCGGACCCAACACCCCCCGCGGCGCCACGGAAGATCGAATCAACCATACCGCCGCCGCCGCCCAACGACTGCGCCACAACGCCAATCGCGTTTTCGCCGCTCGTCACGATATTGCCGGTTTGTGTAAACGCGACATCACCGCCGTCACCGCCATTTGCGGGCGAAAGGTTCACCGTCACTTGGCTTGGCTCCAGATCTGTCGACACGAGGCCACCGCCGCCGCCAATGCTTTGGATAGCGAAACCATGCGATCCGGATCCGCTTGTGGTCACATCCCCGACGTTGGTGACGTCGACGTTCCCACCGTCACCGGTTGAATCGTCTTGCGCACCCAGAGTGACATCCGCACGACCAAGTCCGATGATGACGACTTCGCCGCCACCCGCGCCAATGCTTTGAACGCTCTGACCAAGGGACCGGTCACCGCTGGTGAACACGTCACCGTCCAACGAGAGATTAAGGTCGCCCCCATCATTGCGGAAACTGGGGTCTGAGCCCAGGATCACCGAAGCGAACCTGTTCGTATCAGCCGTGCCAGAGCTGTTCAGCACTAGTTTGCCACCACCGCCGCCAATGGACTGCACCGCACCTGCGGATGAGAACGCACCATCTGTGCCGACATCCCCCGTCCGGCTGCCGTTGACATCACCGCCACCGGCATCACTTGTGTTAATCGCGCCCAGACGCGCAGCGATGTCTATTCCGTCGCCGTCCTGCACATTGACATTAGTTGCCGCGGTCCCGCCGCCGCCACCGACACTCTGCAACATCAGACCAGTCGAGCGATCGCTTGTCGTGGCGATGTTACCGGTATGCGACTGCGCAACCTGATTACCGGCTGTGCCCGATACATCATCACCACCCAGTGAGATATCGCTGGTGTAAACAGTCCCGGTTCCACCTGCACTGGCGGATGCGGCCCGGAAATCGACCGAGGTTTCAATATTGCCGCCACCGCCATTTACGGATTGGCCGAATACAGCCTCACTGCCCGCGCCATTCACCAGAATGTCTCCGGTCGAATTGACGGTTACTGTTCCCACGGATCCTGTGGTGCCCTCGCGCGCGCCCAGCAATTGCGACACAGTGTAATCCAACGCCGAAACCAGTGGGGAGGATACCGAATACCCGGCGTTGCCACCACCACCGCCAACGGATTGCGCAAAGATGCCAAACCCGTCTTCGGCGTTCACGACAATCGCGCCTGAGTGGTTGACCGTGACGTCGCCACCATCCGCGCCATCCCCACCCGATCCGCCAATAGCGATCTTCGAATAGGACCTGCCGGTCATGGTGTTTTTGAGGTCGTTTACATCCATGGCAACGGCCAAGCCGCCATTACCACCGCCGCCACCGACGGATTGCGCAAAGATACCATAGGCCCCAGCGCCATCCACCCGGATGTCGCCACTGTTGGTGACCACCGCGTTGCCCGCAACATTACCGCTGCCGCCCGAACCGCCAATATTCAGCTGCGCTGTCGGCGAGCTGTTGTCCCCGGTCTTAAGCCGCAGTGTCCCCGTGATCGAGCTTCCGCCGTTACCCCCGCCACCGCCGACGGACTGGGCAAAGATGCCGTGGGCACCGGCACCGGTAGTCACAATCATCCCGTCATTGCTGACCGAAACATTGCCGCCGGTACCGCCGGTACCGCCCGAGCCACCCAGACCAAATTGCAGCGCCCGCCGTGTGCTGGCCTCGGCCCCGCCATAGCGGCCATCGACCGAGATCGTCGAGCCGCCATTGCCGCCGCCGCCTCCAACGGATTGCGCAAAGATGCCGTGGCTTTCCGCACCTGTGGTCAGGATCGTCCCGTCGCTTTCGTTCGCAACGGTCACTGTACTGCCAGCCCCGCCGGTGCCGCCGGTGCCTCCGATCAGAATGGCGTTTGTGGTTGCCCCGTCCGAAGACCGGCCCAGAATGATGTTGCGCACCTGCTGCGCGTCACCACCGCCGCCACCGACAGACTGAGCATAGATACCAACGGACTTTTCGCCTGTGGTCTGGATCAGGTCACGGTTGGTTACGGAAACCGCTGCAGACACAGCACCTGTGCCACCGTTGCCACCAATGGAAAGGGTTGCCGTATTACCGATCTCTTTCCGCAGGCTGATGATGCGGTTTTCGACCACACCCCCCATGCCGCCACCGCCACCGACGGATTGGGCGTAGATACCATGCGCCATGGTGCCTTCGGTTGTGATAATCCCGTCACTGACAACGGTCACGGTGTTCGAGGTCATGCCGTCACCACCGGTGCCGCCGATATTGATCGACGCAGTTGTGCCGACCGTTGAAGGATTGACCACCGCCTTGATTGTGTCGAGGTTCGACTGACCGGCCTGCACCATCCCGCCGGTACCGCCTGCCCCGCCAATGGATTGCGCCATCAGGCCAACCGAGCGGTCTCCGAACGTGGCGATCCTTGCGGTGTTGATTACATCAACCTGGCCACCAATACCGCCAGTGCCGCCAGTGCCGCCGATCGACAGCGCAACCGAGATACCCTTACCGGCCGAGTTGCTGGCTTTGCCGCCATTACCTCCACCGCCGCCAACGGACTGCGCAAACACACCATAGGCGTCTGTGCCCTGCGTGACCACAGTGCCCGCAACCACCGAATTAACATCGCCCGCAGCGCCACCTGTGCCGCCTTCCAAACCAACCGAAAGGCTGGCTTTGTTACCCTTGCTGTCGCCGGATTTCGGCGTGCCTATGCTGACCGAGGTTGACGACGAGTTTCCGCCGCCATTGCCAATCGACTGTGCAAAGAACCCATAAGATCGGTTACCCGTTGTGCTGATGATCCCGTTTGAGCTGGCATAAACATCGCCGCCACTGCCGCCTGTACCACCTGTCCGGCCTATCTGGATGTTGACGTTGCCACCATCCACCGATGTCGAGGCCGAGTTGTAGCCCGCGTTCCCGCCGCCGCCGCCAACGGACTGAGCAAACAGCCCATGGGAATCTGCGCCAGAGGTCGTGATGTTTCCGGTGTTGCGAACATCAACCGAGCCGCCGATGCCACCCTCGCCCGTCCCGCCGCCGATGGCCAAACCAAAACCTTTGTTGGTCGCGTCTGAGGCCAGTTCGTAGGTCATGCCAAGGTTCAAAGCCGCATTACCGCCGCCGCCGCCGATGGACTGACCAAAGACGCCGTGGCTGCTGTCTTGCAGCGTAACGATATCGCCATAGTGGTCGACATCCACGGTGCCGCCGTCCCCGGCGGTCCCGGCATCACCACCGATGGCGACAACGGCCGATACGCCGGTTTTGTTGCCAGAGGAATCTGCCGGGTTGGTTTTACTTTCAAGCTCGTCCAGCACCTTGTTGTAGTTGGCAATGACCGAGTCATCGACGCCTGTATTGGTTGGGGTCTTGCGATCAGTTGAGTCGCCGGTGCCGCCGTTGCTCTGGTTGCCGGTGGTCTTGCTGATACCCACAACCGCGTTGATCCCGGCGTCTCCGCCGCCACCTCCGATGCTGGACGCTTCGATCCCGTGCGAGCCTACCCCGTCGGTCGTAATGGTCCCCGCCGCCAGCGCGGCTGTGCCGCGCGCAACGGTCACATCGCCTGCGTCTCCACCGCCGCCGCCAAAGCCGCCGATCCCCATGGCAATGGGTGAGCTGTCCTTGGTGCCGACAAAGGTCGCATTGACGCCGCCGGTACCACCACCGCCACCGATGCTTTGGGCAAAGATACCACGCGCGTGATAACCATTGGTCGAGATTGCGCCGGTTTGTACAACTGAAACGTTCCCTGCATCCGCCCCGGTGCCCCCGTGACCGCCCAGACCACCGACGATGCTCAGATCAGTCTTGCCGTCGGAGTTGTTGGAGTCACCATAGTTCAACTGCCCGGTGACGTTCAGCGCGCCATTGCCGCCACCGCCCGCGATGGATTGGGCCAGAACGCCGTGCTTCCAATTCCCGGCAACCGATACCGTGCCAGAGTGGTCAACAGTCACATCACCCGAGACATTGCCGTCGCCGCCAAAACCGCCGACACCGAAGGTAACAGACGGAATTTTACCGTCTTTACTCAACGCAATACCACCCGAAACATTCAGTCCGCCATTGCCGCCACCACCACCGATGGATTGCGCCATCAAACCGGCCGAACCGTCGGTGTCCGGTTTTTCTTCGTTGAAAACACCCATGTCGATGAACAGACGTTCGAGACCAAAGGACGACGCAAGTTCCTCGGTTTCGTCCACAATCGTGTCGCCCAGGAAGTCGCGCAGCTTGTCTTCAAAGGTTGTGGTGTCGGGGATCGAGATATCGTCCGGGTTCGTCGTTACCGTTATATCCGCCTGCGACGTAACCGTGACGTCTCCGGCCTGACCACCGTCGCCCGCAAAACCACCGACGCCCACGATCAAAGAGCTATCGGACACAATCCCGCCCGAGACATTCAGACCGCCATTGCCGCCACCGCCGCCCAGCGATTGCGCCAGCAGGCCGGATTTTCCGGTGCCATGTGCGGTGATCGTACTGCCGGCGCCGATATTCACATCGACATTCCCAGCATCACCGCCGCCGCCGCCAAAGCCTCCGACACCCACGACTACGGCATAGGATTTACTGCTGTCGGTTTGCCCCGCACCGGGCTTGCCGCTGATTGCAATGCCGCCGGACACATTGGTACCACCGTTGCCACCGCCGCCACCAAGCGATTGCGCGATGATGCCGCTGGCGCCTTTGTTTTGATCGACGGCAAATGTGCCGTCGGATTGCTGCACCATCGGCACCGCCTGCAGCGCGCCGGTGTAGTCCAGATCTACGTCGCTGGCGTCACCACCAGATCCGCCAAAGCCGCCAACACCCGCCGCAACTGAGAAAATCGTATCCGACCCAGAGGGTTTGGTAAGTGCCAGCGAACCTGAAATATTAACGCCACCAGTGCCACCGCCGCCGCCAAGGCTCTGCGCGAACAGGCCATGAGAGCCGTCGCCCGATGTCACAACGTCACTTTGAACATCCAGCGTCACAGCTCCGGCATCACCGCCGCCGCCGCCAAAACCACCAAGTCCCAAGGCAACCGCCGCACCGGACTTACCCGTCAGGTTCACCGCGCCCGAGACATTCAGGCCACCGTTGCCGCCTCCACCGCCAACGGATTGAGCCATGACACCGATACTGTCCGCTCCGGTGGTAACCACCGAAGTTGTCACACCGCCATCCGTAGCGGACCGCAACGTGCTGATCACCTCACCCGCATTGCCCGCGCCACCGCCGAAGCCGCCGACGCCCAAGCTGACTGATCCCCCGTTTTCCTGGCTGATCCCCAAGGAGGCTGAGATATTCGTGCCGCCATTACCACCGCCGCCGCCAAGGCTTTGCGTCAGAATGCCTGTGCTGCGATCACCGCCGGTGGTGACACCACCCGTAACAGTCGATTGTACCAGCGCCCCGGCATCTGCACCGCCGCCACCGAACCCACCGACACCAATGCCTACGGCCGCGTTCGCCGACCGGGACAAGGACAAGGCCGCCGAAATATTCGTGCCACCGTTGCCCCCGCCGCCGCCAAGGCTCTGCGTCAGAATCCCGACCGAGTCATCGCCCGTCGTCGTAACACTGCCCGTCACCTGCTGCGTGACATTGTTTGCCGAGCCGCCGTCGCCGCCAAAACCACCAACACCAATCCCGAGACCGCCCGAATAGTTGCTGGCCACCGAAATCGCACCCGAGATATTCGTGGCACCATTGCCGCCACCGCCGCCAAGGCTTTGCGCAATGATCCCAGCTGAACGTGTGCCCGAGGTACTGACATTGCCGTCAAAGGTATTGTCGACCACACCGCTGGTGCCGCCATCGCCGCCAAAACCGCCAACGCCGATGCCCGCCGCGCCCGATCCCGTCCGCGCTATGCTCAGCGCGCCGGAGATGTTGACACCGCCATTACCGCCGCCGCCACCGACAGATTGAACCAGAACACCGGTTGCATTTTCGCCACTCGTGGTGACGTCACCAGTCACCGAACCCGTTGCCGTGCTTGCGTTACCGCCGTCGCCACCGGATCCGCCGATACCAACACCAATCGCGCCGCCGCCAGTGCCCGAGATGTTCACGGCGGCCGAGACATTCAGCCCTCCGTTGCCGCCGCCGCCCGCAGCGGATTGCACCAGAACGCCACCCGAATTGTCGCCCGCTGTGGTAACATTGCCCACGACTGTACCAGTGGCCGTATTCGCATTGCCGCCACTTCCACCGCTGCCGCCCAGTCCGACGGATGCTCCGCCGCTGCCGGTCCCGGCGACCGTCACCGTGGCCGAAACATTCAGGCCACCATTGCCGCCACCGCCACCAAGGCTTTGAACGACAACGCCACCGGACTCGTCGCCTTGTGTAGAAACATTTCCGTTTAGAGTAGCCTCAACCGTACCGCCGTTGCCACCTGTGCCCGATGCGCCGCCCAGGCCAACTGACGCACCGCCAGATCCCGTGCCTGCCGCTGCGACCGCAACTGAAATATTCATCCCACCGTTGCCGCCGCCGCCACCAACGGATTGCGCCAGCAGACCGGTCGAAGTTTCGCCCAGCGTCACAAGATTGCCGGTAATGTTTGCCGTCACCGCCGAGGCATTGCCGCCACCGCTTCCGCGGCCACCCAGCCCCACAGCCGCCGCGCCAGAACCAGTGCCCGCACCACCCACTGATGCCGAGACATTAAAGCCGCCATTGCCGCCACCGCCGCCGATGGATTGCGCAACAACCGCGCTGGATTGCGCGCCTTCGGTTTGAACGCTGTTCGCAACGGTCAGCCCAACGACTCCGCCCGTGCCACCGCCGCCGCCAGATCCGCCAAGGCCAACGCTGATTGCGCCAGATCCCGTGCCAGCCCCGGCGAGGGCAGGCGATACGTTGAAGCCACCATTGCCACCGCCGCCGCCAACGGACTGCGCCAGAATACCTACCGATGAATCACCCCTGGTGACAACATTTGCCGTTGTGCTGGCCGTAACCAGACTGCCGTCGCCGCCACCCGCGCCCGAGCCTCCAAGCCCGACAGCCACCGACGCCGCGCCGGTTCCCGCGCCCGATACAGTTGGCGAAACATTGAAGCCACCATTACCGCCGCCACCGCCAAGCGATTGGACAACGAATCCACTTGAGGCGAAGCCATCGGTCAGAATGGTCCCGTTCGAGGTCAGCGTAACGTTGCCGCCATTGCCGCCCGTGTCACCCGAACCACCAAGCCCAACGCTGACTGCACCGCTTGCCGTACCCGCGCCTGACAAAACCGGGGATACGTTGAAGCCGCCGTTGCCACCACCACCGCCAATCGATTGAGCGACGACACCGGAAGACTGATCGCCACGGGTTTCAACCGCGTTGTTCGACGTAGCGATGACTGTGCTGCCGTCACCGCCGCCGCCACCATTTCCGCCAAGACCGACCGAAACGCCCCCTCCGGCGGTGCCCGATCCCTGCACCGACGCACTAACGTTGAAGCCGCCGTTGCCGCCTCCGCCGCCGATGGATTGCGCTAAGAAGGCCGTGGCCGAGTCGCCCTGTGTCAGGATCGTCCCGCCCGAAGTCAGAGTGACCGCACCACCATTGCCACCGCCCGCGCCGGTACCGCCCAGCCCTACGCTGACCGCGCCGCTGGCCGTGCCTGCACCTGCACCGGTGCCCGAGACGTTAAAGCCACCATTGCCACCGCCGCCGCCAATGGACTGCGCGACCACACCTGAGGAACGATCTCCTGCAGTCACAATTGAGTTGGTTGTTGTCAGGTTGACTGTCCCGCCGGCCGCGCCGGTACCGCCGTCACCACCCAAGCCGACCGATACCGCGCCACTGGCCACGCCCGCGCCTGCCAGTGATGCACTCACATTAAAGCCGCCATTGCCACCGCCGCCGCCAACGGACTGCGCCAGAACGGCAGTTGAATCCGCACCGCCGGTACTGACGGTTCCCGTGACACGTCCAGTGACGGATCGCCCGATGCCGCCCCCCGAACCGCCGCCGCCAAGACCCACCGTGACAGCTCCGCCGCCAGCACCCGCTCCTGCAATTCCAGCGGTGACGTTAAAGCCGCCGTTGCCGCCACCGCCGCCAATGGATTGGAACACCACACCGCTTGAACCGTCAGACAGCGTCGCGACATTGCCTGCAACCTGACCTTCGACCACGCCGCCATTGCCGCCTGTGGCCCCATCGCCACCAAGTCCAACGCCGATGGATCCCGCCCCTGCCCCAGCTGCGGCTACACCTGCGGTGACATTGAAGCCGCCGTTGCCACCGCCGCCGCCAATGGATTGGATCACGACACCAGTCGAACGCGCGCCCTCGGTCCGGACGTCGCCATTGACGCGCACACCTGTCACGGTTCCACCAATGCCGCCGCTGCCACCGTCGCCACCAAGGCCCACATCGACGGTCCCCGCGCCCGCGCCGCCAGCCGCCAAACCTGCGGCGACACTGAAACCACCATTACCGCCGCCACCGCCAATGGACTGCACGACGACCGCCCCGGAATCATCCCCGCGCGTGGTAACATCCGCGTCGACCTGAGCGGTAACAGTTCCCCCTGCCCCGCCACCGCCGGCTTTGCCGCCGAGGCCCACACTGACCGATCCGGCCGCTCCGCCCCCAATGTCGGCGCTGGCTCCGACGGCATATCCTCCGTTGCCGCCGCCGCCACCAACGGATTGCGCCACAACACCGCTGGAAAACGCGCCGCTGGTCTCGATTGAGTTACCGCCTGCGATCAGAGTAACATTGCCCCCGACACCTGCCCCACCGCCATCACCGCCAACGCCGACGTTGATTCCAACAGCCGCTCCGCCGCTTGCACTGATACCAGCGGCGATGCTGCCGCCACCATTGCCGCCGCCGCCACCGACAGATTGCGCGATGATCCCGCTGGAATTCGTGCCCGTCGTGGTCACGTCGGCTCTCGTGTATACCTGCACCAGACCGCCGTTCCCTGCGCTGCCTGCCTGTCCGCCGATACCGATCGAGACATTACCGGAGAACAGCGCCGAGGCTCCTCCGGTCGCAGCCACTGCAAGGCCGCCATTACCGCCGCCGCCGCCAACGGACTGAAACAGCATACCGGTCGAGCGGTTTCCGGTTGTCACCACCGTGCCTTCAAAACCCGCTGCCGTCGCAACACCGCTGCTGTTGAATTGACCTACCGTGACCGGCCCGCCTGTGCCCCCAGCACTGCCATCGCCACCGACGCCGACAGCCAGCGAACCGGACACCGGACCACCTGACGCAGCAACGGACACGGCATAGCCGCCATTGCCACCGCCGCCACCGACAGATTGCAACATCACGCCAATCGAGTCGTCCCCACCGGTTTGCACCGACGCTGAACCGCTGCCGCTGAGCGTAACCGCCCCGCCGTTTCCACCGTTGCCCGCTGAACCACCTACGGATACCGACGCCGCACCAAAGGCGCCGACTGCGACCGAAACCGCTCCGCCGCCGTTACCGCCGCCGCCGCCGACGGATTGCGCGAACACACCGGTCGAGCGGGCACCCGATGTCTGAATGGCCGATGGCTGGCTGCTGTCGGTATTGGAAAGGGTGACGTTCACATTACCGCCGGCCCCTCCGGCCCCACCGTCGCCGCCAATGGCCACGCCCACAAATGCGCCAACTGAACCGGACGATCCCCCGTTGCCGCCGCCGCCGCCGATCGACTGGGCCAGAATGCCCATCGCATCGTCTCCGGTTGTGGTGATGATACCGTCATTCACGATGGTCACGGTTGAACCACTGCCACCGCCGCTACCATTGCCGCCGACGGACACCATACCGCCGGACGATCCACCATCACCGCCACCGCCGCCGATGGACTGGGCGATGACGCCGCGTGCACCGTCGCCTCCGGTCACGATACGGCCCAAGTTGGTAACGCTGACTGCTGCGCCAGTACCCCCCCTTGACCCGGTACCGCCGATTGCAACCAAACCATACGAGTTCGCGCCCGTACCGCCACTGCCACCAATGGACTGCGCCATAACTCCGTCAGCTCCGGCACCCGAAGTTAGAATACTGCCGCTGCCCTGCACCGTGACACTTACTGCGTCGCCGCTACCGCCGTTCGAACCGACACCGCCCAGAGATAAGGAAACCAACCCGCCCGCAGTGCCGCCCGAGCCGCCGCCGCCACCGATGGATTGGGCAACGATCCCGCGCGCGAAATCGCCCTGCGTTTCAATTGCGCCGCCATGCGAAACCGTAACGCGCCCACCGTTACCGCCATTGTCCGCGCCGCCAATCAAGGATACCAACAAGTTACCGCTGGTTCCGGCAGACCCGCCCGAACCACCAATAGACTGAGCGTAAATACCGTTGGCAAAATCACCCGTTGTCAGAATGCTGCCAGTCGAAGTCGTGTTGACTGTAACGGCGCCACCACTGCCGCCGTAACCACCGTCACCGGAAGACCCGACCAACCCCCATTGCGATCCGCCGTTACCGCCATTGTTGGAAACACTCAGCGCATAGATGCCGTCTGCTGAATCTCCGGTTGTCGATATCGCACCTCGCTGAGTGACGGTGACGTTGCCGCCATCAGCCGAATGCCCCCCGGTGCCACCGCCCGGCGCCGCAAAGCCGCTGCCGCCGTTACCCGCCCGACCACTGCGGCTGAAGGCGAAAATGCCGTCATTTCCGCTGCCCGATGTCTGGATCGTACTGCTGGCGGACTGCGTCGCGTTGACCGTGCCGCCCCTGCCGCCATCTCCTCCATCACGCCCGCTCCAGAAACTCAGATACGAGTCTCCGCCTTGGCCTCCGTTTCCTCCAACACTGCCAACCTGCCAGCCGATATTGCTGGTGGCATTGACGTCGCTAGTCAGGGTTCTCGTCTGAGTGGGACCATCGTCCCCATCACCGCCAGAGCTGGGCGGCACAACCAACGCGCCATCGCGACCGTTGCTGCCATTCTGGCCCTAAACGACCTGGTTCACACCGTTAGGACCCGAGACGTCATCGGGCGGAGTTACTGAACCCGGCGTTCCGGAACTGTTAAAATTGCTGTTGTACTGCGACAGAGTCAGCTGTGTGGACAAACTGGCCGTACCAGTAGCGCCGGAATTACTGATTTGAGCAGTTGTTCCCGTTATGGATACAATACTAAATGCCAACGGGGGATTGTCCGTATTGTAGATTGTATCCCCTGCACTTTTAACGAGAAAAACATATCCATCTGCGGTTTCTACAAAGGCAGTTGTCCCCGCTGTTGGCGTAGAAGCCGGGTCCACAATCAATGCGCTTACAGTCGTGTCCAAACCGGTTACAGGATTGGTAACGGTGTCGCCGACTATGGAATCAGCTGTTGGAACGGCAAAAGAAGGTGTTGAAAGTAAGACATAAAATGAAACTGCGAATAGCAGACTTGATTTCTTTGTCACTTTCATACCCCGCGACCGACCTTACAAAAAAACCGATAGCGATAGGGCATGCCGTCGACTGACAGCAACCAGAAACCCGACATAAACCCATCACCATTCCGGACAGGTTATTCGCAAGTTAAAGCAGAATAACTTTATTAGATTTGGCTATTAACAGTTTCGTAACTGTTATTGCGTAAATGCAACATTCTGGATGCAAAATTTGGCTGGCAACGCGGATTGAACATAAGGCCGGGAAAGTCAGATTTTGCCCGTTGCATTCCAACGCATATTCTGCCGCAAGGCCTCCGGTGCCGAACGCAGAACAATCCCACTACTATCAATATGCCTGCACGGTTGCTGATAGGTTTCGATTACGCAGGCCTTTTCTGAATGATCCGGTGCGCACACTGGTCACCTCGGCTAGGCTCCAGACTCCTTGAATTTCGGAGCCATAAGATGACTGCGGCTGCGAGCGTGATGGCCGATAAGAATACCTTCGGGCCTCTTTCGTAACACGTTACAACGCGTCGCCAACCCTTCAAGCGACCAAACATAATCTCAATGCGGTTGCAGCGCTGGCATCTGCGTTTGTCGTGTCGGACAGGCTTGTCACGTGACTTCCTGCCGAGGAGGCTCTGTCGCAACCTTCGTCCTCACCTGTCAGGTCGAGTGCATTTATGTTAGCGCGCTAGAACATGACAGGAGCAGGCCGTGACGACGGACATCCGCCTACAATTCTACCAGAACACACTCAACCGACGTCATATTGTGGATCGCTGTCTTGATCGAATCCTCCAACGGATAATCCACGGCCTGGGCTCGCAGTGCATTGACCGTCATAGCTGCAGTTTCTAATTTGTGTGATCTGCGCCCGCGCGCAAAATACCTTCCCGCAATATTCCAACCATGTCGTCGATCTGATCCCGAGTGATTATCAAAGGCGGAGACATTACACACATGTTGCGGATCGGACGAACAATCAGGCCTAGTTCGACGCAATGGCGATCAATCTCTACTCCCATCGCAATATCTGGTTGGTCAGGCACCTAGCATTCCACAGCGCCAATCTGGCCCACCGCCCTCACATCCTTGACGATTTCCATGTCCTTCAGCTGTGATAACTTGGATTTGAAGTAGGGTGCAATGTCACGAACGTGTTCCAGTATCTCTTCGCTTTCGAGAATGTCCATATTCTTGAGCCCAGTCGCGCATGCCACTGGGTGCCCTGAATACGTATACCGGTGGAATAGACAGGCGCGTGACTGTCAGCCACGGCGATCTCGTTCAAAATTTGATCCGAAACAGCAAAGCCGCCCAATGGCACGTAACCCGACGTTACACCTTTTCGAAGGTGATGATATCAGGCGTGATGCCAAACACCTCTTCCAAGGCAAACCATGCGCCGCATCGTCCAAAAGCTGTGACAACCTCGTCGGAAATATAAAGAATATCGTTTTCACGGCAGATTTGACGAACCTCCTTGAGGTAACCGTCGGGTGGCACGATCACCCCACCTGCACGCCGCGTTCGGCCAGAATCTCTTCCAAATCCCGATACGACACTGTGTACCGCAAATAGAAATAAACAGCGTACAAAACTGCATCCTTGGGAAATGGCAGCCTTTCAATGAAATCATGCTGAAACCTGTCAAAGAACTATACGCTGAGAACAAACGTCGGAACCGGCGGGCTCGTCAATCCAGACAAAAAGTTGCGACACATCCTCACTAAAGAATTCCACTTTTCCGCGTCGCATCAGTTGACCCACCTGCCGGATGATCACCAATGCTCCCGGATGCAAGGGCATAACTATATTGTTGAGGTTGAACTGGCCGCGCCTCAACTGAACGCCGACGGGTTCGTTCGGGACTATGGCGAATTGAAGCCGTTCAAGATCTATATCGACGAGACCTTCGACCATCGCCACCTTTACGATTGGTGCGCTGCGCGCTGGCCGGAAACTGCCGCCGTGCGGGTCAGCGAAACACCAAAGACATGGGCCGAGTACCGCCCATGACCCGCCTGCGCATTGCCGAGATATTCGGCCCCACGATCCAGGGCGAAGGCGCGCTGATCGGGGAACCCACCGTGTTCGTGCGCACCGGCGGCTGTGACTATCGCTGCAGCTGGTGCGACAGCTTGCACGCGGTCGACACCGCCTATCGTCACGATTGGGCGGCGATTGGCGCGGATGCGGTCTGGGACCGGGTGCGCGCCTTATCGGGCGGGCGGCCTCTGACCGTGTCGCTCTCGGGCGGCAATCCGGCCATTCAGGATTTCGGCCCGCTTATCGCGCGGGGCCGGGCCGAGGGGTATCGGTTCGCCTGCGAAACTCAGGGCTCGATTGCAAAGCCATGGTTTGGTGATTTGGATACGCTGGTTCTCAGCCCAAAGCCGCCGTCTAGCGGTGAAATCGTGGATTGGAACGCCTTCGCGGCCTGTATCGAGGCAGCGAAAGATGGCCCGAAGGTGGTGATGAAAATCGTGATCTTTGATGAAGCTGACTATGACTGGGCGCGCGCCGTGGCGGACCGCTATCCGGCGCTGCCGCTTTATCTGCAACCGGGCAACGCCGAGGTCGATCCCGACCTGCCCGTTGATCCGCAAACCCTGTCGGACCGGTTGCTGTGGCTGGTGGAAAAGGTGACCGCCGATGGCTGGTTCACGCCACGAGTTCTGCCGCAACTGCACGTCCTGCTATGGGGCAACAAACGCGGGGTCTGACCCCGAAAGGAGCACATGATGGAAACCATTTACAGCGACCTGACCCAACTGGGCGGGAAAACCGAACTGCCCGCATCACCCGAGCAGGCCGAACTGGAGCGGGTGCAGAATCCGCAGGCCGATATCGACTATTGCGTACGCTTCACCGCGCCCGAGTTCACCTCGCTTTGCCCGATGACTGGGCAGCCGGACTTCGCCCATCTGGTGATCGATTATGTGCCGGGCGACTGGCTGGTGGAATCGAAATCCCTGAAACTGTTTTTGGGGTCTTTCCGTAACCACGGGGCGTTTCATGAGGATTGCACCGTGTCCATCGCGCGCCGTCTGGTCGAGTACCTGTCGCCCCGCTGGCTGCGGATCGGCGGCTATTGGTATCCGCGTGGCGGCATACCGATAGACGTCTTCTGGCAGACCGGAGCCACACCTGACCACGTCTGGATTCCCGATCAAGGCGTGCCCCCATATCGCGGGCGAGGTTAGGCTGTCACGTCAAACCAAGACCGATACTCGATACGTTTCAAGGCTCATCCGGCGGGTCTTTGTCCCGGTCGCAAGGATTGTCGGTTGCGAGCGAGGACTGAAGCTGCAAGCTGGCCTGACCCCTCTTTGGGGTTAGGAGCCATTGGTTTCGGACACCGCAGACACACGCCTTAGGGAGGGATCACTTCAATCGGCTATAGTTTCAAACGCAGGTTGGCATCGTAAGATACTATTCCATCAGCATTTTCACTATTCCAACAGCCTCAAAAACCGCATCTGCCGCGTTATTCGAGATCGCTTGGCTGATGCCTGAGACATGCAAAACACGCGTGGATCGCAGTGCGTCTACCGGCAGATCGTCCGGACTGATTTTGCTGCTGGCGGAACCTGCTCGAAAATAGTTGTATTCGTGTCCGTTTTCGCCATGAGTTAAGATGTAGACACCGGTTTGAGAATGCGCCTGGGAATTCAAGGATTACCATAAAAGAAAGCCATCAGCTGGTCCAAATTTCTGTCGACGGGTAGGAAATAAACCTCTTCTCTTTTGCTCATCTACCTGTTCTTCTTTGGAAAGCTTTGGGGCGTTAGGCAAAATCGCTCCTTGTCCCGCAAAATCCAACATTTTGATCCTTCAAAAACCGCAGCTGTTAGCGATTTGCCATATCCAGCTCCGGTATCGATGTTCACGCGGTTGCCGTGATGTTCAGGTGAAGTGACATGGGTATGGCCGTGGACGACTAGCCATGGGTGATGCTTCCGGTAGTTCAGGAACTCTTCCCGAATCCAGATCAAGTCATCATGGTCTTGCTGTTGCAAAGGAACGCCGGGGCGTATGCCTGCATGAACAAACAGCAGGTCATCCTTCAGATAGTAAGGCTGCAGCCGCGCCAGAAATTCGATATGGGCCTGCGGGACAGCGGCTTTGGCCTTGGCATGTATCTGATAGGTTCGATCCCCGTCTCTCACTTCAACACCATAGGATTTCAGCGTTTCGATCCCTCCTATCCGAGGATGGAGCCAATGAAACCCCACCAGCAGACGCGCGTCGTTTCGCGGATAGTCCTCAAGAAACATTGCGCACATCTGGTCGTGGTTGCCGCGAAGAAATGTCCAGTTTTTGCCTTCGGACTGCCCTTTCACCAATAGGTCCAGAACCTCGCGGCTGTGGGGACCGCGATCAGTATAGTCACCGATAAAGACGATTTTGGCATCGGGTCCGCCGTCTTTTTCAATACGCGCCAGTGCGTCCTCCAACATGTGCAACTGACCGTGGATGTCGCCGATGGCGTAGAAGGGTTCTGGCATGTTGCGGGCGCTCTTACTCAAACCAGTCGATGCGGAACTCTTCGCGAAAAGCAAAGCGCACCAGATGGGCTTCGATCACATCCTTCCAGCGTGCCAAATTCCCGCGCGGACCGGTCGCCGCAGTTATAGTCAGGCTGCTGTTATTTGCTTCGAGGGTCACGCTATCGCCATCCGGAAAGGCCACGCTGCCCTGCGTTTCGTCGAAGAAAACCTCGGCCTTGTGCGACCAATGTTTGCACAGCTGCTGCAGGTATTTGCTTGCCGCAGCGGTTTGAGCAACGCCCGAGGCGGTCTGGTCCGGCAACAGGTTCAGCCCGGCTTTGGCGGCATTGCGCATTGCTGTTGCAAACAGGGTCACGTCGATATTGGTGGCCACGAATGTGGCGCCCAGATCCAGACATTTGCGTTGCATCGCCGGATCAAGGGTCAGGATACCTGCCGCCTTGCCTCCAGCCACGATGCGGGTCAGGGCATCCAGCACGGCCACAACCACGTCGGGGTGACCGGCATTGCCGATATGGCCCATATCGGCGGCCAGATCGGACGGGCCGATGAACACCCCATCCACATCGGTGGCCAGAATATCATCCAGCGCCGTCAGGCCCTTTTGGTTTTCCACCTGCACTAGCAAACAAATCTGTTCATCCGCCGTTTTCAGGTAATCAGGGATCGCCGCAAACCGCGAGGCCCGTGCCAATGCCGAGCCCACGCCCCGCACGCCATGTGGCGGGTATTGCACCGCCCGCACCAGTTCACGCGCCTCATCGCCACTTTCAACCATGGGCACCAGAAGGTTCTGTACGCCCGCGTCCAGATACTGCTTGATCATCCATGTCTCGCCAATCGGCAGGCGTGCAACTGGAGTGCTGCCCGAACCTTCGATCACCTGCACCTGCTCAAGGATCGACCGCAGATCGTTCGGCGCATGTTCACCGTCAACCAGCAGCCAATCGAATTGCGCGGTTGCTGCAATCTCGGCCGTATAGGCGTTGGCCATCCCGATCCAGCAGCCGATCTGCGGCTGCCCGGCCTTGAGAGCGGCTTTGAACGTATTCTTCGGCGCAGGCATGTGCGACGTTCCTTTCAGGCGAAATTGATATCGACCGAGCCAAACGGCCCGAAATCGGCATGGATTTCAGTACCGGAGGGGCATTCGACCGGGCGAATAAAGCTGCCGGACAGGATGATCTGACCGGGTTCGATGCTTTGGCCGTATTGCGCCATGCGGCGGGCCAGCCAGACAACGCTTTCGACCGGGTCGTTTAGCACGCCCGCACCCAGACCAGTTTCCTCAATCTCGCCATTGCGGAAGGTCAACGCACCAACCCAGCGGAGATCAAAAGCATCCAGGGCGTGGCGTTCCGCGCCCAGCACGATGCCTGCATTGGCCGCATTGTCGCTGATCGTGTCGAACACCGTGCGGGCCTTGCCAGACGCGAGGTCAACCCGTTGAATACGGGTGTCGAGAATCTCGATCGAAGGCGCGACATAGCTCGTGGCAGCAGTGATATCATCGCGGGTGACGTTTTCACCCCCAACTGCGGATTTCATCACAAAGGCGATCTCGGCCTCGATCCGCGGCTGGATGAAACGGCCCGCCGGGACCGTTCCACCATGCTCAAAGGCCATGTCGTCGAACAGGATGCCGCTGTCAGGGATGTCGATGTTCAGCGCGTATTGCATGGCTTTTGAGGTCAGGCCGATCTTCCAGCCGATCACCTTGCGCCCTTCGGCCAATTTCTGGCGATAGATGGCGTTTTGAACCTCATAAGCGTCGTCCATACTCATCTCGGGATAGCGCAGGCTCAGCAGGCCGATCTGCGCACGCGTGCGCTCTGCCTGCAGCAAATCAGCGGCGGCGCGTGTGTGATCCTCGGGCGTCATACCTGTTCGTCCTCAACCGTGTTGCGCAGTGTGCCGATACCTTCGACCGAGACCTCGACCACATCGCCCGGCACCAGATATTTCGGAGGATCAAACCGCGCCCCTGCCCCGGTCGGCGTTCCGGTGACGATGATGTCGCCCGGCTGCAAGGTCATGAAAGTCGAGATATACTCGATCTCACGCCGGATCGGGAACATCATGCGGTTCAGGGTATCGTCCTGACGCAGCTCGCCGTTCACATGGGTCTGAATACGGGCGTCATCCAGTTGCGCGGCATCGGTGAAGGGTACTAGCCAGGGTCCGATGGCACCAGTATTGTCCCAGTTCTTGCCTTGGGTGACGTTGAACTTGGCATGGCGCACCCAATCGCGGATTGTGCCTTCGTTGCACAGTGTCATGGCCGCAATGTGGTCATAGGCATCCTCTTGCGAAATCCGGCGGCCAGTCTTGCCAATCACAATGGCAACCTCACCTTCGTAGTCCAGCGTGTGGTTTTCTGGCGGACGGATCAACGGACGGTCATGGCCGGTAAACCCGCTGGCAAAGCGCGGGAACAGAGACATGTATTTCGGTTGCGCGCTGCCGTCCTTGTATTCGGCATTGCGATCCGGAAAGTTCACCCCGACACACAGGATGCGACGGACATCGGGCATCACCATCTCATAGGTAAAGTCGGTATGGGTCACCGTTTTGCCCTCAGCGACTTCGACCAGTTCGCTAAACGCCCCCGCCGCGATCACCTCATACAGGCTGGCATGATCCGGGAAGGCGTCATTCAGCGCGACGGCACCGGCATCCGTAATTGCGCCAAAAAATGTTTCGCCATTGGCAGTGTAAGTCGCAAAGCGCATCAGGCCTCCTCAGCGGGTTCGACGCCGCCCATGCAGATGTATTTGAGTTCCATGAAGTCATCGAGCCCATAGCGGGAGCCTTCCCGCCCCAGACCCGACATCTTGACGCCACCAAACGGGGCTTCGGCGGTTGAGATCAGGCCAGTGTTAACCCCGACCATGCCGTATTCCAGACCCTCGGACACACGCCAGACACGGGCCATGTCGCGGGAGTAGAAATACGAGGCGAGGCCGAACTCGGTATCATTGGCGGCAGCTACGACTTCGCGTTCGGTATCGAACTTGAAGAGGGGCGCGACAGGGCCAAAGGTCTCTTCGGTTGCTACTGCCATGTCCGAGGTCACACCAGTCAGGATGGTGGGCTCGAAGAAGGTCCCACCCAGCGCGTGGGGTTTGCCCCCAAGCGTAACCCTCGCGCCTTTCGAGGTGGCGTCATCGACATGTTCGGCCACTTTGTCCACGGCGGCCTGATCGATCAGCGGGCCAAAGATGATGCCCTCGTCGAACCCGTTGCCGGTCGGCAGAGTCGCCACTTTGGCCGCCAGTTTTTCCGCGAAGGCTTCATAAACCCCGGCCTGCACATAGATGCGGTTTGCACAAACGCAGGTCTGGCCGTTGTTGCGGAACTTGGCGATTACGGCGCCTTCGACGGCGGCATCCAGATCGGCATCGTCGAACACGATGAACGGCGCGTTACCGCCCAGCTCCAGCCCCAGTTTCTTGATCGTCGGGGCGCATTGCGCATAGAGCATCGCGCCGATCTCGGTTGATCCGGTGAAGGTCAGCTTTTGCACGATCGGGCTCGACGTCATCTCGCCTCCGATGGCGCGCGCCGAACCAGTGATAACCGAGAACAAACCAGCAGGCAGCCCTGCGCGTTCGGCCAAAACAGCCAGCGCGATGGCCGAGAACGGTGTCTGCGAAGCGGGTTTCAACACCATCGAACAACCCGCAGCAAAGGCCGGACCAGCCTTACGGGTGATCATGGCGTTGGGAAAGTTCCAAGGAGTAATCGCGGCCACGACACCAATGGGCTGCTTGACGGTGATGATCCGCTTATCCGGCGCATGGCCGGGCGTGACATCGCCGTAAGCACGACGGGCCTCTTCGGCGAACCACTCGATGAAGCTGGCACCGTAAGCGATCTCGCCTTTCGCTTCGGCCAATGGCTTACCCTGTTCGGCAGTCAAGATGGCACCCAGATCGTCCTGGTTCTCCATCATCAGATCATACCAGTGCCGCAGGGTCTGGCTGCGCTCTTTCGCCGTGCGTTTGGCCCAGTCTTTCTGGGCACGCTGCGCATCGGCAATTGCCTCGGCCGTTTCCGCGGCACCCAGGTTGGGCACCCGACCAATCACCTCACCCGTCGCCGGGTTGGTCACATCAATAGCGTTCGCAACCTCGGACGCATCCACCCATCTGGACCCGACCCGCGCCTTTTCGGCAAGCAGGCTGGGATCGTTAAGACGCAGTTCTGTCATTCGAATTTTCCTGTGATTCCGGCCTTAAACCGAGAAGCTGATATTGGCCTGACCCGTTCCGGAGCTTCCAAAATACGGGGTGTAGATGTCGATCTTGCCCTTGTAACTGCCCCATCCAAGGGCGCCGAACAGCAAGGCGGTATCGTTCATGGCGCATTCGCCCGTACATTTCTTGGCGTAGTCGGGCAGAAGTTCTAGGAATTCCTCGAACCGGCCCTGCTCCCACAGATCCAGCACACGCATATCCATCTGGCGGTTGAACTCACCATTCACCGAATTCAAACCATCGACAGACCGTTCATTGGGCGTGAAGTCATGGCTCAGCGACCCCGAGGCCAGAATCGAGACGTTCCGGTCCGAGCGCGTGACAGCTTCGGCAATCGCCTCGCCCCAAACCCGATTTTCAGCGATCGACGAGAACTGGTTGACCGCCACGGGCAAAACCCGCGCGTTCACACCGTCATTAATAAAGTGCATCGGCAGCAAGGTACCGTATTCCATCCCCATATCGGGATGCGAATGACCCAGAGCCCGCTCGCCACGCTCACGCAGCACATCAAGGATGGTTTCCCCCAGTTCGTGATCACCGCGATAGTCGAACTCCATATCCGCCAGCATGTGCGGCAGTTCGTGGCTGATGAACCGGCCCTTGTGGTGCTCTTTCGTGTTCAGATGAAACCCCTGATTGGTGATCCAGTGGGTGTCGAAGATGAGGAACGTGTCAACCTTGCGGTCGATCGCATCCTGACGCAGGCGCGCATAGCCATCGATGGCAGGTTGGCGGATGCCTTTGTATTTCGGCATCGTGTGGGACATCCAGATGCTTGGCACATGCGTTATCTTCGCGGCCTGTACAATCTTTCCCATGATCGTCTCCTCTCCATTAATGCGTTGCGCGCCCGTCAGCCCGTTCAATTCACGGGGAAGATCACGTTTGTCTGTCCGGTGCCGGAGGACGGGAAATATTCGGTGACAACCTCGCATTTCGCGTCATACGAGTCCCATCCCAGCGCACCGTAAAGCATGGCGGTGTCGTGCATCGACCCTTCGCCGCAGCAGAAATTGGCATATTCGCCCAGCATTTTCAGGAACGTAGCGTGATCTCCGGCTTGCCACATGTCCAGAACATGCAGATCCACTTGGCGGTTGAACTCGGAACTGATGGTGAATGTACCATTATTTGCAGCATAGTCCTTGTTCGGCCAGATCTTGTGGCTCAGCGAACCGGACGCGACCAGTAGAACCTTGCTGTCGCTGGCCTCGATCGCCTCGCGGATAGCTTCGCCGACAAGGCGGCTTTCGTCGTGGCTGTGAACCGTGCACCAAGCGGCAATCGAGACCACCTTGAAATCTGCCTCGCGGCTCATGAAACGCATCGGAACAAGGGTTCCGTATTCCAGTTCCAGACTGTCCACCTGATGGCTGAGCGTGTGCACGCCCTTTTCTGTAGCGATGTCGGCAATGGCATCCCCCAGCGCCGGGTCGCCGTCATACGCGTAAGGCAGGTCCTTGATGAATTGCGGGAATTCGTTCGAGGTGAACAGGCCCTCGAAATGCTTGTTCGCGTTGATGTGGAAACCCGCGTTGACGACCCAATGCGTGTCGCAGATCACCACCGTGTCTGCGCCCAGCTCTTTTGCACGCCGAGCAATTTCCCGATGCCCATCAATCGCGCTTTGACGCGCACCCTTAACCGGGCCTTCCTGTTCCGACATCAGCATGGTCGGCACATGGGTCATTTTGGCGGCGAGAACGATTTCTCCCATTGTCTCCTCCTGAAGGTTGAGATGCGCGCGTTTCCAGGTTCTGTCAGGGCTGACCGTTAAAGCTTGCCCAACTGCATGATCTTGTGCTGTCCAGTGGCAAAGCCGATATGCTTTTGTTCCATGTAGAACTCGAACGACCAGTCGCCGCCGTCGCGACCGATGCCCGAGGCTTTAACGCCGCCAAAGGGCGTGGGCAGGTGGCGCACGTTTTCCGAGTTCACCCAGATCATCCCGGCCTCAAGCTTATCGGTAAAGCGCAGCGCCCGCGTCAGGTCATTGGTCCAGACATAGCCGGTCAAACCATAAGGCGTGTCATTGGCCATTTGCAGCGCCTCTTCCTCGGTCGAGAATGGGATCGAGGTCAGGACCGGGCCAAAGATCTCCTCGCGCGCGATGCGCATCTGGTTGGTGGCGTTGGTGAACAGGGTCGGACGGATGAAGTACCCTTCGTCGCCCAGTTTCACACCACCGGCTGCGACGGTCGCGCCGTCCTCTGTCGCGATGTCGAAATAGCTGGTGACCTTGTTGTAGTGCTCTTCCGTCACCAGCGGGCCGATTTCGGTTGCCGGGTCCAACGGGTGGCCGACCTTAATGTTGTTCACGCGCTCGATCAGCTTGGCTTCGAACTCGTCCTTGATGCTGTCCTGCACCAGCAGGCGCGAGGACGAGGTACAGCGCTCACCATTGATCGAGTAGATCATGAAGATCACCGCATCCAGCGCCCGATCCAGATCGGCGTCGTCGAACACGATCACAGGGTTTTTGCCACCCAACTCCAGATGCATCCGCTTGAGCGTATCTGCACCCTGTTTGGTTATGATGCTGCCGGTGCGGCTTTCGCCGACAAACGCGATAGCTTTGATCAGCGGGTGCTCGGTCAGTGCCTTCCCCGCATCGGGACCAAAGCCGTTCACGGTGTTCAGCACACCCTTGGGCAGACCGGCCTCTTCGGCGATTTCGACCAACAGGCGGGCTGACAGCGGCGAATCCTCGGCGGGTTTGTGAACTACGGTGCAGCCTGCAGCCAATGCAGGTGCGATTTTCCAAGTCGACAGCATGAACGGCGTGTTCCACGGGGTGATCACGCCAACCGGACCAATCGGCGCGCGTGTGGTGACATTCATTAAGGTCGTCGATTTCAGATGCTGACCGTCGCGCGCTTGCACCACCTGATCCGCGAAAAACCGGAAGTTCTCAGCACCGCGTAGGGCCGCCTTGGACATGAAGCGCAGGGTCTGGCCCGTGTCCCAGCATTCGCACAGCGCGATTTCTTCTGCGCGCGCTTCTATGGCGTCAGCAACGTTCAGCAGGATGCGGCGGCGTTCGGTGGCAGGCATGTCGCGCCATTCGGCAAAGGCCGCATGGGCCGCTTTGGCCGCGGTGTCGATATCCTCGGCGGTGCCATGGGCAACATCGCAGATCACCGACTTGTCGACCGGAGAGGTGGATTGAAACACACCGGCAGCCCCGGCAACGTCCTCACCCGCGATGCGGTTCTTGATGCCCGTCTCTTTGAACCGCGCCAAAAAGCCCGCCAGTTTTTCGATGTTTGTGTCCAGTGCGCTCATGGTTCAGGTCTCCTGCGTGGTCGCGCCAAGGTGATCGCGGATCGTACCGGTCTTAGGCGAAAGCTTGGGGTCGATGTCGCGCATCTCAAGCGAGAGTGCGATGGAATGGTGTGAGAAGGCGGAGGCCAGATACGCTCTGACTGCCTCGAAGATGCGTTCTGCGGCATCCTGCTTCACGTAGTCAGGCCGGCCTGCACGCAGGCGGATCGAGATGTCGATGAAGCTATGCGCCGGGTTGCCGTCCGCGATGGCGTAGTGATCGACACGTGTGGCGCGGACACGAATGCCTGGCATCGGAAAGGTTTCGATCCCGGCAGCCGTCGCCCGGATGCATTCGCACAGGCCAGCCATGTCGATCTTGTCCTCCAGATTTCCGGAATATTCGACGTGAAAATGTGGCATGTGTCCTCCCCTTATTGCTTAACATGTTTAGTTTTTATCGGCGGCGTTGTCAAGAACTTGCCTTGTTAATCTTTGCAATTTCCAAATTGCCGATTTAGAAGGCCGCATGACCACGCAAAGCCACACCAAAAGTACCGCCCGATCCCTTCCGATTGCGCTGTTGCGCGCACGGGAAACCGTCATGGCGCCGATCCGGGATATGCTCCATGACATTCAACTCACCGAACAAAAGTGGCGCATCCTGAGGGTTCTGGACGAGCTCGGCGAGGTTGAACAAACCGCAATCGCCCACGAGGCCTGCCTGCTGCTGCCCAGCCTCACCCGCATTCTGCGTACTATGGAGGCCGATGGCCAGATCACCCGCCGACAGGACAAACAAGACAAGCGCCGGACCATGGTTCGGATCACCGATGCCGGCCGCGCGGTTCTGGAAGACAACCTTGCCACGTCGCTGGCGATCTCAAACAATATCGAATCGCAGATGGGCCGCGAGAAGCTGAACCAACTGCTGGACCTGCTGGAAGAACTGCAGGCGGTCAAAGTCTGACCCCGCACGGGTTGGGCGAGGTCAGGTGAGTGGTGATCAAAGAGTCCCCAGACCGGTATCCAGCGCCGACAGAATCTTGGCCACATCCTCGGATGTGATGATCAGCGGTGGCGACAGGATGATGTTGTTGCCGGACACACGCACCATCACACCGTCCTCATAAGCTGCTTTCTGAACCTGCAGCGGCAGGTGTTTCGCAATAGGCGCCTTGGTCGCTCGGTCCGAGACCAGTTCCAGCGCGCACATCAGCCCCTCGCCGCCGCGCACATCACCGATCACGTCGTATTTCTCGGCCAGTCTCCGCAGCCCGGCAAACAGCTCATCCCCGCGCGCGGCGGCGTTTTCCCAAACGCGCAAGCGCTTGATTTCGGACAGAGCAGCAAGGGCCGCTGCGGCACCAACCGGGTGGCCGGAATAGGTATAGCCCTGATCAACCGACGCCTTGCCGGTTGTGTCATTTTCGAACACCTCGGCAACAGCACCCGAGATCATCGCCGCCCCAAACGGGAAGTAACCATTAGTGATCGCCTTGGCTGTGGTCATGATGTCGGGCTGCACCCCCCAATGCCGCGCGCCGCTTTCGCTGCCGGTGCGACCAAAGGCAGTGATGATCTCGTCCGAGATCAGCAAAATACCGTTCTTGGAGCAGGCTTCACGCACCATTGGCATGAAACTCTTGTGCGGCGGGATCACACCCCCTGCCCCAAGGACCGGCTCCATGATGAAGGCCGCAACGGTGTTGGCCCCCTGAAACGCGATCTCGGCCTCAAGCGCTTTGACGCAAAGCTGCGCCAGGCGTTCGGGATCGGTCTCGTCAAACGGGTTACGATAGGTCCATGGGGCGGGCACATGATAGCAACCGGGCATCATCGGCTCATAAGCCGCGCGGAATTTTTGATTGCCGTTGACCGAGGCGGCGGCGAAATGGGTGCCGTGATAGCCCTGTTTCAGGCTGATGAACTTGGTACGCCCGGCCTCGCCCCGCACTTTGTGGTATTGCCGTGCCAGTTTCAGGGCGATTTCAACCGAATCCGAACCACCCGAGGTAAAGAAGGCACGGGTCAGGCCGTCAGGTTCGAAAAACTGCGCCAACTCATAGGACAGCTCGATCACCTTGTCGTTGCTGGTGCCGCGGAACGTCGAATAATAGGGCAGCGCGTTCAACTGATCGGCAATGGCCTGTTTAACCGGGTCGCAGGAATAACCCAGATTGACGTTCCAAAGCCCCCCGACCGCATCCAGCGCCTTGTGACCATCGACATCGATAATGCTGACACCTTCACCTCCGTTCAGAATTGTCGGCGGATTCTTCTGACTGTCGGCGGGGTGTGCCATCGGGTGCCAGAAGTAACGCGCGTTGTTTTCTTTCAGAAAGTTCGAGTCTTTCATGTCTCGGGTCTCCGGGGTTAGTGTCCACCCGCTCACGGATGGAATTCGGTTGGAAAAGTGTCGGGGAGTTGACCGCCGAAGCTTGCGGTCAGATCAGTCGAGAGGGCGTGTAGGGTGGTCAGGATTTCCGGCAGTCTTTCGTCGCTGGCGCGGCCTTCGGGAACGGCAATTGCGATGGTTCCCAGCGCTACCTGATCAATGCCGAATATGGGCGCCGCATAGCCATAGACGCCATTTTCATAGCTTCCATTGCTGTTGGCCCAACCGGCTTGGCTGATTGTCGAGACCCGATCCTTGATCTGCGCTGGGTCGGTCAGCGTGGTGTCCGTGTATCGCGCTTGTTCTTTCTGCCCGAGACGACCCAGCAGGAAGGACGGACCAAAGCTGAGCATACACAGGCCCGAAGCCGTCGCATTGATTGGAAGGATCTCACTAGGATCAAGACTGACACGCACGCTGTGGCGGTTCGTTTCGACCACCAGCGCGGTTTGCAGAGAATCCTTTTCAAGCAGTGAAAGATGAAGGCTTTCGCCGACATCCTGCATCGCGACCTGCATTCTCTGGCGGGCACTTTCGATGCCGGGACGGGCGATCTGACGCAGCGCGGCCAGGCGCAGCGCGGCAGGTCCGACCGCATAAGATTTGGTCATGGGGTTCTGTTCGATCAGCCCGTATTCTTCAAGCGCCCGCAGGTGGCGTAGCGCGGTGGCTTTGTTCAACCCGGACAGCCGCGCAAACTGACTCAGCCCGATTTCTGGCCGAGCGTTTGAAAAGTAGTTGAGCATTTTCAGGGCGTTCAGGGCTGTACCCATGTGATTCACATCCTCCCGTTAAGGTAATACTTGACAGAACAAGGTTAACAAAGCAACATTATTCTTGTTAACGTGGATCAAATAATGAACCATTTACGGGAGGTGTCAATGAAGAAAGTCCTAACAGCCGCAGCGTTTGTTGCTTCTGCAACGGCCGCACTCGCCGAATATCCAGAGAAGCCGGTCTCTTTTGTCGTTCCGTGGCCTCCGGGTGATCTGGAAGACGTCCTGACGCGGATCATCGCAGACGAATTTCAAGCGATGTATGGCGTTCCGGCCGCGGTCGTGAACAAGCCCGGCGGCGGCGGCGGCCCGTTCCCCGGCGCTGTCGAAGTGGCAACCGCTCCAGCTGATGGCTATACCATCGGGTCCTTTGTGACGGACGTTCCCATCGGCGGCCCCCAGATCGGCATCCCCGAACTGTCCCCCAACCCGTTCGAGCCGATCGGTATCTTCATGACCTATCCCTTCGTGATCGCGTCAGGCAAAGACGCTCCGTTCACGAACTGGGAGGAACTGGTCGCCCATGGCAAGGAAAACGACGTGGCGCTGGGTCACTTCGGGTCGTTCCTGCCGCCCACCCAGGTGACCTTTGCCGCCGCGATCAGCTCGGGCTTTGATTTTGCAAGCGAGGCTGCATTCGACGCGCTGGACTGCAATACGCTGGCCTCCGGTGATGTCGACGTGATCAACACCACGCTGCAGCTGATCCTGCCCTGTCTGGACGACGTCAACGTTCTGGCCAGCATTGGCAATGAACGCATTAGCCTGACACCAGACACGCCGACCGTTAGCGAACTGCATCCCGATCTTAACGTGGCGCTTTGGAATGGTCTGTTCGTCCACAAGGACACTCCGGCAGAGGCACGCGAAAAAATCGCGGCGGCGGCGCAAAAGGCGCTGCAGACTGAGAAAGCTCAGAACCTGATCGGAGAGACCGGTGTGCTGATCTACTGGCTGGATGCCGACGCATCAAACGCCCAGATCGCAAGCGACAGCGAAACGATCGGAGCCATCCAAGCCCTCGTAGGCGAATAAGCACGTTACTGGGTCGCGCGGGCGTTTCCCGCGCGACTTTTTCATCGGTCAGGGAGGGGACTATGATAGCCAAAACACTTCAGGACATGTTCAAACGATACCGCCGGCCCGGCGATGTTGTTTTTGCTTTGGCCTTTCTGGTTTTTGCCGTTTTCCTTCTCAGCCAACTGGGCGAACAGACCAAGGTCGTCAAACGGACCAAGTGGTTTGCGCAGCCCGGCTTCTGGCCGATGGTCTCGCTTTGGGCAATGGCCGTCTTTGCCTTTCTGCACTGGCTCAGTTCGGCCATGTCAGACCGTATTCCGGGTCGCTGGCCCGAAGTGGCGTTTTGGTTTCGGTCCCTTGAATACGTCGCCTATTTTCTTGTCTATGTCGCGGTTGTCCCGCTTTTGGGATACCTGCCGTCGACCGTTCTGTTCGCGGTTTTTCTTGCGGTCCGCACCGGGTTCCGAAGCGTCGGAGCCATTGGCCTTGCCGCGGCGTTCGGTGTCGCAGTGACGGTGATCTTCCGGGCCTTTCTGCAAGTCAAAATCCCCGCCGGCGCTGCTTATGAGTACCTGCCGGAATCCGTGCGCGCCTTTGCGCTGACTTATCTCTGAGGGTCACTATGGAAACGCTTCTGTCCGGTCTTTCTATCCTGACGCAATGGCAGGTGATCGTCGCCCTTCTGATCGGCTCGATAGGTGGGGTCATCATCGGCGCGCTACCTGGTGTCGGCGCGGCGGTAGCTATCGCCATTCTGTTGCCTGCAACATTCGCATTTGAACCCATTGTCGGCCTGACGCTGCTGCTGGGTATCTATGGCTCGTCCATGTATGGCGGCGCCATCCCCGCCATTCTGATCAACACGCCGGGCACGGCTGTCAACGCGTTGACCACTTATGACGGCTATCCCATGACCAAACGCGGTCAGGGGCATCGTGCGCTGTCGCTGGCCTATTCCGCGTCGTTCTTTGGCGGTGTCTTTGCCATCATCTGTCTGATGATCCTGTCGCCGATTCTAGCGCTGATCGCCCCACATTTCGGCAGCCGAGAGATTTTCCTGGCCGCCCTTTTGGGCATCATCCTTGTGATCCTTGCCCACCGTGGTCAGATCTTTGCCGCCGGTATGCTGGCCGCCTTCGGGATATTCCTGAACACCGTCGGGCTTGAGCCGGTCAAATACACCCGCCGCTTTACCTTTGACCAAAGCTGGCTGGCGTCTGGCGTCGACCTGATCGTGGTCGTACTGGGCCTGTTTGCCATCAGTCAGGCGCTGCTGCTGTTGCTGGAAAAGAACCACGCCCCGGGCGAGGCGCATGTCAGCGGCAACATCTTTACTGGCCTCAAGGAACTGCTGGGCATTAAGCGGGTCGCCACCGTGTCCTCGAGCATCGGCGTTTTCATGGGCATGGTGCCGGGCACGGGCGAGTTTACTTCGCAATTCCTATCCTACACCTATGCGCAGAAGACCTCGAAAGACCCTGACAAGTTCGGGGATGGCTCGCCCGAGGGGCTGGTCGCATCCGAGGCCGCTAACAACGCCGTTCCGGGTGCCGCCATGATCCCGCTGCTGGCGCTGGGTATTCCGGGCGAGGCGCTGACCGCGATGATGCTATCGGTGTTCTACGTGCACAACGTCATCCCCGGCCCGCAGCTGTTCGAAAACCAGATGGACTTTGTGATGGCGCTCTATATGGCGCTAATCCTGCTGAACGTCATCGTTCTGGTCTTCCTGCTGTTTTCGACCAACCTGCTGCTCAAGATCATCCAGATTCCAACGCGGTTCCTGGGCATCATGATCCTGATCCTGGCCTTTGTCGGCGTCTACAGCTTACGCAACTCCATCACCGACTGCGCCATTGCCGCCGGGTTTGGCGTGTTTGGCTTGATCCTAAAACGGCTGGACCTGCCGATTGTACCGATCATCCTGGGCATGGTTCTGGGCGGCATCATGGAGGTCAAACTGCGCAGCGCCATGGCGCGGGTCAAATCCCCGCTGGATTTCGTCGACCGCCCGATCGCGGCGATCCTGACGGCGCTGATCGTGCTAATCCTGCTGCTACATTTGCGCACCTTGTACTTCGAATTCCGCAACAAGCTGAAACCCGAGCCAACTGCGCAACCAGTCGATTCCGATCACCCCAATCAGCAAGGGTAACCCTGCCATGAACCAATCCGATATTGACGCCCAACGCTCTCAGGTTCTGTCCCCTCGGTCTCATTTCATCGGAGGGCGCTGGGTCGCCGCCTCGGAGGGCGGCCACCGGGATGTGCTGTCACCGATTGACGGCGCAATTTTGACCCAGATTGCCGAAGGCACACCAGCGGATATGGAGGCCGCGATTGCATCAGCTCGGGCCGCGTTCGAAGGTGGCCGCTGGTCGCGCCAATCCCCGGCCGAGCGTAAGAAAGTCCTGCTGAAACTGGCCGATCTGATCGAAAAACACGCCCTTGAACTGGCGGTTCTGGGTGTACGCGACAATGGCACCGAGATCACCATGGCCATGAAGGCTGAGCCGATGTCGGCAGCCGGAACATTCCGCTATTACGCCGAGGCGATCGACAAGGTTTATGGCCAGATCGCCCCCACCGCAGAAAGTGTGCTGGGCCTGATCCATCACGCGCCGGTGGGTGTTGTCGGGGCAATTGTGCCGTGGAATATGCCGCTGATGATCGGCAGCTGGAAGCTGGCTCCGGCGCTGGCGACCGGCAACTCGGTGGTGCTGAAACCGGCCGAAAGCGCATCCTTGTCGCTGCTGAAACTGGCCGAACTGGCGGCCGAAGCCGGTGTGCCCGACGGGGTGCTGAACGTCGTAACTGGCTCGGGCCGGGTGGTGGGTGAGACGCTGGCGCTGTCGATGGACGTGGACATCATAGTGTTCACCGGTTCGGGTGCGACGGGTCGGCGGCTGCTAGAGTATTCGGCGCGATCAAACATGAAACGCTGCTATCTGGAACTGGGTGGCAAATCCCCCAACATCGTTTTCAGTGACGCCCCGGACCTGAGCGAGGCTGCCAAAGTGTCGGCGGGCGGTATTTTCCGCAATGCAGGCCAGATTTGCATCGCCGGATCGCGTCTGCTTGTGCAGGAAGACATTCACGACGATTTCGTTGCCGAACTGGTCAGACATGCCGAGGCGATGCGCGTCGGCAACCCGCTGGACCTCGACACGCAAATCGGCGCGGTTCATTCGATATCCGAACTGGAGTCCAATCTGGACTTCGTCGCCAAAGCCGAGGCCGAAGGCGCCGAGCGCCGCAGCGGCGGCGGGCGCATCCTTGAGGAAACCGGCGGCTACTATATGGCACCTACGGTAATGACCGGTGTGAAATCCACCGACAACCTGTTCCAGAACGAGGTGTTCGGCCCGGTTCTGGCGGTGACCCCCTTCAAGGATGAAGACGAGGCGATCCGCTTGGCCAATGACTCGGTCTACGGGCTGTCCTCGGGTGTCTGGACATCAAACCTTGGTCGCGCGCATCGCATGATCGCGGGTATCCGCGCGGGCGTCGTGCACGTGAACACCTATGGCGGGTCTGACCTGACCGTGCCGCTGGGTGGCGTGCGCCAGTCGGGCAACGGGCATGACAAATCCCTGCACGCGCTTGAGAAATATCTCGACCTGAAAACCGCCTGGATAAAACTCTGACCAAGGGCCGACCAAATGACGCTTCCCCCAAAATCCGCCGAGCTTGTTGAACGCCGGGCCAGGCTGCTGGGCCCAAATGTCTCGACCTTCTACGACGAGCCGCTTCATATCGTGAAGGGTGAAGGTGTTTGGTTGTGGGATGCGGACGGGCGCAAATATCTGGATTGCTATAACAACGTTCCGCATGTTGGTCACTGCAACCCGCGCGTGGTCGAGGCGATCTGCCGTCAGGCATCGATGCTCAACACCCACACGCGCTATCTGCATGACGGCATTCTGGACTATGTCGAAAAGCTGACCGGCACGATGGATGCCTCGTTGGACACCGCCATCCTCACCTGTACCGGGTCCGAGGCCAACGACATTGCCCTGCGCATGGCCGAAGGCATGACCGGCAAGCGCGGCATCATCGCTACGGATGCGACCTATCACGGCAATACCTCTCTGGTCAGCCAGCTAAGCAAATCGAACGTGCCGACGGTTGGCTTTGGCTTGGATCAGTATTTCCGGTTTGTGGCGGCCCCCGACAGCTATCGCAATCCGGACCCGGACGGCAGCAAGTTTGCCGATGCCGTAGCCGAACAGATTGCCGAGCATGAAAAGTCCGGCATCGGTTTTGCCGCTTTGGTCCTCTGCCCCTATTTCCTGAACGAAGGTTTCCCGGACCACCCTGACGGCTGGCTGAAACCGGTGGCCGAAGTGGTGCGCAAGGCCGGTGGCCTGCTGATCTGTGACGAGGTCCAATCGGGCTTTGGCCGCACCGGCACCCATATGTGGGCACACCAGAAGATGGGCGTGGTGCCGGACGTCATGACCATGGGCAAACCGATGGCCAATGGGCATCCGACGGGCGGCGTGGTGACGCGAAACGAAGTTCTGGCCACCTTCCGCAAGGGCTATCGGTACTTCAACACGTTCGGAGGCAATCCGGTCTCTTGCGCCGCGGCCATGGCGGTGCTGGAAGAGATTGAGGACAAAAACCTTGTCGCCAATGCCAAAACGGTAGGTGATCACGCACGTTCGCGCATGACAGCTTTGCAGCAGAAATATGAGTTCATCGGCGACGTGCGCGGCTCGGGCCTGATCTTCGGGGCCGAGATGGAGCTGGATCGACTAACCAAAGAGCCGGCAAGCGCATTCACAGATCGGGTGATCAACGCGATGCGGCATCGGGGGATTATCCATTCGAAACTGGGTCGCCACAAGAACACGCTCAAAATCCGGCCACCTATGCCGTTCTCAAACGAGAATGCCGATCTGTTGTTTGACACACTGGACGAGGTTTTGGCTGAAACCCCGCTGACCCTATGACCCCGATTGTTAAGCAAGCCCTGACCCTTTGGGGCATGGGCGGTGCCGATTGGTCGCTGGTCGCGGCCCGCGAAAATCATGTTTACCGAGTCCAGGCCGACGGGCAAAGCTATGCCCTGCGTCTACACCGCCAGGGGTTGCATTCGGATGCCGCCCTGAGGTCCGAGTTGGAATGGATCGCCGAACTTGCTGCAAGGGGTGTCGGCGTCCCCACCCCCGTACCGGCCACGAATGGCGGCTATCTGCACCTGCTGAACGGGGTGCAGGTCGATATGCTGGGCTGGCTGCCCGGTCGCCCTCTGGGCTCTACAGGCGGCGGGATCGACCATGACAACCGCGCGGGGATATTCCGGGCCCTCGGGCGTGAAATGGCAAAGCTGCACGAAGTCAGCGATGCTTGGACTCGCCCCGATGAGTTTGCACGCTGGTCCTGGGATCGCACCGGGCTGTTGGGCGACGCGCCTCTGTGGGATCGATTTTGGGAGAACCCCACGCTTTCCGCTGAGGATAGCGCCCTGTTCGCCGCGTTCCGCGCGGCAGCGAACCGTGACCTGCAGCAGATGGAAGACCAACTGGATTATGGCCTGATCCACGCCGATCTTGTGCGCGAAAACGTGATGGTCCGAGGCGACAAGCTCTGGCTGATCGACTTCGACGATGCCGGGTTTGGGTTCCGCCTGTTCGACATCGCCACGACGTTGATGAAAAACCTGGGTGAGCCGGACTATGACGCTCTGCAAGAAGCTCTGCTGATGGGATACAGGTCGGTAAGAGCGCTCGACACCGAGCATCTCGATCTGTTCATAGCCCTGCGCGCAGTGACTTATGTGGGCTGGATTTCGTCCCGGATGGGCGAAGACGGATCAGAGATACGCAATATGCGGTTCAAGGATACCGCCCGGGGCCTGCTGAAACGCTACCTCGGATAAAACGCATGGACGGGAGGAAAACATGACCAACAAAACGATCCTGCTGATTGGGACATACGACACCAAAGACCCCGAGATGCGGTTCATCGAGGATGCCGTACGCGCGCAGGGGGCGGATGTGCTGACGATGGACGTCTCCGTTCTGGGCGATCCACAAACACCAACCGATATCTCGAAGCACGAGGTCGCCGCCGCCGAAGGCATGACAATCGACGAGGTGATCGCACTGGGGGATGAGAACAAAGCGTTCCGGGTCATGTCAGCCGGGGCCGCCAAAGTGGTGGCAAAGGCCTATGCCGACGGCCGGTTTGACGGGATGCTGGCCACCGGCGGCACCATGGGCACCGACCTTGCGCTGGATTGTGCCCAAGCGTTGCCGATGGGGGTGCCAAAATACATCGTCTCAACCGTTAGCTTCTCGCCGTTAATCCCGCCGCACCGGCTGGCTCCGGACATTCAGATGATCCTGTGGGCCGGAGGGCTGTATGGTATGAATTCGATCTGCCGGTCCTCGCTGGCTCAGGCGGCAGGTGCCGTGGTTGGCGCGGCCAAAGCCGCCATCACTCCGGATCGCAGCAAACCTCTGATTGGCATGACCAGCCTGGGGTCGTCCTGCCTGCGGTACATGAAAACCTTGAAACCTGCCTTGGAAGACCGTGGGTTCGAAGTTGCGGTGTTTCATTCAACCGGTATGGGCGGTATGGCCTTCGAAAAACTGGCCGCCGAGAGCGCCTTTGCGTGCGTGATGGATTTCTGCATGCAGGAATTCGGCAACTTGCTGGCAGGCTCCGTTGTCTCAAGCGGGCAGGATCGTGTGACTAATGCCGGGCGCGTTGGCACACCGCAAATGGTTGCACCGGGCGCGCTGGACCTGCTGGACTTTGCAGGATGGCAAGAGATACCTGACCAATATGCGGATCGCCCTTTCCACGAACATAATCGCCTCATCAAAAGCTCAGTCTTCAATGGCGACGAACGCCGCGCCTGGATCCGGGAACTGGCAAACCGGCTTGAGGCCGCCACCGGACCCGTCCAGTTCTTCCTGCCGGTTCAAGGTGTGGAAGCGTGGGACAAGGAAGGCGAAGAAGCCCATGATCCCTCAGCCCTTGCGGACATGGTGGACGAAGCCCGCAAGGTCATGCCGGGCCGGGTGCCGATGACTGAGCTGGACTCCCATATCAACGAGGCCGCGTTTTGCGACGCCGTTTTGGCTCAGTTCGATGAGTGGGTCGAAACCGGGATCGTCAGCAAAACCTAGCGGACGTTGATGCAAGTTCTGGTCGGGGTTCAGCGTTCCTTTGAGTGACCCGAAAAAGGTTGCGGAGCACTGAAAGGTGCCCCGCCCGTCACTCTCACTCAGCCGGATACCCGAACACATCGTTTTCGTTGGCGGAAACACCGGTCTGGGCTTCTTCGATGTCCCAATGCTCGACGATCAGACCTTCGTCGTTAAAGCGGAAGATATCCATGTACCCGATGCCCAGATCATCCTCGACCGACGGATCGGTCACTTTCGAATGCACCAGAACGAAATCACCCATGGCGATCGTCTTGGCGAACTGGGTCTCATAACGTTTTCCCTCGCCCGCCAGAGAGTCCAGATACCCGATAAAGGCGTCGCGGCCATCGGTAACGTAAGGGTTGTGTTGAATATACGTCTCTGCCGACACGTAGTTTTCGACCGCAGAAGTGTCACTTGGGTTGTTGAAGGTGCTCAGAACAGCAATCGCGCGTTCGCGGTTCTGATCGGTATCCTGCTTCGAATAGATATCGGCCGCCGGGCCCTGGAACATGGTGTTTGCGCTGGCGGACTCGGCAGGCACCTGTTGGTAGTGATCCCAGTGCTCAACCAGCAAGCCACTTTCAACGCGCCAGATATCCACGTAGACATATTGCTCACCGCTGCTGGTGGTCCAGACCGAGTGGATAGCAACATAATCATCCTCGGCTATTGTACGGTACAGATCGACCTGAACGTCCGGGTCAACCGTTAGTTCACTTGAAACCGCTTTGATCAGTTCAACGGGGCCGTCGCCATAGGCGGTGGCGTGCTGGATGTAGGTCTTACCGATGTATTTGCTGAAATTGTTCAGGTTACGGTAGACTAGCACATCCTGATAGAACCCTTCGGCCAGTTTGATCGAGGCTTCGGTTTCGGAAGTAATGGTGCGCAGATCGGCAAAGGCGGAGCTTGACAGAGCCAGCATCAGAGCCGTCGCCGCCGTTTTGAATAGGTGTTTCGCAGACATTTCAGACCTCCTTGATGCGTCTGCAGGCTAGGTAGGGAAATCCATTGATTGAAACTACGCCAATGGTATTCATGTGACTCATGAACAAACTTGATGAGTTGGCGCTGGACGGGCGACTTCTGACCATGCTCGTAAAGGTTTACGAGACGGGGTCCGTGACCGCTGCCGCAAATGACCTGAACGTGACGCAATCCACCGTAAGCCACGGGTTGAACCGTCTGCGGTTGATTACGGGCGATGATCTCTTTGTGCCAATGGGCCGCACGATCACGCCCACCGAAAAAGCCGATACGCTTGTCGCCGAGGCCAAAGAGATCCTGCACCGAATGCAGTGCTTTTCGCGTGCAGACACCTATGACCCCGCGCAGGACACGCGCCCTTTTTCGATCGCCGCAACAGATTACGAGATTGAACTGATCATCCGCCCATTCATTCACCGTCTGCGACGGCTCGCGCCGCAGGTTCAAATCCGCGTCAGGCGGGCGTTGCCGGATCGGGAATGGGTCCAGCTGCTACGGTCCGGCGAGGTTGATCTGGTGCTGGCACCCGAGCTCAAGACATTAGAGACCGACATCAAACAGCGACGCGTCCTGGAAGATGATAGGGACGTGGTCTATTTTGATGCGTCGCAACGAACGGCCCCGGACAGTCTCGATAGTTATTGCACTGCGGATCACGTGATCATGGCGCTCAGCGCGTCCGGGAAAACGAGTGTTGATCAGATTTTGGCAACGATGGGCCGGTCCCGGCGCATCGCCGTCAGCCTGCCGGGGTTTTCCAGCATTGCGGCGGTGCTGGCGGGTTCAGACATGGTAGCGTTATTGCCAGTGCGGTTGCGGGATTCCACCTTTTTAAATCTGTCGTTCTGCCCCCCACCCTTCGCGTTGCCGACAGAGACGATTTCCTGCATCTGGCATGTGCGATCGGATGCCTCAGAACGTCACATCTGGATGCGTAAGCAAATTCAAGTCGGTTCGGAACCAAGATAACTGCGAATCGTCAGTCTGCGCATGGGTCCAATTCGTACTTAAAAACCGGTCGACGCATGTGGCGAGGTTCGCTTCAAACCCGCGCCGGAACTCTGCCACCAAGACTTGAGCACCACCAAGGCCGTCACTAAAGAGCCTTCAAAAGTCATTTAAAACAAAGCACTGAACAGACCGCTTCTTATGAGCGCTGGTTTTTCGTTGACTTTCGTTTCAAATGAAACGAAATTGTTGCAAATGCAACCAAATGCCTGACCTCGGCAAAAACAGACTGGGTTTTGGCAGCATCGCATCTTTGGAGGAACCTCATGGCCAAAGCATTCGCGTCCCAGGGGGACATGTCGGAAAAGAAAATCTCGTTCACCGAGGTTGGCGAAGGCCTTTATGCCTTTACTGCCGAGGGCGATCCGAACTCGGGCGTGATCATCGGTGATGACAGTGTGATGATTGTCGAGGCGCAGGCGACCCCGCGTCTGGCCAAAAAGGTGATCGAATGCGTCCGCTCTGTCACCGACAAACCGATCACCCATGTGGCGCTGACCCATTACCACGCGGTCCGCGTTCTGGGCGCTAGTGCCTTTGGCGCGCAACAAATCCTTATGTCAGATACGGCCCGCGCGATGGTCGTGGAACGCGGCAAAGAGGACTGGGACAGCGAATTCCAACGCTTCCCCCGTCTGTTCGAAGGGCATGAGAGCATCCCCGGCTTAACCTGGCCCACGACCACTTTCAGCGACACGATGACCGTTTACCTGGGCAATCGCCGGATCGACCTGATGCATCTGGGCCGCGCCCATACGGCGGGCGATATCGTCATCCACGTGCCCGACCAGAACGTCATGTTCACCGGCGACATCGTCGAATACCACTCGGCCTGCTATTGCGGCGACGGGCATTTCAGCGATTGGGGCGATACGCTGGATGAAATCAAGTGGTTCGACGTCGACGCCATCGCACCGGGCCGCGGAGACGCCTTGGTCGGCAAGGACATGGTCAACGCCGCCATCGAAAACACCCGCGACTTCGTCGAAAGCACCTACCGCCCAGCGGCAAAAGTTGCAGCGCGCGGGGGATCGCTGAAAGAGGCATGGGATGCCGTGCGCGCCGAATGCGATCCGAAATTCGCCGACTACGCGATTTACGAACACTGCCTGCCCTTCAACGTCGCCCGCGCCTATGACGAGGCCCGCGGCATTGACACCCCCCGTATCTGGACCGCTCAGCGCGATCTGGAGATGTGGGAGGCCTTGCAAGGCTAAGGCAAACGGCCCGGTCGTGCGGCCGGGCTTCCTAAAAACGAAACGTGCGCAGCCAGAGGACAAAACCGATGTTCGATGACCGATACACGCTTGCCTACAAGCGCTATCCCTACAAGAAATCGACCGATCAGGACACCGCTGCACCGGTCCGCCACCCTGTCGTGGTAATGGGCGGTGGCCCGATTGGCGTGGCGACCGCGCTTGATCTTGGTCGTCAGGGCATTCCCACACTGGTGCTGGACGACCACGAAGGCGTCGGTATGGGGTCTCGGGCGATCTGTTTCGCCAAACGCTGTCTTGAGGTTGCGGGCCGCTATGGCTGCGGCAAACCGATGGTAGACAAAGGGGTGGTCTGGAACCTTGGCAAGGTCTTCCACAAGGACGACCAGGTTTTCGAATTCAACCTGCTACCCGAAGAAGGCCATGAATACCCCGCCTTTATCAACATGCAGCAGCCCTATTACGAAAGCTATCAGCTCGACCGCTTTGAAGAGCTGCAGTCGCAGGGCGCACCGATTGAAATCCGCGGCAAGAACCGCGTGGATACGGTCGAAGTGCATGACGATCACGTCACCCTGGCCATCATGACGCCCGACGGCCCCTATACGATTGAGGCGGACTGGTTGATCGGGTGTGACGGCGCCTCATCACCGCTGCGCACGATGCTGGATCTGGATTTCACCGGAAAAGTGTTTCAGGACAGTTTTCTGATCGCCGACATCAAGATGAAGAACGACAGCTTTCCGACCGAACGCTGGTTCTGGTTCGAACCGACCCACGGGTCTGGCGCGTCCACCCTGCTGCACAAGCAGCCCGACGATGTTTGGCGGGTGGACTTCCAGATCGGATGGGATGTCGACCGCAAAGAAGAGATGAAAGAGGAAAACATCCGCCGCCGTCTCGACGCGTTCCTGGGGGATGGCGTCGAATACGACCTGGTCTGGTCCTCGATCTATACGTTCCAGTGCAAGCGCATGGACAGCTTCCGCCACGGCCGCGTGTTCTTCGCCGGCGATGCGGCGCATCAGGTGTCACCCTTTGGTGCACGCGGCGCCAACTCGGGCATGCAGGATGTCGACAACCTCGGCTGGAAACTGGGCATGGTGATGCGTGGCGAAGCGCCTGAAAGCCTGCTGGACACGTATAACGGCGAACGTATCCACGGCGCGGACGAGAACATCCTGAACTCGACCCGTTCTACCGATTTCATCACCCCGAAATCCGAGACCAGTCGTCTTCTGCGCGACGCCGTGCTGTCTCTGTCCGAAAAGTATGAATTTGCGCGCCCGATGGTGAATTCAGGCCGTCTTTCAGTGCCTTGCACCTATGACGGCTCGCCGCTCAATTCGGCGGATGCTCTGAACGGCCCCGCGCAGTCGCGGCCCGGTTCGGTCTGCCCGGATGCGCCGCTAGGCGACGATTTCCTGCTGTCCAAGCTGGGTGACAAATTCATCCTTTTGACCATCGACGCCGATGCCCCCGACATGATCGAGGAAGACGGTGTGAAGGTCACGCGTCTGGCCCTTTCGGTCAAGGATGACAAAACCGGTGCGCTGAAAAAGCGGTATCTCGGCGACGCCGAAAGCGCGGTTTACCTAATCCGCCCGGATCAACACGTGGCCGCCCGACGCCCCAGCTTTGAAGAAAACGCAATCCGCGCTTCGATTCGACGCGCGGTCGGTAAGGAGTGAGCCCCATGACCGACTTGATCCTGACCCCGAACATTGATGGCGTCGATGATTTCTATGCCGAACTTCTGGCCGCCCATGACGGGTTGGAAAAGGACCAAAGCGACGCACTCAGCGCCCGCCTGATCCTGATCCTGGCCAATCACATCGGCGAGCGCTCGGTTCTGAGCGCTGCAATCAAAGCCGCCGAAATTTGAAGCTTCATAGGGAGGAGACTATGAAAATGCCCCTGAAAGCCCGTGCCCTCGCCTGCGTTGGCGCAACAGCCATCGCCCTGTCGTTCGCATCAAGCGCGATGGCCGAAACCACCCTCGCCCTGTCCAGCTGGCTGCCGCCGCGCCATCCGATTGTGTCTGGCGCAATCAAACCCTGGGCCAAACAGGTTGAAGAAGTCACTGATGGGCGCGTGACCGTTCGCGTTCTGGCCAAGCCGCTTGGCCCGCCGCCAGCGCATTACGACATGGCCGCTGACGGCATTGCTGACATCACCTACGGCCTGCATTCCTTTACCACGGATGACCGTTTTACACGGTCGCGGATCGGCCAGTTTTCGTTCATCGGCGATGACGCCGTAGCCGGTTCCAAGGCGTTCTGGAACGTGTATGCCGGCCCGCTCGAAGCGCAGAAAGAGCATGAAGGCACCAAGCTTCTGGGTCTGTTCGTGCATGGTCCGGGCATGTTGCACAACAACGTCCGTCAAATTGAAACCGCCGATGATTTCGCCGGTCTGAAGATCCGTGTTCCCGGCGGCTATATCTCTGATCTGATGTCGGGCATGGGTTCTACGACGCTCTTCATGTCTTCGGGTGAGGTCTATGAAAAGCTGTCGCGCGGCGTGATCGACGGGGTCACTTTCCCCTATGATGCGTTGGCCGCGTTCAAGCTGACCGAGGACGTCAAGTACACGATGAAAGTGCCGGGCGGCCTCTATAACACAACCTGGTTCATGGTCATGAACGAGGACAAGTGGAACGAGATTTCACCAGAGGATCAAGCCGCCATCGAAGCGATCTCGGGCGAGGCGCTTGCCACGCTGGTTGGCGAGGCCTGGATCGGAGCCGATGAAAAAGGCAGCGCCGCTGCTGAAAAGGCCGGAATCACGGTCTATGACGCTCCGGCTGCGGTGGTTGATGCGATCAAATCCAAGGCGGCGGACGCCGAAGTTGCATGGTCCGAGGCAATCTCGGCAGATGGCTATGACGGTGCGGCAGCCCTGCAAGAACTGCGCAAGCAGTCTGGCGTGGACTTCTGATCCATGGAGCGGCTTCGCCATCGTTTCCGCGACCAGCCCCCGGAAGAGGGGCTGGATATCGGGCTGCTGCTTGACAGGACGCTTGGTGCCGGTGCCGCTCTGATCCTGTTCTGCCTCATTCTCATCACCTGTGTGGATGTGATCGGGCGTTACTTTCTGAATGCGCCGCTGGCTGGCGCATTCGAGCTGACCGAAATTCTGCTGGCTGCTCTGGTTTTTCTAGCTTTGCCACTGACCACAGAGCGGCGCGAGCATATCGAGGTCGACTTGCTCAACATGGCCCTCGGCAAGCATACCCAGCGTCTGCTCTCGGCCTTTGCCGGGCTGTTTTCCGCGGCCCTGTTGGCCACCTTCGCCTGGCGGCTGTTTACCCATGCGGCCAAAGCGGCCCATGACGGCGCCGTCAGTAACGCGCTGGAAATTCCGCTGGCTCCGTTCGGCTATCTGGCCGGCGTGTCCTGCATGGTCTCGGCCTTCATCGCCTTTCTGCGCGGGTTGCAGCCGCCGAAACAGCGTGGCACCGACCAAACCCCTCCGGAGGCTTTGCCATGATTGAATCGCTGATCGGTTTTGCCGTCCTGTTGGGGCTGATCCTGTTGCGGGTGCCGATTGCCTTTGCCATGGCAGCGGTCGGCGGGTTCGGCTTTGCCTATATGCGCGGCTGGGAACCAGCCTGGGCGATGACCGGGCAAGTGGCCTTCGACACCGCGCTGTCCTACAGCCTGTCGGTCATTCCGCTGTTTATCTTCATGGGCAACGTGCTGGCTGGGTCTGGCGTGGCGCATGGCCTGTTTGCAGGCGCTGACCGGCTGTTCGGCAAGCTGCGCGGTGGCCTAGCCATGGCCTCGGTCTTCTCATGCGGGGGCTTCTCTGCCGTCTGCGGATCCTCGCTGGCAACGGCGGCGACCATGTCCAAGGTCGCGATGCCCTCGATGCGCAAGTTTGGTTATGATGACCGGTTGGCCACAGGGTCCATTGCTGCGGGCGGTACGCTGGGCATCTTGATTCCGCCCTCGGTGATCCTGATCATTTATGGTCTGCTGACCGAAACCAACATCGCCAAACTGTTCATCGCCGGGATCATTCCGGGCATCATCGGTGTGGTGCTGTATCTTGGCGCTGTCATGGTCGCGGTTCGAGTGAACCCTGCCCTCGCGCCCGAGGAAGAGAACACAGAACCGATGAGCCGTACCGATCTGGTTGGCGTCTTCTGCGTGCTGGGCCTGTTTCTGTTCATCATGACCGGCATTTACGGTGGGTTCTTCACGCCAACCGAAGCTGCGGGCATGGGCGCAGGTGCGTCTGTGCTGATCGCTGTCGCCTTGCGGTCGATGACCTGGAGTGGGTTCTTCGCCGCGACGATGGACTCCATCCGCGCCACGGCGATGATCTTCGCCGTCATCATCGGGGCCGAACTGTTTACCAATTTCATCAACTTCGCCGGTCTGCCCGATGCGCTGTCCAGCTTTGTGATCGACAATGAAATGCCGGTCTGGGCCGTAATCGTGTTCATCATCCTGGTCTACATGGTGCTCGGCTGTGTGCTGGAAAGCCTGTCGATGATCCTGCTGACAGTGCCGGTCTTCTATCCGCTGATGTTCGAACTGGAGTTTGCCAACGAACTGCTGCTCGACCCCGAAAACGCACTGATCTGGTTCGCCATCGTCGTTGTTGTCGCGACCGAGATCAGCCTGATAACACCCCCGGTTGGCATGAATGTCTTTGTGCTCAAAGGCGTGCTTCAGGACGTGTCGCTGGCGACCATCTTCAAGGGTGTCCTGCCCTTCTGGATCGCCGACATCCTGCGGCTGGCCCTGCTTATCCTCATCCCCTCACTGTCGCTCTGGCTTGTGGGACTGATGTGAACCGCGCTGACCTAACCCCTTCGGAAAGGAGGACACGATGAAAATCGAGAAAATTCACCACGTCGCCTATCGCTGCAAAGACGCCAAGGAAACCGTCGAGTGGTACGGCAAAATGCTGAACATGGATTTCATTCTGGCCATTGCCGAGGACCACGTGCCCTCGACCCACGAGCCGGACCCCTACATGCATCTGTTCCTGGATGCTGGTGACGGCAACGTTCTGGCGTTCTTCGAGCTGCCGACCAAGCCCGAGATGGGCCGCGATCCGAACACGCCGATCTGGGTTCAGCACATCGCCTTCAAGGTCAAAGACCGCGCAACCCTGATCGAGTTCAAGGAACATCTCGAGGCCAACGGCGTCGAGGTACTTGGGGTCACCGACCATTCAATCTTCCATTCGATCTATTTCTTCGATCCCTCCGGCCACCGGATTGAACTGGCCTGCCCCGACCCAGAGGAAGAGGCGATGCTGGCACGTATGGACGAGGTGAAATGGCTGATGCTCGAAGATTGGTCGAAAACCAAGAAAGCGCCGAAACACGCGGATTGGCTGCACGCCAAAGAGCTTAACAAAAGCGCCTGATGCACTGTCCCGCGCCGAGCGATCGGCGTGGGGCCTGCCTGCCAGCAGGGCTTGACCATACATTCAGAATGACTGGGTGAGGTGATGAAACTCTACTCTTATTGGCGTTCTACGACCTCCTACCGGGTCCGGATTGCGCTGAATCTCAAAGGTCTCAGCTTTGAAACCTGCCCGGTCAATCTGGTTACCGGAGAGCAGCGTGCGCCGGATTACACTGCCCTCAACCCCGGCAAAGGTGTTCCGACCCTTGTTCTTGAGGATGGCACCGTTCTGACCCAGTCGCTTGCCATTATCGAGTATCTGGACGCCACGGTGCCAGAGCCGCCGCTGTTGCCGAAAGACCCGCTGCAGCGCGCCCGTGTTCAGGCCGCCGCGCAGACCATTGCGATGGATATCCACCCGGTCAACAACCTCAAGGTTCTGACCCACCTCAAGACGCATCTGGGCCTTACGGCTGACGGCCAGCTAGACTGGTTCCGCCATTGGATGACCGAAGGGTTTGCCGCCTATCAGGCCTTGCTGCCAAAGGGCACGGCGTTCAGCTTTGGCGACAGCCCCGATCTTGCCGATATATGTCTTGTCGCCCAGCTATATAACGCGCATCGCTGGGGCCTTGATATGGCCCCCTTCCCCCGCCTTCTAGAGATTGAGGAACGCGCCCTTTCCTTAGCGGCGTTCAACGACGCCCGCCCCGAAAACCAGCCCGACGCGGCTTAAAGGTGTAACCATGACCAAACTCCTGCCCTCCTGGGTCGAAAGCGCGAACTCTGCCACGACCGACTTTCCGCTCAACAACCTGCCCTATGGCGTTTTCAGAACCGAAGCGGACGCTCTGCACTGTGGCGTCGCCATCGGGGACATGATCCTTGACCTCACGCTGATGGAAGCGGACGGCAAACTTGATCTGCCCGAGGCAAACGTGTTTGCAAACGGATCATGGAATGGCTTCATGGCGCTTGGCGCTGGGGTTTGGGATAAATTCCGCTCTATGCTGACCGAGGCGTTAGCCGCTGGCTCGGTCCAACAGGACGAACTGACAAATTACCTTGTGCCGATGGCCTCGGTCACGATGGCAATGCCCTTCGACGTCGCCGAGTACACGGATTTCTACGCGGGCCGCAATCACGCGTTCAATGTCGGCACCATGTTCCGTGGCCCCGAAAACGCCCTGCCCCCGAACTGGCTGCATATCCCCATTGGCTATAACGGTCGGGCGTCCTCGGTCGTGGTCAGTGGAACCAATGTACGCCGCCCGTGGGGACAGCTGAAGGGCCCCGATATGGAGGCGCCGATCTTTGCGCCGTCCCGGCGGTTTGATCTGGAACTTGAGATGGGCGCGATTGTCGGCCAGCCCTCGAACGGCCCCGTATCGGTTCAGCAGGCCGATGACATGATCTTTGGCTATGTCCTGTTGAACGATTGGTCCGCGCGCGACATTCAGGCGTGGGAATACCAGCCACTCGGCCCGTTTCAGGCCAAGGCCACAGCAACCTCGATCAGTCCATGGATCGTGACCAAAGCGGCGCTGGAATCTTTCCGCACCTCGATTCCCGAGCGTGAGAAGGAGTTGCTACCTTATCTACAAGAGCCCGGCCCGATGCTTTATGACATCGCGCTTGAAGTCGGTCTGGCTCCGAATGATGCAGCAGAGACGGTTATCGCGCGCACCAACTACAACGAAATGTATTATTCGGCGGCCCAGCAACTGGCCCATCACACGACCAGCGGCTGCCCGATGCGGGTGGGCGATCTGCTAGGGTCGGGTACGATTTCCGGCCCGGAAAAGGAAAACCGTGGCAGCCTGCTGGAACTCAGCTGGGGCGGCAAGGAACCCCTGACGCTGGACAGTGGAGAGGAGCGCAGCTTTCTTGAAGACGGCGACACGCTCACCTTACGCGGCGCGGCGCGTGGCAACGGTTTTCGTATCGGGTTTGGTGCCTGCACAGGCACGCTGCTTGCGGCCATCGAGCGTCATTAACGAGCACGGGCAGAGGTCACTTCGGCGTCTGTCCTCTTTTTCAACAGGTTTTGGCCACTTTCATCAGCGCCGATATACCTCTCTCCAACGCCTCGCGATCTTCAGGTGTCAGCGCGTCAAGCATACGGTCGGCCCGCTCCCGCACCTTTGGCTCCAGGTGCTGAAACTGGCGAAACCCTTCGGGCGTACAGCGGTAGACCCGGATTCTACGGTCCTCATCTGAGATCTCACGGACGATCAGCCCCTTCTCATCAAGGCGCTTGGCCGCCCGGCTGACCTGCACTTTGTCCAGTGTCGTGCGCCGCGCAAGGTCCAGAGAGGTCATGCTTTCTGCGTTCGCCAGCAGAAACAGCAATCGCCATTCCTCGCGCGAAAGGCCCAGTTCACGCTCATAGACGTCTGTCAGATTTCTTGAAAAAGCTTCGGACGCCACAGCCAGTCGGTATGGAAAAAATGTATCGAGTTGCATGCTTCACATAGAATAGGTCAAAATGGTTTCATCTGCAACGACATGTTGGTTTGTGTAACGGCAGTACCAATTGGACCATGTAGAATGGTATGAGACCCGAGGGTTTACGGCTCATTACAACCGCCAAAGAGTGAAGATGAGAAATAAAATCAGGCATCTATGGAGCCTCTGTGAAAAGGGTGCCTGAGACATTCGCCATGTGACGCGCAAACAAGTTTTCTTCCTCGTATTCCTGAAACTCAAATGTGCGATAGAACTCACTTCTGTTTTTCTTGATTGCCGATGCAATCAGGTATATACATCTGGATACACGTAGGAGACCATCATGATAGAAACCAAAATTCGCAAAGTCGGGAATTCTGCGGTCATGACTTTGACGACTGAGATGCTGACAATTTTGGACGTCAAGGAAGGCGATAGTCTTTTCGTGGTCCGCAGCGATGATGGTGCATTGAAAGTTTTGGCGCACGATCCTTCTGTTGCCGAAGCACTAGCTGCCGCAGAGATTGTAATGGATGAAAACAGAGACCTTCTTGAGGCGCTTGCGTGAAGCAGTTTACCTGGGTTCCGTTCAGCGCAATCATCGTCATCCACGACAGGCAAATTGCAAGACACGGCGGAGCCCCCGGATTACGAGATGTAGCTCTTCTTGAGATGGGCTGTGCTCGGGCAATGAACCTCGCCGCATACACTGATGCAGACCTTCCAGAAATTGCAGCTGCTTACGCTTTTGGCATCGCCAAGGCTCACGCGTTTGTAGACGGCAACAAACGCACCGCATTTGTAACTGCGGCAACCTTTCTCCGGCTCAACGGGCTTTCAATTCGCCCTGATCCTGTCCAGGGCGTCAGGATGATGGAAGACCTGGCATCCGGAGATGTGTCAGAAAAAGAGTTCTCGAATTGGATCAGAGAACTTGCCCGGCCGATATGAGCAGGGTGTGCTGATAGCTTTTTCCATTGCAATTCAGACTGAGTACTGTCTAACGTCAGCACTTATGGGTCCATTCAGGGCAATTTGATAAGACAGAGTTTCTGGCTCATCGTCACCACCGAGGAGTGGACGATGAGAAAGACAACTGGTGATCTTCGGTAGCGTACTGCGCGCCACCAATACTCCAAACTCCAGTAAAAAGCACTTCCAAACTTGGAGCAGACACACGTCGCTATATCACTTTTGCGACGTTTTGTTGTTTGGACACGACACGAATCGTCGTAAACTTGTTAGTTGTCACCCTGCCTTTCTGAATTTTGTTCTTCCGTATTTTTGTACTGGGCGACACGTAATTTGATACAGAGAAAGGATTTGTAAGATGCCTTGGAAAACCTGCGAAGTTACTGCGGCCGGACCGGCTGAAAACGGTGTGATCTACATTTCTCTGCGTGCGACTGATGGAAGCTTCCATCATTGGTTCAACGCAAATGCAACCTATGAGCGGGAAATGTTGGCGACGGCTTTGACGGCGATCAGTGCGACCAAGACCGTTTGGGCCCTGCTAACCGCAACATCAGCTTACAGCACGATTAACAGACTTTACGTGCGGGCCTGATCGCGCGGCAATTGTTACTCTAGCTGTGCGAAAAGGAGAATGTAATGTCGGATATAGAGAACCCACCTCTTGACACCGCCACTGAGACTTCTGCCGCCAAGTCCGCTGCAAGCAACGTGCAAAATCCACCGCTCGGCGGGGAGGGAGGGCCTGCTGGCAGGTCTGCCGATATCATGAACCCGGAGTTGGAAGCCGCGGGATCATCACCCAGGGTGGCTCCGACAGGGCGTCCACCGTCCATAGAGAACCCAGTTTTAACGGCGCCCTCTTCCGTACCATTCAGCGCCAAAACGAATGTGGACAATCCCGAACCCGAGGCCAAGGCCGCCTCGGCGGGTGATGCAAAAAAGGCCGAGGCAAAGCCGAAGGCCAAGACCACTCGTCGGCGTACGACCAAAAAGACGCGCTAGACTTCGCGCTTGGCACATGCTCGGCGGAAGTAATTCGTGTCTGCCGGGTAACCTTTAGCTTTTGGAGTTTTTGTTATGCCTATGCCATTTGATGGAGAAGAATTCACCTTTCACAATCCAGATGGAACGTCATTCAAGGTTCGTGGGAGTGGAAACCAGTTTTATGCGACCTTCGAAACTGAAGACGGCTTTACGGTCGTCAAATGCGAGACCAGTCGCGAGTGGCGTTTTGCCGAAGCGGCCGCCGATGGTGCGCAGCTTGTAGCGTCTTCGTTGGCACCTGGCCGCGATGATCCCAGTGCAGCCGGTTTGGCCCAGCATTTGAGACCTTCACATGAGGTCGCAAAAGCTGATGCCTTACGGTCGCAAATGATCAGTGGGCGCCGACGTTGGGAAGACCGCTGGGCGGAGCGCGTGATGGCAAAGAAAGCTGCCCCCGGCGGCCCATTTGCCGCTCCGCCGTCAGGCCCGACAACCGGCACCTTTGTAGGGCTTTGCGTATTGATCGATTTTCCAGACGTCGCAGGGACAATCTCGCAAAACGAGGTTACCAAGTATTGTAACGACGTTGGGTATTCCGGTTTTGGCAACAATGGTTCCGTGCGCGACTATTTCTTCGATGTGTCGGACGGAAAGCTGACCTACACCAATATCGTGACGGTATATTACACAGCCCAGAACAACCGCAGCTACTATACTGACGAAACGGTCAGCTTTGGAACGCGTGCCCGCGAGCTCATCACCGAAGCTCTTGATGATTTGGTCGCCAACGGATTTGATTTCAGCGGACTGACCGCAGATGGGTTAGGTTTCATACATGCGCTGAATGTTTTCTATGCAGGCGATCGGGTAAACAACTGGGCCGAAGGGCTTTGGCCGCATTCCTGGTCGCTGGCGTCCGCTTACAATATTGGGGGTGGCAGAAAGTTCTTCGACTACCAATTCACCAATATGGGAGACGAGTTAACCCTTGGCACGTTTTGTCACGAAAACGGGCACATGATCTGCGATTTTCCAGATCTGTATGACTACGGGTACGAATCCCGTGGAACCGGGCTCTACTCACTGATGTCCTCCAGCGGCAATCCCAAGAACCCAGTCCAAATAGATGCCTATTTAAAGCATGCCGCGGGGTGGACTTCGAACTTGACAACGCTGGCTCCGGGAATGACAGCAACCGTAAACGCCGGTCAGAACGACTTCTGTATCTTTCCACGCAGTGATACCGAGTATTTCATCATTGAAAACCGTCAGCAAACAGGACGTGATACGGCGCTGCCGGATTCCGGCTTGGCGATCTGGCACGTTGAGGAAAGTGGAAGCAACAATAACGAGCAGATGACGGCCGCCCTGCACTACGAGTGCTCGCTGGAACAAGCCGATGGAAATTTCGATCTGGAGAACAATTCCAATTCAGGCGATTCCACCGACCTTTTCCCTGCCTCTGGGATAACAGAGTTCGATGACGCGACAACGCCAAACAGCAAATGGTGGGATGGTACAAACTCGGGTCTGGAGGTCAGTAACATTTCCGCGTCAAGCAACACAATGACCTTCCAGGTCGGCGGTGCGGCCACAGCAACATCACCCGCACTGACAGGGGTTTACAAGTTGTTGTTGTTGAGCGCTTAAAACAGCTCTGCTGGGGCATTCAGGCGCGGTCTGCGCTGCAACTGGGTTCGCCGAGAGCCTGTATCGCTTTTGGTCGAGACACGAGCGAACGCACATCGAGGTCCAATAATTGCGCCTACACCTGTAACATCTATTTTTCGATGATCGTGCAGGCGCAATACTGGTCTAGCTATTATTCGTTAACAGGTACGTACAAGTCTCCACCCTCGCGGAACTTGGCGGCCATTGCCTCCATACCCTCTTTTTGGGCTTCTGCCCGTATGTCGTGACTGATCCGCATTGAACAGAATTTCGGACCGCACATGGAACAGAAATGCGCGACTTTGTGCGCTTGCTTGGGCAGAGTTTGATCGTGAAACTCCCGGGCTGTGTCGGGGTCCAAAGACAGGTTGAATTGGTCTTCCCAGCGAAACTCGAACCGTGCGCGGGACAGGGCATCATCGCGACGCTGCGCTCCCGGCAAACCCTTGGCTAGATCGGCCGCATGTGCGGCGATCTTATAGGTAATGACCCCGGTTTTGACGTCGTCCCGATCCGGCAGGCCCAAATGTTCTTTAGGCGTGACATAGCAAAGCATCGCGCACCCGAACCAACCGATCATTGCGGCTCCGATTCCACTGGTGATGTGATCATAGCCCGGAGCAATATCCGTGGTCAGCGGACCAAGCGTATAGAAGGGTGCCTCGTGGCAGCATTCCAATTGCTTGTCCATGTTTTCCTTGATCTTGTGCATGGCAACGTGGCCCGGCCCTTCGATCATCACCTGACAGTCTTTGGTCCAGGCAATTTTGGTCAGTTCGCCCAGTGTTTCCAGTTCAGCGAACTGCGCCTCATCATTCGCATCAGCGATTGAGCCGGGACGCAGTCCATCGCCGAGGCTGAAGGAAACGTCATAGGCGCGGCAGATGTCACATATCTCGTCGAAATGTTCGTAGAGGAAGCTTTCCTTGTGATGGTGCAGACACCATTTTGCCATGATCGAACCACCGCGAGAAACGATGCCTGTCACGCGGTTTACCGTCATCGGCACCATGTGCAAGCGAACCCCCGCGTGGATGGTGAAGTAATCCACGCCTTGTTCCGCCTGTTCGATCAGCGTGTCGCGGAACACTTCCCATGTCAGGTTCTCGGCGATGCCGTTTACCTTTTCCAGCGCCTGATACAGAGGAACCGTCCCGATCGGTACCGGGCTGTTGCGAATGATCCATTCGCGGGTGTTATGAATGTTGCGACCCGTAGACAGATCCATAACAGTGTCAGCGCCCCATCGGATCGCCCAAACCATCTTGTCGACTTCTTCCTCCATCGAAGAAGTCACGGCCGATGTACCCATATTTGCGTTGATCTTGACCAAGAAATTGCGCCCGATGATCATCGGTTCGCTTTCGGGATGGTTGATGTTGGCCGGGATGATGGCGCGCCCTGCGGCAACTTCATCCCTCACGAATTCCGGCGTTACATAGTCGGGAATGCTGGCGCCCCAGTCGTTGCCTTCGCGCGGCTCAACAACGGCTTCGCGCAGCTGGTTTTCACGGATTGCGATGAATTCCATTTCAGGCGTGATGATACCGGCGCGGGCATAAGCCAATTGGGTCACCGCCTTGCCGTCCTTTGCACGCAAAGGAAGCGGGCGCACTGGGAATTCGGGAGTCAGCCGATCTCCTTCAACAAATCCATTGTCTTCGGGTTTAATCTCGCGCCCCTGATACTCCTCAATGTCGCAACGTGCCTCGATCCACTTGCGACGGAGAGCAGGCAAGCCCTGCCGAATGTCGGTGGTTACATTGGGGTCGGTATAAGGACCGGAACTGTCATAGACCGGCAGGGGCGGCTCACCTGCGGTTGGATGAACGGAAATCTCACGCATCGGCACGCGAATGTCTGGATGCAGCGCTCCGTTGACATAGAACTTGCGCGACGCGGGCAGTTCATCCGTAGTGATTTTGGGGTTGGGGACGTTCATGTTGGTGCTCCTCAAGCAGTTCAACTCAAAAAGACACCAGATGAGTTTGGCTTGGGGAAACGAGAGGGTAGTTTACCCCCTTGTTCGGAGAACGCCTGCCCTTTTCTGCAGCCTGCGCGCCCTAGCTTCCTACGCCAGTATCAACTGGGTCAGGTTCAAAGGGTCGCGTCGCCGGGCAATGCCCTGTCAGCCTCTCAGTCCCCTTGGTGGGACTCCCCTGCGTGTGCAAGACTTACTCCGAGAAATACCAAAGAGACAAGCATCAAAGATGCCAATCTTCGGTTTCGATGGGTTCAGGCAACTCATTTTAGCAGGATATCTGGCTCGGACCGAAGTGGCGCATCGGATTTCGGGCAGAGCACAATTTTGGCGCCTGCATTTCAAGTGCTTGAAACGCGTGTCGCTGAATGAAGACTCAACTTTGAAACCACCACCCAAGCGAGAAACAAACCCGCACTTCTGTCTCTACATAAGACCGGTCCGGTGTCTTCGTTGCCGACAGGAATAATGGGCACTATTGTCTTAGACATCAGTTCAATTCATCATATCAATGAACCGATGATAAAAGAAGAAATGACCCTTGGAATCCTAGTCTTTCCGGGATTTCCCATGGCATGCCTGACCTCGTGTATCGAACCATTGCGAGCTGCCAATGAAATTTCAGGGCAGGATGCGTTCCGCTGGATGGTGGTTGCTGAAAAAAACGAGCCAGTGCAATCCTCTGCCGGGGTGGCCTTTTCACCCGACTGTACGCTGGCTGAAGTCCAGGGTCTGGATCGCTTGCTGTTTGCGTCCAGTCCAAACAGCGTTTTCGAAGACCCCTCAAAAGCGAACGCAGCCCTGCAACGGTTGTTGCGCGGAAACACCAAACTTGGCGCGATTAGCGGCGGGGTTTTCCCCCTTGCAAGAACCCGTCTGACCGAAGATCAACCCTTGTCCGTCCACTGGTGTTATGAGGCGGCTTTTAAGGCCGAATTTCCTGAAATCCCGATAACAGACACCGTAGTTTGTTCTGAAGGTAATTTTACGACTATCTCAGGTGCATCGGCCGTGTTTGACCACATGCTGACATTGATTGAAGACAGCCTAGGCGGCGACGTGATGGCTGAAGTCGCCTGCTGGTTTCAGCACCCGTTTATCCGCAGCGCAACGATGTCACAAAAAGTTCCCGCCATTTCTACGGCGAAAAGCCAGGATTTACTGCCAAAGCAGGTAGCACGCGCCATTCGGCATTTTGCCGAACATATCGAAAGCCCTATTCAAATCAGCGAAGTGGCCGAAGCAGTCGGTCTGTCGGCACGCTCTCTGGAGCGTGGGTTCAAGAAAGCGACCGGTCAAAGTCCTCTCAGCTATTACCGAAAAATGCGAATGAACCAGGCGCGGCAGTTGGTTCTATATACCAACGACCCTATCACCGAAGTGGCTTATATGGTCGGGTATTCCACGCCCGGTTCCTTCATGCGCCATTACCGCGAGACGTTTGGGGTAACGCCGATCAGCGACCGGCGTGCCAAGAATTCAATGCGTGTCGGTAGCGATGACGTGCTTCCGTCGGGCTGAGCTTAGGCGATAGACCGCGCCGCAGCCACAAGCCCGTGGTGCAACGAACCCGCAGCAGACCGGGGGGCTAAGATGGCCATATGATCATCGGCCAATCGCCACAAAAACACACCCAAATGTTCCATTGTTGTACGGATGGCCGAACCGGGCACCATCGTACGCACCGGCGCATTGCTAAGCCGTTCGAACAGATCGCACAAACCAACCCCTGCCACGTCAAATCGGCACCAGCCATCTGTCTGCTCGACCACCGAGGCGCTGCGTCCGACTATTTCCTTCACCTCGGACGCCAGCAGTTCATGACTGTCATGCGGGGCGGTGATCATCCATTGATCAGGCCCCATCCAGATGGCGCCAAAGGGTGCTGCAATCACGGCGTGACCAGGTTCAGGTAGGTGCAATCCGATGTGATCAGCCAGCGCTTGCTGCATGACGGCAGATTGTCCCTTTCGGGCCGCGACCGAAGCCAGGGCCTGATCCACGACCTCGGTGACGTTGATCGTGCCGATGTGATCCAGGCGAGGAGAAACGCCACGCAGTGGAGTAATTGCTTTTAAGTTATGCACGGAGCCTCTCCCCTTCCGGGTCAACGAAATGAGCACTGACGATTTCCACCAAGATTTCCTGACCTTCCAACGGATTGACTAAGCGTAACTGCTCACCCTTACGGTCGAGCCCGCCTTTCACAAAACCCAAAGCGATGGAACTTTGGAGGGTGGGAGAATAGGCTGCAGAGGTGACATAACCCTGATCATTTGCAGCATCGACCGGCCCGGTCTTGTTCATCAGATGCCCGCCTGCCAGCAGGGTATCCTTAGCGTCCAAAGGCTTCAGGCCGACCAGAGCCAGCGCATCCGGAGCGTTCATTCCCTCACGACGACTAAGCACATTGCCAATACAGTCTTTCTTGTCGCTGACCATCCGACCAAGGCCAAGGTTCAGAGCAGTGGTTGTTCCGTTCAATTCGTTGCCCGTAGCGTGGCCCTTTTCGATGCGCATGACGCCAAGGGCCTCGGTGCCGTAAGGCACCACATCAAACTCTTCGCCCGCTTCCATAAGCGCCCGCATCATGGCATCGCCATAACGGGTGGGCACGGCGATCTCATATGCCAATTCGCCCGAGAACGAAATTCTGAAAAGCCGCGCGCGCAACCCCCCGCAGACGGTGACCTCGCCGCAGGCCATAAAGGGAAACGCCTCGTTCGATATGTCGAATTCGGGATCGACGATCTTTTGCAGCAGCTTGCGGCTGTTCGGACCCGCAACCGCATATTGCGCCCAGGCCTCGGTGGTTGAGATAAGTTGCACATCCATATTCGGGCACAGACATTGGCGCGCGAATTCCATGTTGCGATAGACCAGAACCGCGTTAGCAGTGGTTGTCGTTACGACGAAATGGTCCTCGGCAAAACGTGCGGCTGTCCCGTCATCATATGCCACGCCATCCTCGCGCAGCATCAGACCATAACGCACTTTGCCCACCGGTAGTTTGGCGAATCCGTTGGCGTAAACAAAGTTCAGGAAGTCAGCGGCGTCAGCACCCTGCACGTCGATCTTTCCCAGTGTCGTCACGTCACAGACACCAACTGAATTGCGGGTCTGAAGAACCTCGCGATCAACTGACTGACGCCAATGCGTCTCACCCTTGCGCGGAAACCATTGTGCTCGCATCCAATTGCCGACTTCGACGAACACTGCGCCCCGCTCCTCGGCCCATTTGTGGCTGGGGGTCAGCCGGGTCGGGTGGAAATCTTTATCGACGGCACGCCCCGCCAGAGCCCCCATCGCCACAGGTGTGTAGGGCGGTCGGAAGATGGTGGTGCCGGTTTCAGGGATCGACTTACCGGTCAGTTCCGCCATCACCGCAAGCGCACCGACGTTAGAAGTCTTCCCCTGATCGGTTGCCATACCCAGCGTTGTGTACCGCTTGAGGTGCTCGACCGAAGTGAAATTCTCCTGATGCGCCAGTTTGACGTCCTTTACGGTCACGTCGTTCTGGAAATCCAACCAAGCCCGTTTTGCGTCCTTCACATGCCAGAACGGCGACAGAGAGACTGGCGCATCCTGTGCGGCTGGCAAGTCAGCTGGCGTCGCGGTGATCCCAAGATCAGCAAGTGCGGAAACTGCTGCGGCCGCTCCACCCCGGAGTGCTGCGTCGGTTGTCAGCTCAGCCTTTGCCGCTCCGGCTACGATCTGTCCGACGGGCAGACCTTCCCCCGGAACAAATGCATGAATATCCGCGTTCCAAACCGGTCGGCCTCGCTGATGACAGGTCAGGCCGAGGTTGGGGTTCCAGCCGCCTGACGTCGCCAGCGCTTCGCAATACAGATTGCGTGTATATCCTTTGGCGACCCTGACCCGAACCGCACTCAGACCGAGACGACCGGATGTGTTGATGATCTCGGCCCCCTTCAGAACTTCAGTCCCCTCAACATCTGGCGCATCGGGCCGCGTGTCGATGATGGCGGGCACCTTGACGCCCTGCGCCATTAGATCACGGGCCGTTTGGTGGGCGTCATCGTTATTGGCAAAAACGACAACAGATTGCGCAGGCGTTGTGGCCCAGCGATTGACATAGGCACGAACGGCGCCAGCCAGCATGATCCCGGGGCGGTCGTTGTTTTCAAACGCGATGGGGCGTTCGATCGCGCCAGTCGCAATCAACGCGCGCTTAGAATAGATGCGCCACAAGGTTTGACGCGGCTTGCCCGGAGCGGGTTCAGCAAGATGATCCGCGTTGCGCTCGACCGCGCCGTAAATCCCATGATCATAGGCTCCGAACACAGTGGTCCGAGGCATCTGACGCACATTGCTCATGCCCGCCAGTTCCGCCTGCGTCTGCATGACCCAATCTGCACCTGAGATTTCTGCCAACGTGCTGGACTCGGCGATCAGACGTCCGCCCAACTCGAAATCTTCTTCGGCCAGAATGACCTGTGCGCCCGCGCGACCTGCTGTCAGTGCCGCCGCCAAACCTGCTGGTCCCGAGCCGATAATCAGCAGATCACAATGCAGAAACCCTTTGTCATATAGGTCGGGGTCGTCCTCTCCGGTCAAACTGCCCAAGCCGGCGGCCTTGCGGATGATGGGCTCATAGAGCTTTTCCCAGAAAGCCTTTGGCCACATAAACGTCTTGTAATAAAAACCTGCCGTTAGAAAATTCGAAAACCGGTCGTTAATCGCCATGAAATCGCGTTCCAAGGACGGCCAGCGGTTTTGCGAATTCGCGTCCAGCCCGTCATAGAGTTCGGCAACCGTGGCGCGGGTATTCGGTTCTTGCCGCCCGCCCGTGCGAAGCTCGACCAGCGCATTGGGTTCTTCGCTGCCTGCCGTCAATACGCCCCTCGGCCGGTGATACTTGAACGAGCGCCCCGTTAGTCGCACGCCATTTGCCAGCAAAGCCGAGGCCAGCGTATCACCCTGAAACCCGCTGTAGGTCTTTCCGTCAAACCGAAAGTTCAGGCTGCTGCTGCGGTCAATCAAGCCGCCATTCAAACGATTCACCTGAGTCATTTAGCAGACCTTCCTGCGGTAACCGCCTTCGCCACGTCATGGGCAAGTTCGACGCTCAGAATTTCATGAGTAACTGTGTTCCGCGTGACGACAAGCCACGAACGATCGCCCTGCTCGTGGTACCAAAGCTCACAGTGTTCGCCTGCTGGATTGTCGCGCAAATACAGATAGTCGTGGAACTCGCTCAGCGCGTTTTCACACTGCCAATCGGGCCGGTTGATAAGCGAGGCATCACCCAAATAGGTAAACTCCTGCGCATCACGCGGGCCAAGCAAAGGATGGTCAATAATCATCTGGTTTGCCCCTCAATGCAGGTTCGGTTGGGCGCCCTGCCCTTTTTCGTCGATCATGTGGCCGGTTTTAAACCGATCCAGCCTGTAAGCGATGGCTACTTCATGCGGGCGGTCGGTCTTCAACAAATGCGCAAAGCAGTAGCCCGAAGCAGGCGTCGCCTTGAACCCGCCGTAACACCAACCGCCATTGAAGTAGAGGCCGTCGATGTGCGTCCTGTCGATGAAGGGCGAGCCGTCCATGGACATGTCCATGAGCCCTCCCCAACTGCGCAAGAGGCGCGCGCGTCCAAGTGCCGGTATCAGAGAAATCCCGCTTTCCACGACATCTTCGACAACCGGCAGGTTACCCCTTTGGGCGTACGTATTGTACATGTCGATATCGCCCCCGAATACCAGCCCGCCCTTGTCGGATTGGCTACAATAAAAATGTCCAGCGCCATAGGTGATTACGCCCGGGATGAAGGGTTTTAACCCTTCGGAAACAAAGGCCTGCAGAACGTGGCTTTCGATGGGAAGGCGCATTCCGGCCATCGCCATCACCCGGCTGGAACTGCCCGCAACCGAAACACCAACCTTTCCGGCCCCGATGTATCCGCGGGTTGTCTCAACACCCCGAACCGCACCGTTTTCGATGCGAAATCCGGTGACTTCGCAGTTCTGAATAATATCTACGCCGCGCATATCGGCCCCGCGGGCGTAACCCCAGGCCACTGCGTCATGCCGCACTGTGCCGCCGCGCCGATGCAACAGACCGCCCCGGATTGGAAAGCGTGCATCGTCGAAATTGAGGAACGGGTACATCCCCCGAACAGCCTCGGCATCCAGAAGTTCAGCGTCCGACCCGTTCAGGATCATGGCATTCCCCCGACGCCGCGCCGCATCGCGCTGCGCATCTGAATGGACGAGGTTCAGAATTCCACGCTGGCTGACCATCGCGTTGTAGTTGAAGTCTTGTTCCAGGTTTTCCCAAAGCTTGAGCGAAAACTCGTAGAACGGCTCATTTCCGTCCAGCAAATAGTTCGACCGAATGATTGTCGTGTTCCGCCCGACATTACCGCCGCCTATCCAGCCCTTCTCCAGAACCGCGATACGTGCCGCGCCGAATTCCTTGGCAAGGTAATAGGCCGTCGCCAACCCGTGGCCGCCACCTCCGACAATGACATAGTCGTAGGCCTCCGCAGGCGCGACGTCACGCCATTGCGGGGTCCACCCTTTGTGACCTGTCAGGGCCTCTTTGAGGATTCTCAGAGCTGAATAGCGCATGAAGGCTCCTGTTCGTTGCAGCCCTCAATCTGCGCTGAGAAAAGTGCTTTTTGCAGATGTTGTTTCGGACAGAAAATAATTCAAATACGACAAATTTGCGATTAGCGCCGGTTGTGTCGCCAAGTTTTGATCGCGGGTGACCTGACCACGTGTGTTGGCCCCTGTTGCTTTCAATTCAATCGCGAGCATTTTTGAGACAACACATATGAAAGGCTGCCCTTTTCACAAAGGCGTAGGTTTGCCCTTCGGTTATTTCCGGTCGCGCCTCTCTGTGTCCTGTCGCGACATGGAAGAGATCGTGAAGGAAAGGGCCTTGAAATCATGTTCGGACGTTTCAAAGCCTGGCGCCGCATCGCGAACCGATACGAAGGTCCTCGTGTCGGCAATCGCTCTCGCAGCTACCATTCTGTTCTGGCAATAAGTCTGGAGCCTAACAATCAAATTGAACCACCCAAGTGGGTCTGATTAGAGGGGCAATTCAAGCTTGCTAGCCTTAGTCGGTCGATTTGGATCGACAGTGTAAGGCACTCCATCAAAATCGCGCAATGCAGTTCCTCTGAGCTCATTGTAAATGCAGATGCACCCAAAGCCCATTCAATGGGAAGGTTCACGCCCCAGGAACGGTTTACGTCACTCAGACAAGTCTCGTATGACAAAGTGCTTTGTCGTTGTCTCAACAACTTCCCAATAGCCCTGAAAGCCGTTTGGAATCATAAAGCTGTCACCGGTGCGAAAATCCTGCCGCGTCCCGTCTTGGTGAATCAACGCGCAATGTCCTTCAACGATGTAGCAATACTCATCCTTGTCCGTGAACGCGTGCCATTTCCCAGGAGTTGATGTCCACGTGCCCGCCGAGAGTGCACCGTCGGAGCTGGTGAAATGCATCCCGACCTTGTGGTGAGGATCCCCCTCTACCACGCGATCCGGCAGATCAGACAGGCGGCGCTCGCTGCGCGTTGCGGGTTCGTCGAACAGGTTGATGACTTGTACATTCATCGCAAAACCTCCGAATTCGGTTGCATCTTTGTTTCGTTTGCTTCGGCCTGGGCTGCGGTTACGGCGATCATGTGCAGAATATCCTCGGCCGAACATCCGCGGGACAGATCATTGGCTGGTTTATCCAGCCCCTGCATAATCGGGCCGACGGCCACTGCTCCTCCGACCCGCTGGGCGATCTTGTAGGCGATGTTGCCGGATTCGAGGTTGGGAAAGACAAAGATGTTCGCATCGCCACCCAGTGGCGAGTCCTTGGCCTTTTTTGCTGCAACCTCGGGCACAAAGGCTGCATCAAATTGCAACTCACCGTCAATAAGAAGATCGGGCGCCGCCTCCTTGGCCAAACGCGTGGCCTCAACGACCTTGGTCACGGCTGCACTGCTGGCGCTGCCACGGGTCGAGAACGACAACATCGCGACCCGCGGAGTATCCTGCGTCAACGCCCGGAAACTACTGGCTGAAGCCAACGCGATCTGGGCCATTTCTTCTGCAGAAGGATCAACGACCAGACCGCTATCCGCAAAGACATGCGCGCCTTTTTTGATGTGGTGACCCTCGCAGAACAGCATCAGAAAAAAGCTGGATACAAGCTTTTCGCCGGGTTTTGGACCAATGACCTGAATGGCAGTCCGCACGATCTCAGCCGTGGTTGCTACGGCACCGCCAAGGGTTCCGTCCGCAAGCCCCTTCTTTACCATTAGCGCGGCGAATACATGCGGTTTGCGTGCTTCAAGCCTGGCCTGTTCCTGCGTGACGCCCTTGTGCTTGCGCAGTTCAAAATACAACGCCTCCAAATCATCGATATGTGCTGACGAGGCAGGGTCTTCGATTTCTAGTCCGCCACCCGGTTGGGCGTTCAGTGATGCGAGCTGGCGTAAGATTAGCCCCTCGTCCCCCACCAGCACAATTCGGGCGACGCCCTTCTCCCTTGCTTCAACCGCAGCTTCGACCGCGCGGGGGTCAGACCCTTCTGACAGAACAATTTTCTTTTGCGATTGCGCAGCATTTTTGAGCAGTTCTTCCAACGGCTTCATGGCAAGTCCTTTTAAAAATGCACGAGGTAGACGCCCGCCAAAACCAGCACGGCGATGAAGACGGTCTCGGCGACGATCAGTGCGATGGCCTGCCCCCCTACATCCAGAATGCGCTTGAGCGAGGTTTTCATCCCGACCGCTGCGATCGACACCAGCAGTGCCCAGCGGCTGAGGCTGGCCATGGCCGAAGAGATGACCTCGGGGATGAACCCAAGTGAGTTCAAGGTCGCGAAGATCAGAAAGCCCACGACAAACATCGGCAAAATCGGAGGCCGTTTACCCTCGTCTTCACTGAACTCTGCATAGCGGCGGACAAGTGCAGAAATCACCAGAACGACCGGGGCCAGCATGGCAACGCGGATCAGTTTCACCATCGTCGCAACTTCGCCAGCTTCATCCGAAACGGAAAAACCGGCACCCACAACCTGAGCGACGTCGTGAATGGTACCGCCCAGAAATACCCCCGAGATCTGATCGTCGAAATCAAAGGTCTCGGTCAGGATCGGGTAGGCGATCATCGCAACCGTGGATAGCACGGTCACCGACAGAACGGTGAAGATCAGATTGCGTTCGGAGTGTTCGTTCTTTGGCAAAATGGCGGACAAAGCCATCGCGGCAGAGGCACCGCAAATCGCAACCGAACCGCCGGTCAGAACACCGAACCGCCAACCACGACCAAGCAAGCGCGCGCCGAGCAATCCAAACAGGATCGTCAGAATGACACCCGTTATGACAACTGCGATCAATTGCGGCCCCAAGCCTACCATCAGTTCAACAGAGATACGTGCACCCAACAGCGCAACGCCAAAACGCAGAACGGTACGTGCGGTAAACTCGATCCCGGCCTTGCAACTTCCGCTGTCTTCCTCGGCCAGAAAATGAAACGCAATGCCAAGCAAAAGCGCCATCAACATCGCTGGCGCACCGTAGTGTTCCGACAGAAACTGCGCAGCTACAGCCACAACCACGGAAATCAGAAATCCATGACCGTTCCTGCGAACGAAATCTTGCGCCCACGACAGGGGCGTCCGGGATGCATTTAACGCCTGCATCATGTTTCCTCTGTGCAAAAATGCGCCCTCCAGACCGGAAGGCTGAATGAAACCCGGACCCGTTTGAGCCCGGGCTTCATACCTGCTTAGGCGACCCCGGCCTGTTGGTTCATGTCGTCGGCGCTGATGCCTGCGACTTCGACCGGTTTTTTCATTGCGTCGCGGCGGAAGGGCTCACCCAGTTCCTGGTTGATCATGGCTTCGATCAGGGTGGTGATGCCGTTCTTCTGGTCCTCGATGGCCTGGTTCAGGG